>JAEYAR010000159.1 GCA_023404715.1 Bacillota bacterium | reverse complement strand
CCCCTTTGAGGTATCCGCGTATTACTTCTACCTTTTCTTCTACACTCAATTTTTGCTTATGTCCCATAAAATGCTCCCCCTATGTTTGACAGTTTTCTTTTTCTCTGTCTCTCATAGAGGGAGCATACCAAACAAAACGGGGGCAGAGCTTTTTTGTATAAGTCGCCGTCGACTGCATTACCTGATGCTTGCGGCCAACGTATATGAGTCCTGTTGAACGATAATAGAAGTAGATTTATGTAAAGTTTTGTGATATACTATCCCCATACAACAGGGCGACAATCGGGAGTTATTTTAATGCGTCTTAGGCAGATAAGGCGCACTAAATATCTTTCTATGTACAACAAGTGTTATCTACGTAAAACACAGAATATATTTATAAAAAATGATGGACTTTGATAGATTGAAGAATATAGATTGGACATGGTGCGATGAAAGAGTATCTGATAAAATCCTGGAAAAAAATGATGGTCACAGGGTTCGGGGTCATTGTGATCATCACGCTTATCTCCAATGCCATGCTGGTTCGCCGAACCGCATACGAGGAGGGTTCCCAGCATCTTGATGAGCTATCCGAACAGATTGCGTCGTCAATCGGAAAGCAGTCCCGGGGCCAGTGGAACATGTTGGATGTGTTTTACAGGTACTTTGCCGATCTGCCGGGCGCCGATTGGGCGGCTATGAACGGCTATATTCAAGACAAAAAAGAGGAATTCGGATTTGACTCCCTCTGCCTTGTGGATGAGGATGCCATGTACTACGACGGCGAGAAATCCGTTTCCTTGCTTTCCAGCAAAGAGGTCACGGCCAATCTGCTCACGGACAGACAGCCGGTCATACTTGACAATGTATTTGCCGCGGAGGATAAACTGATTTTTTTGATCCCAATTGAACGGCAGAACATTCAAGGGGTCAACGCCTGTGCGCTAGGCGTGGTCTACAACAGCCAGAATCTGTTTGATATGCTGAACATCCAGGCTTACGGCGGGGAAGTCTTGATGTATATTATGCATCAGGACGGCGTCACCCTGTTTCGCTCCGGCCAGAAAAACGCCATTGCCGGATATAATTTGATTAACAGCCTGGGAGAGGCGCAGTTCAGCCGCGGCTCCCTTGACGCGCTTCGTAACAATATACGTAGCGGCCAGCAGGAGTTGATGACGGTACACCTGGAGGACCAAGAATATTACCTCAACCATACGCCTGTGAGCGTGGACGACTGGCATCTTATCACGATGGTGCCCGTGGATGTGGTCAGTGGTCGTTTGATGCGATCGTCTATGGTTACATTTTCTTGCATGTTTTTGGTTGGCGCCCTGATCGTAATCGCCTTCATCCTACTCTATTCGGATTCAACCCGAAAGGTGCTCAAGGCGGAGGAGACGGCGCGAAAAGCCGCGGAGAGCGCCAATCAGTCGAAGAGCCGGTTCCTCTCCAACATGTCCCATGATATACGCACGCCGATGAATGCCATCATCGGGATGACAAAAATCGCCCGAGATCACATCGATGAGCCTGATAAGGTGGCGGACTGCCTAAAAAAGATCGACCTATCCGGCCAGCTGCTGGTGGGTCTCATCAACGATATCCTGGACATGTCCAAAATTGAAAGCGGTAAAATGGCGCTGAATCAGGATACAGCATCGCTGGTTGAACTGATGCAGAATCTAGTGAGCATCACCCAGCCCACCGTTTCACGGAAAAAGCAGATTTTTAATATCCGGCTTCACAACATCCGGCATGAGAGCCTAATTTTCGACGCCCTCCGCCTGAACCAGGTCATGATCAATCTGTTGGGGAACGCGGTGAAGTTCACGCCGGAGGGCGGCAGCATCAGCCTGGATGTGACGGAGGCGCCCGCTGAGGATGGCAAGCTGGCCCACCTCGTGTTTCAAGTGGCGGATACGGGGATCGGGATATCCCCCGAATTTAAGAAGGACCTGTTTGCCTCGTTTACCAGAGAACGGGATAGCAAGATCGACAAGATCGAGGGGAGCGGTCTGGGGCTGGCCATTACCAAGATGATCGTTACGATGATGGGCGGCTCCATCTCGGTGGAGAGCGAGCCGGGCAGAGGAACGGTCTTTACAGTGGAGGTGGATTTCCCCATTGCGGGCGTGCCAGAGGAGATGAGGCTTCCGGATCTCCGTGTACTGGTGGCCGACGACGATCCGGACACCTGCCGTTCGGCGTGCGGCTATCTGAGGGAGCTGGGCGCGCGGGCAGATGTCGCTTACGGGGGCAGAGAGGCGGTCCAAAAGGCCGAGGAGGCCGCTGAAGATGGGGACGGCTACGATCTTATCTTCCTCGACTGGCGGATGCCGGATCTGGATGGGACCGACACGGCGAGGGAGCTGCGTGAGGTCGTGGGCCGGGAGGTCCCGATTTTGATTATCAGTGCCTATGACTGGTCCGGCATAGAGCTGGAAGCGGGCGAGGCAGGGATCGACGGGTTTATCCAGAAGCCCTTCTTCAAGTCGACCCTCTATCACAATATTCAAAGATACTACTTTCACTGTGACGGTGATCAGCCGGAGGAGGAGCTGGATGCGGACGCGCTATCAGGTCAACGGCTCCTGCTGGTGGACGACAATGAGATCAATCTGGAGATCGCGCGGGAGTTGCTGTCCTTTACGGGCGCGGCGGTGGATGTGGCCCACGACGGGCAGGAGGCGGTGGAGCGCTTCAGAACTTCGCCGGACGGCTATTACTGCATGATTTTTATGGACATCCAGATGCCCATCATGAATGGATATGAGGCGACAAAGGCCATCCGGAGCATGGAACGGGCCGACGCCGGTTGGGTATTGATCTTCGCGATGACGGCAGACGCCTTCGCTGAGGATATTGAGCGGGCGAAGCGCGCGGGAATGAACGCGCATTTTGCTAAGCCCTTGGACATCAATGCTATTCTGAAGGAAGTTCGGAAATACACGAACACAGCAAGACAAGAACGGAGTAGACATGAACAATAAAAAAAGGCTGTCCGCGGTCGCGTGTTTGCTGGCCGTGCTGGGCATTCTCGGGAGCTGCTCGGCACCGTCGGCCGGCCTGGACGGCGATTTGTTGGGGCTCCCGCGGTCCGATACGGATCGGCTGATCATTACAATTACATGCAATTCCGGTCTGGATCATTTTGCGGCGGCGGTGGAGGAGCGGTTCCCCGGTGTCAGGCTGGTGCAGGACTGCTATACGGGGCAATACCGGATCAGCGAGCATATCGCCCGCGTGGAGAACGGAGATTTTGGCGATATTCTTATGGTGAAGGCAGGGCATATCCCCCGGGTCGACCTGTCCGACCGGCTGATAGACCTGTCTACGCAGGCGTTTCCCGCCCGTTTCAACGCGAGCGTGCTCCAGACGGACGAATATGGACATATCAGCCTGATCCCGGGGCCGTTGAGCTTCAACTGCAATGTCTATAACCAGACCCTGTTTGATGAGAACGGTTGGACGGTCCCCGAAAACTATGAGGAGCTTTTGGATCTGTGCCAGGAGATCGACCGAACCGGGATCCGGGGCTTTCGGAACAGTTATTTTGGCTCCGCATCCCAGAGCTATCAGGTCTATCAGTACTGCGTCTTTTCCGCGCTGGATACCCTGACACAGGTGAACGGCCAGAACTGGCACAACAAACTCATGGCGGGGGAAAAAGTCCCGCTGGATCCCATGGAGACCGCCTTTCAGGATATGCGGCGCATGATTGAGATTGGGGCGGTCCGGCCGGAGGACATCGACGTCCCGTTTAACGAGAATCTGGAGGCAATGGCCCGCCGGGAGGTGGCGATCGGCAGCGGGGAGATCGACCACATCCGGCTGCTTAACGATAGCGGCGGGGATACGTTTTGCTTTTTGCCCCATTTCAGCATGACGGACGGCCAGGGCTGGCTTCTAAATCTGGGGTTTTATTTCGGCGCGAACCAGGCGTTGAAGCAGCCCGGTAATGAGCATAAACTGGATGCCGCGATGGAGATTATGGATTTTATCGCCTCCGAAGAGGGGCAGGCACTGCTGGTGGAGGACGGGCTGGGTATGATGCCCGCCACGATCGGGGCGGAAATCCCGGACGACCCGGTGCTGGAGGAGATCCGCACGCAGATCGCCAGCGGGCGCTATATCATGCGGCCCACATACGATATGTTTTCCCCTGTACTGGAGACGGAGATCGCGGCCTTCATCCGGGGAGAGACGGACAGCGGGGAGATCCTGAGGAAATGCGGCCTGCTGTTAGAGCAGGGGCCCCCGCCGGTACAGGCGCTGGGAGAGGCCGAGTCGGATTTCACCATCTTGCAGTCGGGCTGCTTAAAGGCGGACGCCCTGCGCGCAGCGGCGGGCACGGATATTGCCCTCATAGGCCTATCCGAGGTAAACGGGTTCGATCCTGTGGGGGGAGTCCGGACAAAGCTGTACGAGGGTCCCGTCACCGAAGACGATATCATCCGTATGACGCAGGTCAAGATGGACACCCCTTTCACAAGCGTACGCATTTCCGTGACGGGGGATGAGCTGCTGTCACTGCTGGAGCATGGAGCAACGTCGGAACAGGAGCAGCGGGATAGCGGGCCGGGCCGGTTCCACCCCTTTGCCGTCTCAGGGTTAAAGATCACATATCATCTGGGCAAGGACGAGGGAAGTCGGGTCTCCGATGTGACCATGGAGGACGGAGGTAAATTGCAGGCGGACGTGCTGTACACCGTCTCATATATCCAGGGGACCTTTCCGGAGGGGAAATTTGACGAAACATTAACCGGTATTTCAATGACAGACGCTTTTCGCAATTACATCATATCGGAGATGCGTGTTGCTCCGGATAAAGGCCGAATCCAACTGGAACCATAAAAGACACTTTATGGAAAATGATGGGCATCTGGTGGGGATGGGTCTTGTATCCTTGCAAATCCTGCATTTGTGCGGGTTTGCAAGGATTTTTCTCTTTGTTGGCGCCATTTTGTGAATCACCATGAGTATGTCCAGCTTGATGACAACATCCGCCCGCTTGCTTGGGTAAAGGTGATAGGTGTCCATGGTGGCCTAAATCATGGCCTACAGCGCAAAGGATTTACAGCACCAGGAACGCATGGACGACATGAAAAGCTCAGAATGCATGCAGTGACCTTCAAAACAGATGCAAATTCCCCACAAATCGTTTATAATAGAACCGATGGGGTGAATGCATGCGATATAAAATTCATGAGGCGGCGAAGATGCTGGGGATCAGTCCGCAGACGCTTCGCTTTTATGAGCAATACGGCATCCTGACGCACGAGCGGACAGGGGACGGGAATTATAGGCAGTATTCGGACGTGAGCATGGATCTGCTTATGAGCCTTCGTAAATGCCGTAACTGCGGCTTCACCGTCGCGCAGACCGCGGATATCCTCAGTTGCGAGGACGGCGAGGCGATGGCGAAGATGCTCGACGCGCGCGCGAAGACGCTGGCGCATCAGGCCGAGATGCAGCGACGCATCGTGGAGCGGCTGCGCGCTACGGCCGACCTGCTGGAGCAGCTGAAAGCGCGCATCGGCTGCTATGAAGAGCGGGAGCGGGAGGCTGCCTATACCATGATCGTCAAGCGTGCGGGCGCGCAGCGGCCCGAGCCCAAGGCCATGGAACAGGCGGGCATGTGGGCGGAGTGGTTGCCGCTCGTGCGATGGATGACGCGTTATCAGCCGGACGACGTGTACGCGGCACAGCAGCCGGACATGGGCTTCGTCGTAGATGCGGACAACGCGGCCTTTCTCGGCGTGCCGGAATTGCAGGGAATCGAGCAGATCCCCGCCCAGGCCTGCCTGTATACCGTGATGCGTTGGCGGCCGCCCCTGGGCGAGCTTCCTATGCGCATGCGCGAAGGCTGCGAGGAGCTCGAACGCCGCGGTTATCGCTTAGCGGGGCCGGCGCTCGCTTATACGCTATGGAATGCTGGCGCAAAGGAAGGGGCCATAAGCTACGGCGAATTTTGGTTTCCGATCGATTCTGACAAATAAATATCATAACCCTGTTGACCTTCATATACCTTTAGGCTTTATAATATGCACATCAGGCCGGCTTGGCGCCGGCGATATGAGGAGGTATGACAGGATGAAGTCAAAGAAGAGCCTGAGCGTGCTGCTGGCGCTTGCGCTGGCATTGTGCTTGGGCACGACGGTTATGGCGGAGGATTATTCCGCAACGGCCAAGGGCTTTGGCGGAGACGTCACCGTGACGCTGACCCTTGAGGATGGTAAGCTCACCGCTGTGAAGGCGGAAGGCGCCAGCGAGACGGCGGGCATCGGCAGCATGGCTCTGGAACAGCTGCCGGAGGCGATGGTCGCGCAAAACAGCGTCGATGTGGACGCGGTCGCCAGCGCAACGGTTACCAGCGAGGCGGTGCTTGCGGCGGCGGCCGACGCGCTCAGCCAGGCGGGCGTTACGCTGGAGGCGTTGGCGCCGGCCCCTGCTGAGCCGGAAGCTGCAAAGCCGGCCTTTGAAGATCCCGACGTCATCGTCATCGGCGCCGGTTTCTCCGGCATGAACGCGGCCCTGGAGGCGGCGGAAAACGGCGCGAAGGTCTACCTGATCGAAAAGAACAACGCCATGGGCGGTTCCATCCGCTTTGCGGGCGGCACGACCTCCGCGGCGGGCGCCAAAATGCAGATCGAAGCGGGCGTCGAGGATTCCCCGGAGAATTTCCAGGCCGACATCCTGCGCATGGGCGGCGGCACGAACATCGAAGAGCTGACGAGAAAGCATACCGAGCGCGCGGCGGCTGCGATCGATTGGCTGGATAGCCTGGGCGCGGATTTCGGAGACCGCCAGCCGAAGATGTCCTCTTCTTATGACGCGTTCAACGTCCCGCGCGAGTACCGCGTACAGGGCGGCGGAACGGCCATGGTAGAGCTGGTGAAGCCCCTGATCGAGGCGCATGTGGAAAAGGGCAACATCGCACTGATGCTCGAGACGCAAGCCGCGGATATCATCGTCGAGGACGGCGCGGTAAAGGGCGTCGTGCTGACGGACGGAACCGAGTACCGCGCGAAGGCCACGATCCTCGCGACGGGCGGCTACGGCCACAACGAAGAGCTGTTGCACCGCTACAACTACGAGAACGTGCTGACCATGTCGCCCTCGTTTGTCACAGGCGACGGCTATAAGTTCGCCGAGAAGGCGGGCGCGGTCTTCAACAACATGGATTATTTACCCGCATATCCGGGCGGCGTCCCGGTCGGCGGCTTTGACGTATCGTGCACAGCCTCTGTAAAATACCCGGGCGTTATCTGGGTCGACAATACCGGCAGCCGTATCGTCAAGGAGCTGGACAGCTTGGATAGCGAGCGCAAGGCGGCTTACGCCGGCGCGCCGGAAAACCTTGTGTACATGATCCTGACCCAGGAGATGCGCGACACGCAAGACCCGATCCTGAGCGTGGGCGGCGGCTTCTCCGGCAAGCCGGACGAAGGCTGGGCTTACTTTGACGAGCTGCTCGCGGCGGGCAACTGCGTATTCAAGGGCGAGACGCTCGAGGAGCTGGCAAAGAACGCCGGCATCGACGCGACGGGCCTGGCGGCGACCGTCGAAAAGTACAACGGCTACGTAGAAGCCGGAGAAGATAAGGATTTCGGCCGCGCGGCGGATACGATGGTAAAGCTTGAGGGCCCGTTCTATGCGCTCAAGACCTGCCCGTACGTGATGCTCACCAAGGGCGGACCGCTGATGAACGCGGATGCACAGACGCTGAATCAGGATCACGAGCCCATCCCGGGCCTGTACCAGTGCGGCGAGCTGACCGGCGGCGCGAACGTCGGCGGCAGCGCGAATATCGGCGGCCTGGCGAACACCAGCTGCGTCGTTTGGGGCAAGATCGCGGGTGAAAACGCGGCGGCTTACGCGCTGAGCAAGTAAAGAGGCCGACGGCACAAAGAATATAAAAACAACCGCCTCATGGAGACGGCGACCGGCAATCGTCCGGCTGGCCTCCGTCTCCATGGGGCGGTTTGTCGATGCGGTGATTGCGCGGCGGCCCGGTTTAGCCCTGAAGCGGCGGATCGACAGGCTGTATCGTATCCATCCGCCGGAGCGTGCGTAGGAGCATCGGCGGCAGCGCGCACAGCAGCACGACCAGGCCGCACAGACCGAAAAGCAGCGGCAGGGCCAGCGCGCTGCCCAGCATGCCGGCGGCGGCGCTGCCCAGCGGCATGGCCGCGCAGGAAAGGACGAGCAGGATGGCGCTTGTCCGGCCGCGCAAGCCCGGCGGCGTCGCGCTAAGCAGCGTCGCCTGCAGGGTCGTGGAGGCGATGGGCAGGCCCAGGCCGGCCAGCACGCAGGCAATCAGCGTGCAGGGGAGCGCCATCGCCGCGGGCAGCAGGGGCGGCAGGAGCAGCAGCGTATAGCCGATGCCGAGCAGGGAGATGCCCAGTGTGAGGCGAAGCCGCGGGGCTAGCGAGCCGCTTAGCAGCGCGGCACATAGCCCGCCGAGCAAGGTGCCTGCCATGAACAGCATGCCCATGAGACCGACTGTCTCCGGCCCGCGTCCGAGCACGTCGCTCACATACACGACGTTGAGCGCGTTGAAGGGCGCCAGCATGAGGTTGATAAACCCGGCATACAGGGCGAGCGGGAGCAGCGGCGGGCAGGCGCGCATATAGCGAAAGCCCTCGGTGAGATAGGCGCGGCTTATAGCGGGGGCGGCATCGTCCTGGGCGACCGCATGCGATTTGGGTGTGCGCCGCCAAGCGAATAGGACCAGGAGCGCGCTGCACAAGAAGGTGGCGGCATCGATGAACAACGCCCCGCTCGTGCCGGCCAGCGCGATGACGGCCCCCGACAGCGCGTATCCGCACAGCTCCGCCCCCGTCTGCGCGCCCTGCAATATCCCCAGATAGGCGCCCAGTGAATCGGACGGTATTAGCAGAGTGGGCAGCTTTTGCACGGCAGGGGCGCTCAAGGCCTCACAGGTAGAGTTCAGCGCGGTAAAGACGAACAGCATGTAGACTGGGCAGCGGTTTAGCAAAGCCAGCACGGCGATCCATATCACGAGTAGGCCGCGCGCGGCATGAAGACAGGCGACCGTGCGGCCCGTCGGGTAGCGGTCGGCAATCACGCCGCCCACGAGCCCGAAGACCAGATTCGGCAGGGCGTTGACCGTATAGAGCATGCCCATGAGCAGGGTGGAGCCCGTCAAGCGGTAGACCAGCCATCCGAAGGCGACGGTATCGAGCGCGTCGCCAAAACGGGAGATGGCGGATCCGGCGAGCAGGGCGCGCGGAGCGGACTGCCTGAGAAACGGGGAAAAGGCGGACGGCGTCTTGCGAATTGCCATAGAGCAACCCCTTCCGGGTCGTTTTCTATATAGTAGCATTTACCAACGGACTTCGGCAACCCCTTGAAATAAATATCAAGAAAAATTTAATGAGTAATTCACATGCGGCGCAGATTTATGGTACAATCACCGCAGATGGATGAAGATTGCGAGGCGCTTACATGCACTACGACTTTGAACTGGTGGGGAAGATCGGCTCCATGGCGCTCATTCGGCGGGAGGACAACGACATCGATTACAATATCTTTTCCCGTCTGGGCACAGAGCTGCGCCCGGGCATGATCTGGGTGTCCTCCGGCGCTGCTGAAATCGGCCGGCTCGATTATTTGAAGCGTGCGGGGCGGGAGCTCATGGGCGACCCAAACGACGTGAAGACGGACTACGCGGCGCAGGGGCAGATCCTGCTCATGGAGCAATACCGCCGGTTTATCCCGCAGGCGTACGGCGTACGCCAGCTGCTGGTGGAGCACCAACACTTTAACGATCCGGAGAAGCGCGAGCACATCCGCCGCGTGCTGCTGCGGGCCAGGGAGCAGGGTGCGGTACCGATCGTCAACTACAACGACCCCGTATCGGACGAGGAGAACCGCAAGTGGGAGCTCACGCACCTGCGCCAGCAGGGGGCTGAGGTACATGAGTGTGTGGATAACGACGAGACGGCCGCGGTCATCTCACAGCTCGTATCCACGCGCGTACTGCTCATTCTCACATCGACGGAAGGCATCTATCGGGATGCGAACGATCCTTCGACGCTCGTGCGCGAGGTGCTCGCGTCCTCCGCCGAGGAGGTGACGCGCAAGGTACGCGAGCTGCAAAAGGGATGCGTAGGGGCCAGCCGCGCGGGCGCCAACGGCGCGCGGGCTAAGCTCGAATACGCGCTGGGCCCCGTCTCCCGCGGCACGACCGTGGTCATCGGCCATGCGCGCCACCGCATTTCGCAGCTGCTCTCCGGGGCGGTCCCCTGCACGCGAATCGGAGTCTGTTAAAACGTAAAAGGAGTAAAAAAGGCGCCGCGCCGACGAACTTTATTTCGTCGGCGCGGCGCTTTGGCGTGCTTACCGGGTGGCGAGCAGCGTCTTTTTGATCCAATCGACAAGGCTTGCCATCTGGCGAACCTCGTCCTCGAAGAGGGGCGTCATTTGATGATGGTTTTTTGTGCGGGTATAGGTGGTTAGGGGCAGTCCGAGGGTTTGTAGATGATATTTGGCGTTTACGGGATACAGCTGTCGCTCGATTTGAGCGCACATGGTGAGGGCCGCCTGCAGGATTTCAGCCTGATCGGGCTGCTGTGCGTAATGCGCCAGCAGCCATGCGTACAATTCCGGGTGAAAATTGGCCATGACGCCCGAAAAGCCCGCCGCACCCGCGCGGAGCGAGGAAAGCAGCGTGGCCGTGTTTGCGTTGTATAGCGAGAGAGACGTTCCCTTTAAGACGTTCAGGCGTTCACGGATGAGCGCGATGTCGCAGCATGTATCCTTTAAAAAACGGAAGCGTCCAGTCTGTGCGCAGACCTTCAACTCTTCGAGGGAGACGAGCCGTTTGTAGGGATAAGGACATTCGTAAAAGCCTAACGGCATCGCCGGATCGAGATTCGACAGCAGATCGTGCAGGCGATTCATCCAAACAGCGGGCGCCGCGCCTTCCTCCGCCAAGCGGTTTGTGATGAGGATGACCGCGTCCACGCCTGTATCGGCGACGCGGCGCAGCTCATCGAGCTGATCCGCAGGAGAGTACGAGACGTGGCCCGAGGCGATGACCGGGATACGCGCGCGCTTTTTGACGAAGGAAGCGACCGATATGCGCTCCTGCAGGCTGAGGCAAAAGACCTCGCTGGACTGGCAGATGGCGAAGAGGCCGGTGGAACCGCTCTCTTCATACCAATCGATCAGACGCGCCAGCGCGTCGTAATCGACATCGCCGCCGGACGTAAAGGGCGTAAGCAGGACGGGCCACATTTCTTTTTGATCAGATGCTTCCATGAAACAAATCCTCCTCAATGCAGGTTCATCGGTCGAAACTGCAAAAATAAAAACGACGTTAATTAATGATGAACAAAAGGCTTGCCTACAGTATAAAGGCGAAAGGCGTGCGTGTCAACACAAAATGAAGGGGAAGCAGCAGAATTAGCTGGAACTTCGAGGAAAATGCTGAAAAAGGAGAAAAAATTATAGGCAAACCATTGACATGACTTCGCTAGACGTGTATACTAAAGGCGTAAATTATAGAACATAGTTCAATAATAATGAACAATGCTGCGCGGCGTCTAGGGGAAGCGCCTGCGGCGGCCGCGCGGAAAAGAAGGGATGAAAGCGGATGAGCCCATCGGTATTGAAAAAACCCATGTCGTCGCCCCGCAGAATCGGCAAGCGTCTCTACGAAAGCCGGTATCTGTATCTGCTGCTCGCGCTGCCGGTGATTTATTTTGTCATCTTCAAGTACGGCGCCATGATGTGGCTTACGATTGCCTTCAAGAAATACAACGCGATTCAGGGGATCTGGGGCAGCAAGTGGGTGGGCTTTAAACAGTTTGAGAAGTTCATCACCGATCCTTACTTCTGGAACGTGGTGAAGAATACGATCGTCCTGAACCTGGAGATGTTGCTGTGCTACTTCCCGGCGCCGATCATCCTGGCGTTGATGATCAACGAAGTCAAACGCAAGCGCTTTCAAAAGTTTACACAGTCGATCACCTATCTGCCCTACTTTCTTTCTACCGTCATCGTCTGCGGATTTATCAAGGACATTACAGCCAGCGACGGGCTGATCAACATGCTGCGCGGTTTGTTTGGCGCAGAGAGCATCCCCTTCATGTCCGAGGCGCAGTACTTCCGCACGATTTACATCCTCTCCGAGCTGTGGCAGCAAACGGGCTGGGGTTCGATTATCTACTTGGCCGCGCTGACGGGCGTCGACTCGCAGCTGTACGAGGCCGCCTCCATCGACGGGGCGAGCAAATGGCGTCAACTGATAAGCATCAGCCTGCCCAGCATCGCGCCGGTCATATCGATTCAATTCTTGCTGACGGTCGGGCGCCTGCTCAACGTCGGGTATGAAAAGATCATCCTGCTGTACAACGGCTCGACCTATGCCACGGCGGACGTCATCTCCAGCTACGTCTACCGCCGCGGCCTCATTCAGGCGGATTACAGCTACGGCGCTGCGGTCAGCATCTTTCAGGCGGTCGTGGCGCTGGTGCTGGTCGTCGTGGCAAACAAGACGGCGGACAAGATCGGCCAGACGAGCCTTTGGTGAGAGGAGGGATACGAATGGTTGCCAAACGCGAAACGCGCGCAGACCGGGCCTTTTCCGCAGGCATCTATCTCATTTTGACGGTGCTCTGCCTGGTCGTCATCTATCCGCTATACTACATGTTGATCGTTTCCATCAGCGACGGTTACGCGGTCATCCGCGGCGAGGTATCGCTGCTGCCCAAGGGCGTGAACTTTGGCGCCTATGCATACGTGCTGCAGGACCGCTACATCCCCCGTTCTTACCTGAATACCATCGTCTACACGGTTTTCGGCACGCTGATCAACGTGGTCATGACCGCGCTGTGCGCGTACCCGCTCTCGCGCAAAAAGCTGTTTGGACGCGGGTTTTTCACGATGCTGATCGTCTTTACGATGTTTTTTGACGCGGGCATCATCTCTAATTTTATGGTGGTGCTGTCGCTGGGTATCAAGAACAGCATCTGGGCGATCCTGTTGCCGCCGGCGGTCAACGTGTGGTACATGATCATCATGCGCACCTTCTTTTCAGACATCCCGGAGGAGCTGCACGAATCCGCCTATATCGACGGGGCAAACGACCTGACGGTCTTCGTGCGCATCATCCTTCCGCTCTCCAAGGCCGTACTGGCGACGATGGTCGTCTTCTACGCGGTCTGGCACTGGAACAGCTTCTTCCCGGCGCTGGTGTATCTGGACGACCGGCTGCTCTATCCCATGCAGCTTATCCTGCGCAACATGCTGCTCGAATCGGACGCGGGCTCGGCGACCGTCTCCTCGGATCTTGCGGTCATGGGCCGCAACATCAAGTATGCGGCTGTGTTTATCACGGTTTTGCCGATCCTAGTGGTGTACCCATTCGCCCAGAAGTACTTCGTCAAGGGCGTGATGGTCGGATCTGTAAAAGGATAATTGCGAACCCGATGGTCGTTTAGGCTACGGCCTAAAATATAGAAAAAGGAGCGAACAAGATGAAGACAAGGAAACTCTTATCCCTGATGACGGCGCTCGTCATGGCGCTCGCCCTGATGCCGGTCTTCTCAGCCGGGGCGGAGGAGGCCCCAAAGAGCGAGCTATGGTTTGAAGACGGGCTGACCATCAAATGGATGACGCGCGAAACCAACCAGCAGAAGATGGACCTGGACGCCCCCGTGCTCAAGGCGATCAAGGACAAGCTCAACGTGACGATCGAGATCCAGCCGATCCCGGCGGCCGATTACGAAACCAAGCGGGCGACGGTGCTGGCCTCCAACACCATGCCGGACGTGCTGGGCCCGGGCGTATCGATCAAGGAGGTGGCCACCTATGCGGAGATGGGCATGTTCGTCAACCTGGACGAGCACAAGGAGCTGATGCCCAACTACTTCGCGCTGGTAGACGCGGAGGACCGCATCACCGAGACGAACAAATTCCGCGTGGACGGCAGCCTGTACTCCTTCCGCACGCTGGAATACGACCGCTTGGCCGTCGCTCCGATGCCGCAGATTCGCATGGATCTGCTGGAGGAGCAGGGCATCGCCACGCCCACGACCTGGGCGGAGCTGTACGACGCGATGCTCAAGATCAAGCAGGCGCATCCCGACATGTACGGCTTCAGCAGCCGCAGCGGCACCAACTACCTGATCGGCGCGCTGGCGTACCCGCTGGGCACGGGCGGATTCCCGTCCTTCAGCTCGACGCGCGGCATGTACTACGAGCCGAACGAGGACAAGTACGTCTACGGCCCGACGAGCGAGAAGTTCACCCGCGTGGTGGAGTTCCTCGCCAGCGCTTACAAGGACGGCATCCTCGATCCGGACTACGCGACCATGAACAAGGACCAGATGTTTGAGAAGCTCTCGAACGGCAAGCTGTTTGGCGTGTTTGACAACAACTCCTTTACCGCGCGTACCTACAACCCGGCCCTGCAGCAGATCGATCCGAACGCGCGCTTCGACCTGTTGGCTCCGATGGCGAACGCCGACGGACAGACCCGCGCCTTCCGCTACGAGCGCGACTGGGGCGACCAGACCGTCGTCAACGCGCAGTCTGAGCGCTGGGAGGACATCGTCAAGGTCATCGATTGGATGTACTCGGAGGAAGGGCGCATGATCACCAACTTCGGCGTGGAGGGCGTGCACTACGACATGGTGGACGATTTCCCGACCATTAAGCAGGAGATCGTGGACCGCAACGCGAATGCTTCGGACGTATTCATGGCCATCCAAGGAGAGATCGGCGTGGGCCTGCACGGCTTCTCGCTGTACATCGACGAGGCCACGTACAAGCAGGTTTCCGACCCGCTGTTCGTCGACATGGGCGAGCGGATTCAGCAGTGGACGGACGAGGGCACGGTCGTTTACCTGCCCAACTGGCCTGCCTTTACGACGGAGGAGACGGAGGAAATCACCGATCTGGAGCTGCGCATCGGCAATGTCTTCGATCAGGAGATCGACAAGTACATCACCGGCAAGAAGAGCATGGATCAGTGGGGCGAGCTGGTGGAAATGCTCAAAGCGCAGGGCGCCGAGCGCCTGGAAGAGATCTTCAACGCGGCGTACGACCGCATCCGTTGAGCCTGCGTGAGCGCATAAGGGCATGACGGACGGGGCCATGTTCTCAGATGTATGCCATTTGGGAGCATGGCCCCTTTTGCACGGACGCAAAAACGACGTTTTAGCGCGCAGTATCCGCTGCGCACGGAGGAACCATGGCTGATCATAAAGAGGTAAAGATCGTGCTGGCCGGAGCGGACGGCCTCGTCGCCAAGGCGGCGGAACTTTTGATGGATGAGATGGCGTTGCGCGGCGTGAGGACGCGGGGGACGCAGGCAATGCCGGCGCAGGGACCGGCCCTGCTGCTGGGCCTTGCGGGCGACGTGCAAGATGCGCTGCCGGGCGTCCGCACGCGTCTTCAGGCGCTGGAAGCGCCGGGTCCGGAGGGCTTTCGGCTTATCGTGCTGGATGAAGCGGGCCCGCGCGTCGCCGTCGCGGGCGCGGACGGGCGCGGCACGCTGTATGGCATGGCGCACGTGCTGCGCAAGCTCTATCTGAAGAACGGCGTATGCCGCCCGGCGGAGACGCTGAGCGATGTATCCATCACCCCGCGCTATGCGCTTCGCGGGCACCAGCTCGCCTACCGCGATAAGCAAAACTCCTGCCCCGCATGGGATTTGCAGGATTTCGACCGTTACATCCGCGATCTGCTGCTCTTCGGGGCCAACGCGATCGAGCTGCTGCCGCCGCGCACGGACGACGCGTTGTATTCGCCGCTGTTTCGGCGCGATCCCTTTGACATGATGGTGGATTTGGCGCGCGTCGTGCACGGCTACGGGATGGACGTATGGCTTTGGTATCCTAATATGGGCGCAGATTACGACGATCCTGCGGTTATGGAGGCGGAAATCCGCGAGCGCGAGCGCTTGTTCTCACAGATCCCCTATCTCGACGCGGTCCTGATCCCGGCGGGCGATCCGGGCGAGCTGCACCCGCGCCGCCTCTTTCAGGTGACGGGGCGCATGGTAGAGGTCTTGCACCGCTATCATCCCAAGGCAAAGGTCTTCGTCGCCCCGCAGGCGTTCGCGCCGGAGCCGGGCTGGTATGACGCCTTTTACGAAGAGCTGTCCAAAGAGCCGGATTGGCTGTACGGCTTATGCTACGGGCCCTGGGTGCAAGGGTCGATCGCCGAGATGCGCGCGCGCATCCCGGAAAAATATCAGGATCGCATCCGCCACTACCCGGACATCTCGCATACGGCCTCCAGCCAATTCGAGGTGCCGCAGTGGGATACGCCGTTCGCCATGACGAACGGACGGGAAAGCTATTGCCCGCGTCCGCTGGCGATGAAGCACATCCACAATCTCCACGCGCCCTGCACGATCGGCAGCCTGACGTATTCGGAGGGCGTGCACGACGACGTCAATAAATTCGTATGGGGCGACCAGGACTTCTGCCCGCAGCGCGAGGCGGAGGAGACCGTGCGCGATTACGTGCGCTTGTTCATCGATCCGGACATCGAAGGGGAGTTGACGCAGCTCATCTTCGACCTGGAGCAAAACTGGGCCGGCAAGGCGGCGGAGAATGACGCGATCGAGGCGGTCTTCGCGCGCTTTACAGCGCTAAGCGAGCGCGTCTGCGGATCGACCCGCCATAATTATCGTTTCAAAATGGCCTACCTGCGCGCGATCTTGGATTGCTATGCCCGCAGGCGCTCGATCCGGGATGGCGAGCTGGAAAAGGCGACGGTTTTAAAGCTCATGAAGGCGCGCGAGGTAGGCGCGAAGCAAGCGGTACGCGATGCGTGGGAGACGCTGAACCTCACGTTCGACGAGCCGGAATCAGAGGAGCTCGTCTTTACGATGCAGCGACTGGCCGACGAGCTGCAGCGCACGCCGAGCTGCCGCATACAGCTGAGCGCGCGGCGCCATAACGGTCAGAAATGGATCCGCGGCGCCTGGATCGATACGCTGAACACCCCGCTGAACGACCACCAGTGGTATACGGAGCACTTCCGGCGCATCCTCGCCCTGACGGACGAAGAGGAGCGGATCGCGGCGATCGACGAGCTGCTGAATTGGCAAAACCCAGGGCCGGGCGGACAGTACGTGTGCCTGGGGCGCATCGACGACTTTGAGGCGCACGTCGTGCCGGAGACGGCATGGGAGTCGGACCCGGGTAGGCTGCGCACGCCGCAGTTGACGCACGATCCCTACGGCATTCTCATGCAGCTGCACGGGAATCGGGGCTGGGCGGGGGAATATCCCATCGCGCTCAATTGGATCCGCCGCGCCCGCGTAATCTACGGCACGCCCCTCGTCGTGCGCTTCGATGGGCTCTGCCCAAAGGCGCGCTACCGCCTGCAGGTCGTTTACCCGGATTTCCTGCTGCCCGGCGCGCCGGACGAGGCGCTGTGCAACCTGCACGCGGGCACGCGACTCGTGCACAGCCGCATCGTAAAGCCGCAGGGTTCGCCCAAGGCGCCGGTTTATCGCTATGACCTGCCGCAGCCGGCTTACGCGGACGGCGCTTTGACGCTCACCTGGCAGGTTTACGGGACGCTGCATAGCCTTGGCGTCAGCGAGATTTGGATCATTCGCGAAGAAGAGTGCCCGCAAGAAGGCGGGGTGGGAGGAGGACGCGTATGAAACGGTTTGAACGCATTTTGCCGGTGCTCGTCTGCCCCGAGGGGCTGCAGGGGCTCGAGCTGCGCGCGGTGGATATATTTGCGCAGGAAATTCGCCTGCGTACGGGGATCGAGCTCCTGCGCAGCCCGATCCCTATGCCGGGACGCAGCAACGCCGTCATCCTGAGCGAGGCCCGCTTTTTACAGGCCTGTTCGCGCCAGGATCGGGCGCTGGCACGCTTAGACGCCCCGGGGGCGGAAGGCTTCCGGCTTTTCTTTGACCGGGAAGGCGGCGCGCTGTCGCTCTACGCCGTGGGGCGCGACGCGCGCGGGACGTTCTACGCGATGGGAAAGCTGCTGCGCTCTATGCGCTTGACGCAGGGGCGCATCGAGGCCGACGCGCTTTTCGAGGGGCTCAGCTCGACGCCGCGCTATCCCCTGCGCGGGCATCAGCTCGCCTACCGCGACAAACAAAATACGCTTCCCTGCTGGACGGAACGGGAATTTGACCGCTACATCCGCGACCTCGCCCTCTTCGGCGCCAACGCGATCGAGCTGTTGCCGCCGCGCACGGACGACAACCTGTACTCGCGCAAGATGCGCCGCGACCCGTTTGAGCTCATGGTCAATCTGGAAAAGATCGTGCACGGCTACGGCATGGACGTATGGCTCTGGTACCCCAACATGGGGGAGAATTATCAGGACCCCAAGGTGCTCGAGGCGGAGCTTGCCGAACGTGAGCGCGTCTTCTCCGCGCTCAGCAGCATCGAGGGGATGCTCGTGCCCGCAGGCGATCCGGGCGAACTTGCGCCCGAAGAGCTGTTCCCTGTGACGGAGAAATGTGTTAAAATACTGCATAAGGTCCATCCGAACTGTAAGGTCTTTCTTGCGCCGCAGAGCTTCGCGCCGCAGCCCGGCTGGTACGACGCGTTTTACGCCCAGGTGGCGAAGCAGCCGGCGTGGCTGTACGGCGTCTGCTTTGCCCCTTGGGAGCAGCAGACGATCGAGGAGATGCAAAACCGCCTGCCGGACGTATACAAGGGCCGTATCCGCCATTACCCGGACATCACGCATAATTTCGGCTGTCAGTTCGCCCTGCCGCATTGGGACAATGCGTTCGCCGTCATCGAAGGGCGCGAATGCGACAACACCCGTCCGCTAGCGATGAAGGCGATCCATAACCGCCATGCGCCCTACACGATCGGGAGCATCACCTATTCGGAGGGCATTCACGACGACGTCAACAAATTCGTCTGGGGCCAGCAAGACTGGGACGACGCGCAGGCGGCGGAGGACAGCGTGCGCGAGTACGTGCGTCTGTTCATCGATCCCTCGCTGGAGGATGAGCTCACGCGCGCGTTCATGGCGCTGGAGGAAAACTGGGATTGCGAGGCGCCCATCGCCGAAAACGACGCGGTCGACCGCACGTATGCGCTGTGGACGGACATCGATGCTAGCGCCAGCGATGCGACGCGCGGGAATTACCGCTATCAGCTGGGGCTGATGCGCGCGCTGGCCGACTATTACATCCGGCACAAGCAGATGTACGACGACCGGCTCGAGGCGCAGTGCCGCGAGGTGCTCGCCCGCGCCGGGGAGCTTACGGCCGACGCGGCGATGCGCCGCGCCAATGCCATCCTCAATCGCGGGGTCGACGAGCCGTGGGATCCGCATCTTCGCCATCGGCTGCAGCGCCTGGCGGACAGCCTGCACGAAAATTGCGGCATCAAGCTGACGAGCGGCCGGCACGGCGGACAGCGCTGGGGACGCGGCGCCTGGATGGACATGATCGACACGCCGCTGAATGACAGCCAGTATCTGAAGCTCACGATGAAGCGGATTCGCAGGCTCGAGACGGAGGCCGGGAAATGTGCTGCGATCGAAGCGATGCTGCGCCGAAGCGACCCGGGCGAAGGCGGCGTCTATGTAAACATGGGCGATGCGAAGAGCCGGGAGATGATCCACAAGGCGCACGCCTGGGAGGACGACCCCGGGATGCTTCGCACGGCGTTCACGGGCATCGACGCCGGTATGCTCGCGGCTGTGCACGACGATACGGGTACGTACCGGGAACGCCCCGTGCCCAGGGCCTGGCTCTCGCGCGCGATCACCTATTACGAGACGCCTTTGACGGTGACGGTGCCGGGGCTGGACCCTTCGGCCCGTTATCGCCTGCGGATCGCCTATGCGGGCTACCGCGAGGGCGCGCAGATCCGCCTGACTGCGCCGGGCGGCGACGTGCTGCACGAGCGAATTGATTTTAACGGGAATGAGCCCTATTGTGAATGCTGCGTGCCGCCGTCGGCTTATGCGGATGGTACGCTGACGCTGACATGGCAGGCGTACGGCCAGGCTGGCGGGGCGAGCGTGAACGAGTTGTTCGTGCTGCGCGAATGAGCAAGCGGGGGCTTGCTACTTTCAATGAGGAGAGAGGCGGCTTTATGATGGAGCAGGAGTACAAGGTCAAATCCCTGGCCAAGGCGATGCGCGTGCTGGAGTGCTTTTCGGTGAAGAACCCGGAGCTGGGCGTGACGGAGATCGCGCAGATGCTGGACGTGCAAAAGAGCACGGTGCACAACATCCTTTCGACGTTCGAGGAGCTGGGCTACGTCTCGCAAAATGCCCAGACGGACAAGTACTCCTTGGGTTTGAAGATGCTCAAATTCAGCTACATCATCAACAGCCATCTGGACTACCGGCAGATTTTTCTGCCCTACATCCACCAGATCGCCCAGAGCATGAACGAAGTTTGCTATCTGGGTATCCCTTACGGGGCCAGCGTGCTCTATCTGGAGGCGGCCTACCCCGCCAGCGGGGCGAATACGCGCTCCATCACGGGCGAAACCGCGCCCATGTTCTGTACGGGCCTGGGCAAGGCGATGCTCGCCTATCTACCCGAGGAGGAACGCGAGACGATCATTCAAAGCCCCAAGGAGCGGTGCACCGACTATACGATCCTAGATCCGGGCGTGCTGCGCGACAATCTGGAGGAGGTCCGCGTAAACGGCTTTGCCGTGGACAATATGGAGCACGAATACGGCGTGCGCTGCGTGGCGGTGCCGGTATTCGGCGCAGACAACCGTTTGGTAGCCGCCATCAGCGTCTCCGGCCCGTCGCCGCGCTTTGACCCGGCGACGATCGTCCGCGCGGCCGATACGTTGCACCGTCTCATCAAGCCGCTGCAACACAGGCTTTGATTTTGCCGTACCGTAAGGTATCGCCTATAGCCGGTGAATCCGGCAAAAATCAGCATAAACGGCGCAAGCGGAATGATTGAACGCCTCTCTGAAAAGAAATAAAATAGAGGAAAAGGCGCGGGGCGGCGGGCGGGCGATCGGACGGCCCGTCGCCTGCATAGATGGAGGAATGCTTATGGACAGGAAGCCGAAGATTCTTGTGGTCGGGAGCCTCGTTATGGACCTGATCGTGAGCACGGAGCGCTTTCCGGGCAGCGGAGAGACGGTGCTGGGAATCGACTATCGCACGGCCTCCGGCGGCAAGGGCGCGAACCAGGCCGTGCAGGCCGCGCGCCTGGGCGCGCAGGTAACGATGATCGGCCGCGTGGGCGAGGACGACTTCGGACGGCAGATGACGCAAAGCGTCGCCGGCGCGGGCGTGGACGTGACGCGGATTTTAAAGACGCCGGGCGTCAGCTCGGCGATCGGCAACGTGCAGCTCGAGGTGCGGGAGGGCAAGACGGCCAACCGCATCATCGTCGTCTCCGGCGCAAATATGAAGATTACGCCCGAGGACGTCGCCCACCTCAAGGAAGAGATCGTACGCTACGATATGGTGATCCTGCAGCACGAGATCCCGATGGAGATCAACGAGCTGGTGGCGGCCTACGCGCATGCCAAGGGCGTGCCGGTGATGCTCAACACCGCGCCCTCGGCGCCGGTGAGCGCGGCGCTTCTCTCGCATATCGCCTACGTATCGCCCAACGAGCACGAGGCGGCGGATCTGACGGGGATCGCCGTGGTGGACGAGCCCTCTGCACGGCGGGCCGTGCAGGCGCTGCTCCAAAAGGGCGTGCAAAACGTCATCATCACCCGCGGCAGCGAGGGCGCGGTGCTGGGCAATGCCCAAGCGTTCATCTCAAGCCCCTGCGTGCGCTGCGACGAGGTAAAGGATCCCACCGCGGCGGGCGATAGCTTCGTCGGCGCGTTTTGTACGGCCGTATGCCTGGGCGCGAGCCACGAGGAGGCGCTGAGGTTTGCCAACTGCACGGCGCACATCACGGTGTCGCGCATGGGCGCGCAGCCGAGCCTGCCGACGCTGGACCAGGTCGTCCGGTTGATGCGAGAAAAGGGATTCGATACGGCACGCTATGAGAAGCTTCTGTGAAAGCGGCCGACAATCAGAGGAGGAGTGATCGCTATGAACGCGCTTGAAAAATTTATTGAAACGCAGCGGGCGGAGGTAGAGCGCACGCTGAGCGCCATGGACGAGGCGATGTTTGAACCGGCCGCCCAGATCATCTGGGAGGCGCAGGAAAAGGGGAACCGCATCCACATCACGGGCATCGGCAAGCCCGCCCACATCGCGGGCTATATGGCTTCGCTGATGTCCTCGACCGGCACGCCGGCCTACTTCCTGCACGGCACCGAGGCCGTACACGGCTCGTGCGGCCAGCTGGTCGCGGGCGACGTGGTGATCTGCATCTCCAACAGCGGAGAGACGGCGGAGATGAAGGCCACGGCGATGGCGATCCGCAATAACGGCTGCAAGCTGATCGCGGTGACGGGCAACGCCGACTCGTGGCTGGCGAAGTTTGCGGAGGCGCATCTGCTAGCGCATGCGCAAAACGAGGGCGGCCCGCTGAACCGCGCGCCGCGCGCCTCAATCCTGGCGGAGACGCTGGTGTTGCAGGGGCTGTCCGTCGTGCTGCAGGAGCGGCGCGCCATGACGCCGCAGGAGTACGTGATGCGCCACCCCGGCGGTTCGCTGGGCAAGCTGCGCGAGGGAGAAAAGTAAGAGTTGTTTTTGATGGGGCAAATATACGGACGGGGAGAGTAGTGGCTCTCTCCGTTTTTGTTAGCGCAATGATGCAGGATTATGTATCTAAGACAAATGTGATGTAAAAATATATAATTATATATGCGATTTGCTAAATTGGGTATTGACACATTGTGTCGTAGCGATTAGTATAAAGTTGGAACATGCTTCGTTCTATCCATAGAAATTGATCCGAAGTATTTGGAAAGACGTGGTGAGGAAATGAATCGAACGATGATCGGACTAAACGAGGCGTACCAAGGGTCTTTGTCTTTACCTACACCACCGCGTTTAGAGGGATATAAAAAGTTACGATTGAGCAGAAGCATGCATGTGTTTTTATTGCTTTTCATTTGCCTTGCATTCGTATCGTGCACAGGCGTGTTTTTTCTTGGCGAACAGATGATCGATAAACAACGCGCCGATTACGAGGTTCACCTCGAGCGCGAGACTGGACGCATGCTCAGCTATTTTGGGCAATGCTTTGAATCCAACATCCTATCATGCAATACGATCTTTTCTTCCAAATGGTATCAGCATTATCGTAACGTCTCCGGCGTCTATGC
>JAEYAR010000129.1 GCA_023404715.1 Bacillota bacterium | reverse complement strand
TACCATTCCTTCATCTCCGCGCTGCGCGATACGAGCCCATAATCGCAAAGGATCCGCTCGACCTCAGGACCCGTGAAGCCGAAGTACTCGTCAAACTGCGCGTCCACGATGGAATGCGCCTTGAGGTTATTCAGGCCTGTGAATATGCTCTCCTTCGAGACGCGCAGGCAGCCGGTCAGCACGGCGAAATGCAGGCTGTCGTTCGTCTTAAGCGCCTGCGCGAACATCCCCCGGATTAAATGGACCATCTCGTCGTAGTAGCCATGCTGATACGCTTTGTCCAGCGGCACGTCGTACTCGTCGATGAGCAGGATCACCTTTCGATTGTAGTGTTGAGAAAGCAGCTCCGTCAAGGTCAGCAGGCCTTCTTTGAGAGTAGACGCCTCAGGCTTGTCGTCATAGAGCTTCATCAACGCGCGTTTATCGATTTCGCTCAAGCGATCGCTTTGAAGCAAGAATTGAAAACGTCTTGCTTCCCTGTTTATGACGCCGCATAACGTCGCATAAGCGTCGTCATAGCAGCTCCCATCCACGTTTTTAAGGGATACGAACACGACGGGGTAGCGTCCCATGTGCGCATCGCATAGCGCCTTCTCCTTTGCAATCGCAAGCCCCTCGAACAGCGACTTATCCCCGCCGATCTCGAAGAAGGACTTTAGCATGCTCATGTTGAGCGTCTTGCCAAAGCGGCGCGGGCGCGTGAATAGATTCACCTTTCCCCATCCGTTCAATAAATCCCGGATGAGCGGCGTCTTATCTACGTAATAAAAGCCCTGTGTACGGATTTCTTCAAAGCTCTCGATGCCTATCGGCAACTTGCTATTCTCCATGAGAAGGCCTCCTTATCCCGCTGTGATCAATCGAATACGGGCGCCGAATTTCAGTCTTAGTATATCATCTTCGCCGTAGACGATCAAGCGCAATAAGGGCCCCCGGTTCTCAAACCAGGGGCCCCAGACCGTTGGCAAACCCATCGAAGCCAGACACACCAAAAGCCGTCTGCAAGGCTGTAATCGTATCGCCCGGCTTTGCCGGTGGGCGGGGCGTTTTCCGTCGTCAAATGCGCAGCATTTGCGCAGGAAAACATCTCCCGCGATCTTCGGGCAAAATAAGCATTCATTTTGCCCGAGGCCGTCGACTTTGTCGACGGCCAAAGGCCCCTGGTTCTCGAACCAAGGGCCCCTCTTTGTAGGGATCACGCCTCGACCAAAGGCATTTCGGTCATGCGCAGGTTGGTGCAGCCGTAGGGAATCATGCGCACCCGCTGCGCGGGGCCCTGCACCTTGCGGCTCGCAGGCGCGCGCAGGCATACGCCGTTCGCCTCCGGCCAATCCACCGGCGCGAGGCTTGCCGTGATCTCCACCGGCGGCTGCGCCGTGCTGAAGGGGTAAGCCCCAATCTCTTTTTCCAGCACGTCAAATTGCTCGTCCGTAAAGGCGTAATTCCAGGCGGACTGCGGAAAGATCTCGTAGTCGCAGTAGGGGTACTTGCGCTCTACGCCTTTGTCCGTATACTCGCGCTTCTCCCAGCGCTCCTCGATCGCGACGCAGTAGAGCAGCGGCCCGCGCCACAAGCAGCGCATGTCGCCGGGGCGCTCCGCCAGCTCACAGGCAAAATCGTACCGCACGTCGATCGTCTGCGTTCCCGCCCACGTGCGGGTGATCCGATGGAACGCGCCCGGCTGCGCGGCCTCGCCGTCCACCCAGGCCTGCTTCGCCGCAGACGGTATGCGCAGGTAGAGCGCAAACGTCACGGGCGCGTCCGCCGTCACGCTGTAGCGCGCGGCGCCTTTAAAGGGATATTCCGTCTCCAGACGTACACGCACATGCACGCCCGCGTGCGTAAAGCGGACCTCGCCCGGCGCGATGAGGCAGGAGGCCACGCCGTCCTGCGCGCGCATGAACGTAGAGAGCGCAAATTTCGGCCAGCCCTGGTTGAAGTTCGCCGTGCAGCAGCCAAAGTTCGGCTCCAGCCCGAACAGATGGGCTTCGGGCCCGTTGGTGCCGAAGACCACGTGATCCTCCGGCAGGCGCTCGCAGCGGATCTGGTTGGTCATCTGGTCGTACTGGTGCGTCCACATGTCCGCGCTCGTCGTCGCGGGCAGGGCGTTGAACGCCAGGCGTTCGGCCTCGTCCGCCCAATGCGGGTTGCCGCCGACGGCGAGCAGCTGCTCAAAGGAATACATCGCCTCGACCACGCTGCAAAGCTCCGATCCCTGCACCGGGCTCGTGCCCGCCACGCATTCGTCGCCCGTGAAGTGGCCGACCGCCATGCCGTGGTAGCGCTTCAGCGTCTCGTGCGCCCTGAGCGCGAAGGCGTCCGGGTCTTCGCCCGTCAGCCGCGCCATCAGCGCCTCTTGCTTAAGGCACATGGCGAGGTTGACCACGTGCGTGTCGAACGTCCATTGGCGCTTCCAGTCCTGATCGCGGTAGGGCTCAAACGCCTTTGTATAGTCCATGCCCTGCGTGCGCAGGCGGTAGCAAAGGTCGATCAGCCAGTCCTCCGGCATCCTGTCGTAGAGCCAGTAGATCGGGATCAGACACTCGTACCAGCGCGCGGCCCCCCAGTTGAAGAGCGTCTGGTGGTGCAGGTGCCTTTCGAGGCAGCGCAGCGCGCGCGCCACCGCGCCTTCGATGCGCTCGTCCCCGCTCAGATCCGCGTAGAGCGCGAGCACCTTGAGGATGAGCATGAACGCCCATACGTCATAGGTGTCGCGCGCCTCCTTCCCGCAGGGGCAGATCCATCCGTCTTCCTCCTGACGGCTCAGGATGCCGTCGACATATCGCTTGGCGCGCGCCTTGAGGTCCTCATCCTCCAGCAGATAGGCGAGCGGGATAAAGCCGTCCAGCCAGTAGGGCACGCGCTCCCAGCCGTCGCGGGCTCCGCCGATCCATTGGCTGTCCCGGATATCGGGCCAGACCTGATCCAGGTGGCCGCTCAGTCCCTCGGCCTGAATGCGCAGCTGGCGCAAAAGCCAGCCCTGCGGCTTGATCTCTCCATGTGTAAAGGGGCTAAACTTCGTCTTTTGAAGCATGCGGTGAATGTCACATCCTCTCTTTCCATCGGGCCCTCGGCCCACCGTGAGCTGGGCCCATTGTAACATAAAACGCCGGGCTGAGATATGTGCAAAACGGATCATAAATGAGAGGATCGTGTTGTGCGATTCCTCCTCATGTTTGCCGGTAATCCGTCCGCCCCTCACGGTATTCGCGGTGCGGCAGCCGGAGCGTCACGCGCGTCCCCGCGCCGGTGTTCTCGATCGTCAGGCGCGCGTTTGCGCCGAACTGAAACCGGCAGCGCTCAAATACGTTGTGCAAGCCCACCTTTTGAATGCCCACGGCTGCATCCGTGGAAAACTGCCTGTTCAGCGTCGCCGCCACGACGGGGTCGATGCCCGCGCCGTTGTCCTCGACGGTCAGCAGCAGCGCGTCCGCTTCCTTCGCGGCGCTAACCAAGATCGTGTTGCCTTTGTCCGCTATTTCGTCAAACGCGTGTATCAGCGCGTTTTCCACGATCGGCTGCAGGGCGAAGTGCGGCACCGCCGCGCCGTATAGCCCCTCCGGCACGTGTACCTGATAGCAAAAACAAAGGTCCAACCGGTAGCGCTGCAGCCGGACGTAGTTGTCTACATACGAAAGCTCGCGCGAGAGCGGGATGACGTCCTGTGTGTTGCCGAGGCTTTCGCGTAGGAGGGCGATCAAGCTGGTCACAGAGACCTGGATTCCCTCCGTCTGGTGGCTCGCGGCCATGCATTTGATGCCGTTGAGCGTGTTGTATAAAAAGTGGGGCGAGATCTGCGCTCTGAGCGCGACGATTTCTGCCTTCTTGGTGTTCTCCGCCTCCTGCGCCACCCTTTTGAGCAGCATATCCACCCGCTGCATCAGCGCGTTGAAGGAGCGCACGAGCAGAGCGATCTCACGCGGGTTGTTCTTGTCCTCCAGCGCGCGGATGCCCGCCTCGTCCATGCGGGAGATTTCCTGCGTCAGCCGCCGCAGCGGCGCGTAGACATACGCGGAGCAGCCGATCGCGGCGGCGAGTGCGAACAGCGCGCAGGCCAACGCAAACGGCGTGATCATGCCGGCGATGCTATAGCCGCTGGTGATAAAGTATGCGTAGGGGATGGCGTAGTAAACCGTCCAGTCCGGGTTGCTCGCCGTCCGCTGGCAGGTGATGATGTACTCCTCCCCCTCCAGCGGCGCAAAGTATGAGCGCGGCCCCTCGGCGGGCGCCTGCTCGGCAAATACCTCGTCCGTAAAGACGGTGTCTGTTTGCGCTGCATCGGAGTGAAAGAGCACGTGGCCTTCGCCGTCCAGGATGAAGAGTTGCTCTCCCTGCGTCAGCTCCGCCGGCATGAGCGTGCGAAAGAGGTTTTCCCTGCGGATGCTGAGCACGCACGCGCCCAGGCTCTCCGAGAGCGGCAGGTCCGCAAAGGCCACGCTGACGTATAAGCCCTGCGCGTCGTCCGCGCAGAGCACCGGCGTGCCCAGGCTTCGCTGCGCCCTCTCGATCGCCCGCGGGGCTGGGCGATCAGCCCCCGAGTGGATAACGGCGGCGTCCCGGTTGGCGACCGTCAGGCTGATGCCGTCGAGCAGATCCTCGGATGATGCCAGATGCGCGTCGATATAGCGCTGTAGATCGGCATAGGTGGTCAAAATCTGTCGCCTGCGAAAGCTGGTACAGTCGGAAAAGAGCACCTCTTCTCTCACGTACTTGAAGAGGATGCGCAGCGACGTGTTGGAGACGATATCCAGCGAGGTGTTGAACAGGCGGAATACCTTCTGCTCGTAGTTTTCCATCTGGCTGTCGAAGAGCGCGGAGCTCGTTTGTATGGCGGTCTGCGTCGCGTTTTCGCCGATGGTGCCGTATGCGGCGCCGGCGAAAATCAAAACCGGGAGGATGGAGAGTACGAGCATCAGCGCGGTCAGCTTCACTTTAAAACTCATCTTTCCCCTCCCGCAGACCGGCGCACCCACTCGTCCACGCTCATATGCATGTGCTGAAAGAATACCTTGCGGAAATAACGCACGTCGTCAAAGCCTACGGCGGAGGCGACCACGCGCAGCTGCGCCTTGGGGTGCCTGAGCAGCGTGCACGCCCGCTCGATGCGCCGCTGCGTGATAAAGCTGTTGTAGCTGCTCCCGGTCGCCTGTTTAAAAAGGCGGCAAAAATGCGCCCGACTAAAGCCGATGCGCTTTGCCGCCTCGTCGATCGAAACGGGCGTGGCCAGATCGGCGAGCAGGCTCTCGATGAGTTCGTCCAGCGCGCCGTCGCTCGAAGAGGCGAGCGTGCGCGGCATCATCGGCAGGCCGCGCACCGCTTCGGCGATCAGCTGCTCGTACGTGCTCAGGCGCTGCATCGCGAGCGTCGATAGCTGCTCCCCTTCCATCGGCGAGCGCGCCTGTACCTCCCAGAGAAAGCGGCCCAATAGCTTGCGCGCCGCGTGCGGATCCGGCCGGTTTTGCCGCAGCGCCCGCGCCACCCCGCGCAGGATCGTAAGCGCGTCCTCCCTGCGTCCCTCCAGCAGCGCATGCGCGAAGGCCGCCTGTTCCTCCGCCGCCTGATAGGCTACGGCTTTATCGGTCAAGGCCGCGACCCATTCGCACTTTTCCAGGTAAAAGAGCTGCGCGGCGGCCGCATCCAGCTGTCCCATCAAGCGCCCGTCCCACCTGACCAGCGGCTCCATCACCGCCGCGCAGACGCATTGTGCCCGGGCCGCCTCCGCGAAAAAGCGGTCCACGCGCTCGCGCAGCGTGATCTCCATCGCGCTGGGGTTGAAGCACGGGGCGATCGCGACGACGCCCATCTGCAGCTTCTCCTTCCCGGGCCTGCGCGGCAGCACAAACGGTAGAAACGTGCCGCGTCCTTCGATCGAAAAAGCCTGCGCGAACGTGGTGGCGATCGGCCGCCGCCATTCACCCGGCGCTTCGGGCTGCGGCAGGCAATCGAGGCGCAAGAGCCATGCGGGCTGCGCAAGGCGTGTAAGCGCGGGGGGCGTCGTGCAGGCCTCTACGCTTTCGGCGATGGCCTTGCCAAGACGGACGCCCTCCTCGTACAGCTCATTTTTGCGCATTTCCGTCCTATACGCGCGGCTGTGCCAATACGCGTCCAGCGACTTGCGCGCCTTCTCTATCAGCCCCTTGAGCGTGCCCTGATCGATCTGATATTTGAGCGTATAGTCGACGATTCCGTGTTGAAACGATTGCTTCACGTAATCAAAGTCGTCATAGTTGCTCAGCACGATGAACTGTACGTCCGGCCAGCGGCCGCGCGCGGCCTCGATCAGCGCCAGGCCGTCCATGCGCGGCATGCGCATATCGGTCAGCACGATGCCCGCCCGCGTGGATTCCAGCTTTTGCATTGCCATCCTGCCGTCGTACGCCTCGACAATCTCGGCGCCATCGCCTAGCGCTTCGCGCAGCAGGCGCGTAATGTCCCCCCGGATGAGCTTGTCGTCGTCCACGACCAGGATGATCCCGGCTTCTCTTTTAGATTCCGCTTGCGCCATGCCATCCCCTCCATCCACCCCTTGAACGTGCCAAACAGCTTCTTATCCGTTTGGGATTATAGCATAATCGCGCAAATTTCCACAATGCCCGGCGCGGCAGATGATCACATCGTCTCTTTTTTGATCCGTTTTTTCAGCACTTATCACACCTTACACATGCTATGATGGGTTCAACGAGATCAAACAGCAGGAGGGGTCATAGCATGAATACGGCAATCGGCCGCCCGAAAAAGACGCGATCACTGCGCCAGCAAAACGAGCGGATGGGTTATTTGATGGTCTCGCCGATCGTCATCGGCATTCTGTGTTTTTCCATCATGCCGGTCTTCTTTTCGATGTTCATCAGCTTCACCTCGTGGAACATGATGACGCCCTTTGAATGGATCGGCCTGCAAAACTACGTGACGGTCTTCTCCGGCAAAATGCTGGGCACGGTATGGTCCAACACGCTCAAGTACATCGCCATCGCTATCCCCGGCTCCATCCTCTGCGGGTTGTTGCTCGCCGTCGCGCTCAACGCCAAAATACGCGGCGCCGCTTTTTACCGCACGGCCTTCTTCCTGCCCAACATCACGACGACCATCGCCGTGTGCGTCGTCTGGTGCTGGCTGTACGATAAAAATTACGGCTTTATCAACAACGTGCTCTCGTTGTTCGGCGTCGAACCGATCGGGTGGATCTCCTCGCGCAAATGGGCGATGACGTCCGTCGCGATCATGTCGATCTGGCAAAACATGGGTTATGATATGATCATCCTCTCCGCCGGCCTCAAGTCGATCGACGATACGTACTACGAGGCGGCGTACATCGACGGGGCGAACAAGCTGCAAAGCTTCTTTAAGATCACCGTGCCCATGCTCACGCCGACGCTCTTCTACCTGTTGGTCATGCACTTCATCAGCTTCTTCCAGCTCTTCGACGCGGCGTACGTCATGACGGGCGGCGGCCCCGGTCATGCGACGCGCACGATCGTCATGCAGATTTACGATCTGGCCTTTACCTACTTCCGCATGGGCGAAGCCTCGGCCTACGCCTGGATCCTCTTCGCCGTCATCTTCGTCATCACCGGCGTACAGTTTACGCTGCAAAAAAAGTGGGTGAATTACGATGCGTGAGAAAATCGGCAAGCTTACGCTGCACGTAGCCTTGCTGCTCGTCGCCGCCGCGACGCTCTTCCCCTTTGTCTGGATGGTCTCGACCTCGCTGAAGGATACGTCCCTGGTCTTCAGTTACCCGCCCAAGCTGATCCCCCAGCCCGCGCGCTTCCTCAACTATGCCGAGGCCTGGCAGCAATCTCAGATGGGCCGCGCGCTGCTCAACAGCATGTTCATCGCGGTCACCTCCACTGCAGGCAACATCGTCGTCAGCTCGATGGTGGCCTACGCGTTCGCCAAAATAGACTTCCGCTTCAAGTCCGCGCTTTTCATGCTGGTGCTGGCGACGGTCATGATCCCCTATCAGGTGACGCTCATCCCCCTCTTCATCATCTTCAAAAACTTGGGGTGGATCAATACCTACCTGCCGCTGATCGTCCCCGCGCTCTTCGGCACGGCGAGCAACGTCTTCCTGATGCGCCAGTACATCATGCGCATCCCGGATGCCTACCGCGATTCCGCCTACCTGGACGGCTGCGGCCATATGCGTATCTGGCGAAAGATCATCCTGCCCATGTCCATCCCCATGGTCGTCTCCATCTCGGTGCTCACGTTCATGGGCAAATGGAACGAGTTTCTGGGGCCCATGCTCTATCTCAACTCACGCGTCAAGATGACGGTGCCCATGGTGCTGCGCATCTACCAATCGGAATACGTGACCAAGTGGAACCTATTGATGGCCGCCTCGTGCATCGCGCTGATGCCGATCATCGCGCTGTACCTCATTTCGCAAAAGTATATCATCAGCGGCATCATGCTCGGCGGAATCAAGGGCTGAAAATGCCTTGATCGATCATCCCAATTCAAAAGGAGGAACACCCCATGACCAAACGACTGCTATCGCTCCTGCTCGCTCTACTCATGGCTCTCGCTATGACGGGCCTCTCCGCCGCCGCGGAGGACACCAACCCCGTCGTCATCAAGCTGCTGACCCTCAGCGGCAACGGTGGACACGACACGATCGTCGAGCGCTTCAACCAGACGCACGACCACATAAAGATCGAGCTCGATAACAGCGCCGCTTCTTGGGAGGACGTGAGCACGAAGCTCATCACCATGAGCGCCGCCGGCATGTCGCCCGATATCGCCACCGTCTCCACCTCCTACTATCCGCAATTTGCCGCGCAGAACATGCTGCTCGACATGACGGATTACGTGGAGCAGAACCTCAATAAGGACGAATACTATTGGAACGTGATCGAGGGGCTATACCGCGACGGCAAGCTCTACGGCCTGCCCATCAGCGTCTATACGCTCATGTGCTACTATAACCGCGATATGTTCGAGGCCGCGGGCGTCACCTCGCCCAGCCTGGATTGGACGAAGACCTGGACAATGGACGAGTGGGCGGATATCGGCGCGAAGCTTTCCAGCGGCGAAGGGCTCGAGCGCATCTACGGCGCCTGGGTTGAATATCAGCTCGAGCGCACGGCCTGCTTCGTCTTTCCACGCGGGCTCGACTACTGGGGAGAGGATCTGTATCCGCAGTTCGACAACCCCGAAATCCGCGAAATCCATGAAAAGCTCTACAAAATGATGCACACGGACAAGATCATGCCCGACTCCGCCACGACGAAGACGACGTCCACCGCCCAGCTCTTTGCGGACGGCAAGCTCGGCATGTATATCACCGGCACCTGGAGCCATCCTGAGATGGCCGAAAGCGGCGTCAACTACGGCATTTTGCCCACGCCGGACGGCACGTCTGTGGGCTATGTCGACGTATACATCCCGCTCGCGGCGACGAAGCATCCCGAAGAGACAAAGGAGGTCATGCTCTGGCTCATCGGCGAAGAGGTCTCCTCCATCAAGTATGAAGAATTCACCTGGGGCCCGCAGGTCAACCGCGCGGCGACCGAGAAAAACATGGACATCATGTTCGCCGGCCTGACGCCGGAGGAAAAGCAATCCATCTTCGATTCGCTAGAGCATAGCCGGCCGCTCACCGTGTTTGACAAGTGGGCCGAGTTCCTCTCCGCCTCCTTGTTGCCGATCTCCGAGATGATGGGCATCGGCGAGTACACCGTAGAGGAGGGCTTCGACCTTCTGCAGGAGGAGGCGCTGCTCATTACAGGCCATTGATCCAATGCGCGGCCCGCGTTTTCGGAATGAAAACGCGGGCCACAGTCTATTAAAAGACCGGGTGATTGCACGCAATAAAGTATTCAGCTTGCAGTAAGCGGATGATTCTCGTTAGACCGGTCGCCAACTTTCAAGCGCAATCGCCCAGACGCCTGCTCTCATCAGGAATGATGCGGAAGATAAAAAGGCAGAAGACGACTGTCGTAGCCAACGCGATGACGCCAGCGATGAAGAAAAGCGGACGGATGCCAAAAAGATCCGCCATCACGCCGCCGAGGAAGGAGGATACGAGCACCGATACGACCGATTGGAACGTAACGGCCAGCGATTGCACCGTCGTCTTGAATTGTGGGGCGATCAATCGGCTGAGTGCGAGAGAGATCGCGACCGTCTGCACGATGTTGAGAAAGTTGAGCCCCTGCACCACCAGCAAAACGCCCGTCGTAGGCGCCAGATATGTTAAAAACCAACGCAAGCTGCTGAGCGTGCCGATTACAAGCAGCGTGCCGCGCGTACCCAAACGCCGGATGATCTTGTCTGCAAAAAAGAGAAAGGGGATTTCAATAGCCGCGGCCACGGACAGCGTGATTCCGTAGGCTGCGTTTGATCCGCCCATGTCGCTCGTAAAGTAGATCGAAAAGAACGAACTGTAGAGCCCGTGTGAAATGCTCATGAGCATTTGGAAGAGAATCAACGCAAGAATTGGCTTGTTCTTCAGGATGGTCAGAGGCGAAAGCGTCGGCCCTTCGCTTTTGTGGTTATGGCCGCTCATGGGCGGCAGAAAAAAGATGAGTCCGACGTTCAAAAAGCAAATGGCGCTATAAGTAAAAAATGTAAGCCGTGTACCAGATCCTTCAAGCCCGGAGATCTGCGCGACCACGGCCATGGCCAAGGAATAGCCGATTGCGCCCATCATACGGATTGGGCCGTATGCGCGGCCGCTTTGCTCTGCGTATTCGACGCTCATGCTTGTATTCAGACTGGGCTGAAACCGACGCACAGCGCAATAGAGACAAAAAACGACCAATATGTAAACGGTGTTTTGATTGAACAAGATGAGCGGATAGAGCACCGCTGTACAAAGGATGAGTCCTTGCAAAATCCGTCTTTTCGAGCGGGCTTGGTCGGCAAGCATGCCCAGTATGGGTTGTGAGGCCATCGCGCAAAGAGAGCCCATGCCGTTGATGGTGCCAATCATGCGCTTGGACAGGCCGATTTCATTCAGATAAATGGTGAAATAGCTGGCTGTGGTATCCATCATAAAAAAGCATAGGTTGAATAGGAGAAAACCCGCATAAGGGGATATCAAACGCTTTTTTCGCATAAACTTAATCAACTCCAGACCAAAATGTGATCATCATTCCAAGCGAGTTCCCGTGCAGAATAGCACGTTTCCCCCTCACTTGTCAAGATAGTATTTTAGCTACTTCCTCCAATAAGCCCGATCCATTTTCAGAATGGAATGTTTTTCCCCGCTTATATCGAGAGATTTTTAGCGCGCACAAAAATATTACTTGTCTGTACGGTGCCGGTAATGTTATGGATAATTTTTAGCCACATTTCGCTCAAATCATTAAAAATACAATAAAAAAGTGGTTGATTTTTGAATAACACTGTGTTATGATATGAGCAAGGAAAATAGCGACCCTAATGGATCGCCAATAAAATCACACGTTTTGTGTCATAATTCAAACAGAATTAATTATCACCTAAAGGAAGCAATTCGGCTTCCTTTTTTTCTATTGGTTAACTGTCATGCAACGTGTAGGTATTGTTAACTTTTGTGGTTAAGTTTGGGATATTTTCGTTCCAAGCACATGGCAAAAATAAGCGATTCAGAAAGGTGGTTCACATGGCTACACATTTGCCCGAGATGATGCGCGAACATGATGAAAAGGTTTCGAACGCCCTGAGGATGCAGATCACCGACCAGGATAACACGCGCTTTGGCGGCTTCGTTCTGCCGGGGTATCACGTCGACCCGCGCGTTTGCGGCTTCACGTTGGGCGATTTGCTGATCAGCTACGCATGCAAGGAGAGCATTTATTATCAGGATGAAGTGCTGCGGCGGGCTATTGATGCCAATTTCCAGTACATGCGTGCGCACCAGCGGCCGGACGGCTGCTTCGATTTGAGCGCATGCAATTTTGCTTCTCCACCGGATACTGCCTTTATGTGCAATCATCTCTTTAACGCCTATTGGCTGCTTGAGCAGCGCGAAACCGCGCTAACCCTTCCGCTCAAAGAGGCACTGTACACATTGATGGTACGCTGCTGCGAAGGAATCGCTACCGGTGGCTTTCATACCCCCAATCACCGCTGGGCGATCGCCTCTTGCCTCCTCAACGCCTACAAACTCACCGGACGTGCGGATTTCAAGGCCCGCGCCGAGGCGTACTTGAACGAAGGGCTCGATATCAATGACGACGGCGAATTTGCCGAGCGAAGTGCTGGGAATTACAATCAGGTCAACGACGACCAGATGATCAGGCTCTTTATTGCAACAGGTGAGAAGCGCTTTTTAGAAGCCAGCCGAGCGAATCTTGAAATGATGCTTTGCTACATCGAGCCGGACGATTCGGTGTTCACCAACAACTCCACTCGTCAGGACTACGGCCGCAAGGTCTACCTGGAAACCTACTATATCTTATTTCTGCTCACCGGTTATTTTCTTGGCGATAAGCGTTTAGGTGCCATTGCCCAATGGGCTTACGGCGCGGCACGACGCAAAGGCATGCGTCCCCGGGGCGTAGAGTGGCTGCTCTTGCATGCGGATTTAGATGGCTATGGTGCGGATGAACCGTTTGAAAAGACGTTTCTTCGCTATAATCGCCTCTTCAAAGCATCCAAGATCGCCCGCATGCGCGAGGATGACATCTCCTGTACGCTCATGGAGGACAAGGCCAACTTCCTGTACTTCCAACATGGCTCGTTTGTCATGTACATGGTAATCTACGCCAATCTGTGTGACAGGCGCAATTTTATCGCCGAATCGATCGAGCCTATACAAAATGGTTACCGCCTACGTGCACACGCCGAGGGATGGTATTATCTTCCCTTCTATCCAGATAAGCCGTCCAGCTCCGATTGGTGGGCGATGGATAATCCACATACGCGCAAGCGTATCCAAGGCGCTCCGCTCGATACCCTCGTCGAGGTCACATACGCGGATGACGGCATCGACGTATACATTAAAACCGAGGGCATTGATCAATTGCCCCTGCGCGTAGAGGTCGGCTTTGAGGCCGGGTGCAAAGTGCGCACACCCTCCTTTCTGCTTGATGGCAAGGCGGGCGAATCCATCACGCTTCTGTCCGGCCAAGCAGAGGTCACCGGCCCTGGCGGCGAGGTCATCACACTCTCTCCCGCCTTTGGGGAGCATAACTTTATGGCACGCAGCGGCGGCGCGTATCCGCAAAGTCCGGAGCATTTTACCGTGTATTTAACTGCCTATACGCCCGTCGACCGGGTTATCCACATAGGCACGACCCCTTTTGCCAAAAAGGATTTGTTGTAAAGGAGGACGACTTGCGCAAAGC
>JAEYAR010000022.1 GCA_023404715.1 Bacillota bacterium | reverse complement strand
CTCCAAAGAGAGACGCCCCCTCCGGGAGACGCCATAACCGTGCAGGAGGCGCCAAAGCGCACCCCCGAACCGCCCGACGCGCCAGCAAAAGAGTCGGACGCCGCGGCGCCCGTCCCGCCTGACGACGACTTACCCGAACCGCCGCAGTGGCCTGACTGGGGGAACACCGCCGTAACCCCTGTCGTGCGTATGGAGGACTTGCGCATTCCCGGTTCGCGCGTCAAGCCTTCGTTGTTCGACCGCCTGCGCGAGCGCGTCGAGCAGCGGCAAGCCCCCGGCGGCGAAAAGAAGCGCAGCCGGATCGCCAACTTCTTCGACCCGCGCGAAGAGCCGATTAAAGGCCTCGCACCGCGCGTCAAAAAAGAAGACGCCTTCGCAAAGCCCGTTCAGCCGGAAGATGAGGCGAGCAGGCAGGCGTGACGCTAAGCGCTGTAAGTGTACGGTTGATCCGTCCGCTCCGGTCCTGCCGGAGCGTCCTTTTTTCAACAGGAGGAACTGCATGACCTTTTTTCGCACCCCTTCGGAATGGGTTCCGGCGGCCGCATCCTTCGCCTCCATCGTCCTGATGGGCTTGGCGCTAGCGCCCTTGCTCTTGCGCTTTTTTCGCTTGCTGCGCGGCACGGAACCCGCCGCCAGGCTCACCAAAGCCAAGTGCCCCATGCGGACGCTCTTGCTCGCGGCGCTGTGTATGCTCGCCACGCGCCTACTTCTCTACCTCTTTGCCTGGGGGGCGCACTGCCTGATGCAAGGGCGGTTCGTCTCCTTTGCGACCTCCTTCGACGGCCTTTGGGTACATTGGGATGCGCGGCATTACCTGAAAATTGCGCAGCAGGGCTATACGAACGTCGGGGACGACCGGTTGATGCTCGTCTTCTTCCCGCTCTATCCCTTTTGCGTGCGCGCGGTCAACCTGTTCTTGCACGATTGGGTGTTCTCCGGCGTGCTCGTCTCCAACCTGTGCGCCGCCGTCGCCGCCGGCCTGCTTTACGCCCTCGTGCAGCGCGTCTACGATGCGCCGACCGCCCGCCTCTCCCTTTTTTATTTCGTGCTCAATCCCTATTCGCTCTTTCTCGCAGCGCCCTATTCGGAATCGCTCTTCCTGATGCTCACGCTCGCCGCGCTCTATGCCGCGGCCAACGATAAACCGGCCATGGCCGCGCTCTTCGGCGCGCTCTCCGCCCTTACGCGCTCGCTGGGCGTCATCGTCTGCGGCGTCATCTGGCTGTACGCGTGGCGTAAGGCCGTCCATGCGCGGCGTGGAAAACGCGCCTCCATCGCGCTTGGCGGCACGCTCGCCGGGCTTGCGGTCTTTGCCGGTCTGGGAGCCTACCTCTATCTGAACTACGCGGTCAGCGGCAACCCTTTTCAGTTCCTGATCTATCAAAAGGAGAACTGGTACCAGCAGATGGGGACGTTCTTCGGTTCGGTGCGCAATACCGCGGATTACATCTTCCGTTCATGGGGCGAGAGCGACTGCTTCTGGACCTGGGGCGTCCAGCTCTTCGCGATGTTTTATACGATGCTGCTGCTCGTCTTTACGGGCCGCCGCATGCCCCTGGAGCACCAGGCGTATACGTTCGTCTACGTCGCGGCGGCGCTCGCGCCGACCTGGCTGCTGAGCGGGCCCCGTTATCTGATGGCCATGGCTACCCTGCCCGTCATGCAGGCGGTCACCACGCGGCGTCCGCTGCCGCACACGGTCTTACTCGGCCTGCAGGGTGTCTTGCTTCTGCTCTTTACCGCCGGCTATACCATTCTTGTCGAGGTGCTTTAAGATGAATCTGCCCCAGGCCTTCCTAGATAACATGCGCGCGCAATTGGGCGACGCGGAATACGCGCTCTACCTTCAGGCGATGCGAGAGCCCTTTACGCGCGGCCTGCGCGTCAACCTGCTACGTTATCCGGACGGCGCCCTGCCCGCGGGGCTCTCCGGGTTGGAAGGGCCCATTCCCTGGGCCCGCGGCGGTTACTTTGTCCATCCGGACGCCCGGCCCGGCTTACACCCGCTGCACGAGGGCGGCGCGTATTACCTGCAAGAGCCAAGCGCGATGGCCGCCGTCAGCGTGCTCGATATTCGTCCGGGCCAGCGCGTGCTCGATCTATGCGCTTCGCCCGGCGGCAAGAGCACGCAAATCGCCGGTCTGCTCGGGGAGGACGGTTTGCTCGTCTCCAATGAACCCGTCTACAGCCGCGCGCAGGTGCTCTCGCGTAACGTCGAGCGCATGGGAATTCGCTGCGCCGCCGTCGTGAGCGCCTTGCCCGACGCGCTCGCGGCCCGCTTCCCCGCATTCTTTGACCGTGTGCTGGTCGACGCGCCCTGTTCAGGCGAGGGCATGTTCCGCCGCCAGAGTGAGGCGTGCGCCCAGTGGACGCCCCAAAGCCCCGCAGGCTGCGCCGGGCGGCAGCTCGAGATCCTCGCAGCCGCCTGGCGGATGCTCCGCCCAGGCGGGCTCTTGGCGTATTCGACCTGCACGTTCAACACCGTCGAAAACGATGGGGTGATCGCGCGTTTTGCCAAGGACCATCCGTCATGTGAAACCGTCCCCTTCTGCCTCCCAGCCCTCGGCGACGCGCCGCAGGGGACCCTGCACCTTTACCCCCATCGCATCCGCGGCGAGGGCCACTTCATCGCGTGCCTGCGCAAAAGCGCGCAAGTGAACGCCGAAGAGGCGCCTTCCGCGCGCAATCGTCCCCGTCCAGCCGCCGGCAGGCAGCGGCCCCCATCCTGGGAGGCGGCGCTGCAGGATTGCCTTTCGCAGGTGCTCGCGCCGGGCGTGCGCTTTGGCCGCGTAGCTGCCTTGGGCGATCGGCTCTTTTCCCCGCCGGAGGGCCTTCCCGATCTCGCCGGCGTGCAGGTGCTGCGCATGGGCCTGTCGATCGGGCACATCATAGGCCGGCGCGTGGAGCCCGACCACGCGCTCGCCATGGCCTTATCGCCCGATCAGGCGCTGCATGCGGTCGAGCTGACGCAGGAAGAAGCGCTTTGTTATCAGCGTGGAGAGGTGCTCCCCGCCCCGGCGGGCGCCGCCAAAGGCTGGACGCTCATGACGCTCTACGGCTGTCCGCTCGGTTTCTCAAAATGCTCGGACGGGCTCTATAAAAACCGCTACCCCAAGGGGCTGCGCAGGCAATGCGTTTGAACGCTTTCGGCCGAATCGCCAAACCCATATTTTCTCCATTACGGCGCAGGGCGGATCGGTCGTTTTTTGTACAATCTTATTTAAAGCAAGGCCGGTTTTCGCCCCGAAAACCGGCCTTGTTTCGGCGGCAAATCGAATTTTTCGCTTACGAAAAAGACGATAATTTGTTATAATTCATATGTGCTGAACAGCCGTATGAACGGCGTTAAAGCCTGCCCGGGAGGTGAAACGTCTTGAAACGCATTCAGAGCGCATGCCTTGAGCAAACGATCCTTTTCGAACTGCCGGAAGAGCTCAAGCATTACAAGTCCGAGCTGGATCGCAAACGGATCCCCTATAAGGTTGTATCCGAGACCGCGCATCCGGACGGATCCGTCGTGATCAAGCTAAAAAAGCGCTACAATCAATACGGTCTAGGAGACTATTTGGAGGGTATGTAGATGCAGTTAATTGGCGAGTCCGTTACGCATGCAAAATTTGGGGCCGGAGAAATCCTGACGGAGCACGACGGCAAGGTGACCGTGCTGTTCGCAGCGCCCTACGGGCAAAAAGACTTTGTCAGCCCCGATGCATTTGAGCGTTTCTTGCGCGTCGAGGACGAGGACCTGCGCGCACAGCTCGCTCAGGCCCTGTGTACAAAGCAAAGCGGGGTAGAGGCGGCGCGTAGGGAGCGTCTCGCACGCATCGAACAAACCCGTCTCGATGCGCTGGCCGAAAAAGCGCAGGAACGCTCTTTGCGCACGCGTTCACGCAAAGCGGGCGCCGCCCCGGCCAAGCGCGGCAAGAAAGCGCAATAGGCTATAAAAGGCTGCTTTGGCAGCCTTTTATGACGGCGTTTTTTGCTCCAGGTAGGCGCGTATCGCCGAGGAGATAAAACGGGATGCGCCCTCTCCATATTTACGGTCGTTGACTTCGATCCATTCAGGCTTTGAGCCATAGGCTTCTGCTGTGCACGCCCAATAGTTCTCGCCCATGTCCGTCCCCCTATTGCACGCTTCCGTAAAGGAAATCCATTCGCGGACGATCTGCTGCACCTCCTCGGACGCCGCATCCCTCGTCAAGTCCGCCGTCAGCCGCTTTGTCAGCTCCTCGGTTTTTTGGATTAGCCCGCTCACCTCCGACTCCGCGATGGCCGGTCCTTGTGTCAAGAAGCTTTCTAGGCTTTTTTGCATGGCTTTCGTATAGGCGTCCAGGCTGCCGTATTGCCGCACCGCCATTTCGGCGATTTCGTCCTCGCGCGATTTCAAATCCGCGATCATCTCGTCAAAGCGCTCTACGCTTCCCAGTTGCTTTAATATCCCGTCGGTATGGGTCCGTTTAAAATCGGACAGCGCGCTAAAATACGCGCTCATATCAAAATCTTTAAAATCCATACATTTATCCCCTTTTATCAGCTTGTCGAGCAATTCCAGTAGCGCGCTTAAGCGATCGCGCTTCATTTGGATCAGCGTCCGCTGCTTTTGAAATACGGCCGCCTGATCGAATTGCGGGTTCCCCATGATGGCCTTGATCTCTTTGAGCGTAAAGTCGAGCTCCTTAAAAAACAGGATTTGCTGTAGCTCCTCCAGTGCGCTTTCCGCGTACAATCTGTACCCCGCCTGCGTCACGTCGGTGGGTTTAAACAAGCCTATTTCGTCGTAAAACTGGAGCGTCCTTACGCTTATGCCCGTCAACGAGGATACCTGTTTGACCGTCATCATGCCCATCTCACCTGCCTCCTTCATCCTGTAGCATGACGCTGCGCTCCTGCCGGCGATGAGCCTGCGCCTTTGCTACGATGCTAACTATACTCTATCACGATACGTGAGGGTCAATCCTTTTTTAAAAATTTATCTCGACGGCTGTATTGCTGTTTCACGCATTTAGAAAACAAACGCCCCGAACGGATCTCCCGTCCTCTCCAACCGGAGTGCGGGTACCGTTCGGGGCAATCGGTTTGAAGCGCCCTTCAAGCGCTACCGTCTTCTTATCGCATGTATTCCAGATAGTCGACCCGGCAGCCCGTAAAGCGGATTTTCTCGTTCCCCGCGGCCTCTCCGGCTGCGCGCAATCCTGCTTCCAGCCCTGCCTTCGTCGCGCCTTCTTTTGTCAGCGCCTCCTGGATGTACGCCTGCGCGCCCGCTTCGACGGCCGCCAGAAACGCATCGCGCTCGCGCACCGTGAGCCTATCCGCGTCCAGCAGGCGGTATGTAAACGTATAATCCGCCTCGACCATGCCCACGGTCACCTTATCGCCGTAGACGTCCGCCGCCTGTTCTACGCTCGCCCACGCGCTGTAGGACGGGTCCGCCGCCTTTCCCGTGTATACCTCCTGTGCGCGGGCCGCGTATTCGGCCAGGGCCCTCGGAACCGTCGTTTTCAGAAAAGAAGCGTTCGGGTCGTCTTCCGCCAAGTTCGCGCACACCAATTCGTAGGCAAAATTCAGGCCGTCCCATTCGCCACCGTCCATGAAGGCCTGGTGCACATGGCGGTCAAACGCCGCCACGGACATGTCCTCGTAGCCGCTTGGCATCAGCTTGGCGAGCACATCGTCGTACTGCGCCTTGGTATACGTTTCCGTCCAGGCTTCCTCCTCGCCTTCCATCTCCCAGGAGAAGGCGTAGGGCTCGTCAAAATAGTAGCCCAGATCGAGCTTGCCCGCCCAGCGCAGGCCCTCAGAGACCTCCAACAGCGTATTCTCAAGCGCCGCTGCCAGCTTGCGTTCCATCGCCTGCTCGTCTCTCATCTCTTCTCTCGTCTGACCCTTTAAATACGCCTCCATCGCCGCCTCTACCTCTTCGAATATCGCGTCCCGGCGGCCGACCGTTAGCGCGGTTTCATCCGGCACGGCGTAGTTGAAGCTAAAGTCAATATACGCGCCGAAGAGCAACACGTCGTCGCCAAAGACGTCCCCGTGCAGTTCATAGCGCGCGTGCCCGCCATGCCAGGGATTCCGCGCACGCGCGCAGGCGTTATAGTGCCGCACCTCGCAGGCATCCCAGGCGTTCGCCAGCGTGCCCAGAATAAATCCCGCATGTGGGTCGTCGTCTTTCAGCGAACCCAAGACGCGCGCCAGCACCGCTTCGCTTCGGTGATAGGCTTCCTCGTCGTCCCAATCGAGCACGAGGCGGTCGAACTTTGCGACGGACATGTCCTCGTATCCCGCCGTCATCAGGGAAAGCGCCTGGTCGTAATCCGCCTGGGAATAGGGAATCGTATCCCTGCCGTACATGCGTCCGCTTGCGAGGGCCGTCGCCGGCAGCAGCAGCGCGATCAGCAGCGCCAAAAGCGCCGGTTGAGCATACCTGTTCATCCTTTCGACCTCCAATTATTCGTTCTCGATCCCATAAATCGTGCATCCCGTGAACGTGATCTTTTCGTTTGAGGCGGCGCGCCCAGCAGCCTCCAGCGCTTTTTTGAGTTCCGCCTCGCCAGCCGGCGCGTCTACGCGCTCCTCGCAGAAACCCTGCGCCGCGCGCATGACCTGCTGGAGGAAGTCATCTCGCTCGCTCACGGTGAGCTTATCCTGGTCGAGGATGCGATAGGTGAAGCCGTAATCCGCGTAGCATATACCGGCAACGACCTCCTCGCCGAAGATATCCGCCGTTCGAACGGCTTGCGCGCTGGCGCCAAACTCCGGGTCTGTCCGCTTCCCCTCGTACACCTCGCTCAGGCGGGCATTGTACTCGTTCATAGAGGCCTGTACGGTGTTGCGCAGAAACGCCGCGTTCGGTTCGTCGTCCGGCATGCCGCTCAGCACCTGGTCGTAGATCCAAAACAGGCCCTCTGCATTCCCTTCATCTCCGGAAAGCGCCCGGTTCACGCTGCGGTTAAAGTCGGCGATCGACATCTGGGCGTATCCGTCCGGCTTGAGCGCATCGAGTAGCCGGTCGTACTGCGCCTGCGTATAGCCGCCGCTCGCGCCGACCCGGCCGTCGTTTCCCTCTTCTATCACGTTTACAGCGCCGTATTCCGCCGCAAAATCGCGGATAGGCATGGATGCGCCGCCTGCCGCCGCGCGGGGGATCGACTCGGCCGGGGCCGACGTCGCAAAGACGGCTGTGAGCGCGCAAACCAGCGCAAAGGCGGCAAAGACGCGCAGGAACGTCGGCGGATGTGTCTTCATAATCGCTGTTACCCTCTCTTTTAACGTATTCTGGCTAAACCCGCTCTCCAGCGGGGTAAAGTAGGTGCGGCCCTCCTCCAGCTCCACGAGGGCCAACGCATAGGCAGACCGCGCCTTCATCCCATGGCTGCGGACGACGTATTCGTCACAGGAAAGCTCGAGATCCCGGTTCGCGAGCAGGTACATGGCGACGGCCAATGGATTGAACCAGTGCACGCACAGCATCGCGGAAAGCAGCCACTTCACGAGCACGTGAAAGCGCCTGATATGGCACAGTTCATGGGATAGGACGAACGCAAGGCGCTCGTTCCCCATGCGTTCAAAGCCCTTGGGCAGCAGGATCACGGGATACAGGATGCCGTAGGTGAGCGGCGATTCGATCCGGTCCGAATAGCGCACCTGCACCGGCCGGCGCAGACGGCGCCGCTCCAAATAGTCCTGAACAAAACGGTTCTCCACCGGCAGCGACGTGCGGTACTTTTCCCGCCCGCGCAGGTGGGCGCGAAGAAAAAACAGCGCAAGCAGGGCCGCTCCCGCCAGCCACACGGCAAAAAGCGGAGATATGTGGCCCGCCCGGGCCGCCGCCTCCGGCAGAGCTGAGGGGCCCTCGAGCAGCAAGCCGCCTGGCCGCGCGGATACGGCCAAGCGTTGCGCGGCCGAATAGACGCTAACCGGGGACGGGATATGAAGGGGCGCCATCAGGCGCACAAACGCCGCCGCCCACAGGGCAAGGAATGCGCGCTTGGGCAGCCGGTTGACGCTCACCACGCGCACCAGCAGGATGACCGCGATGAACACCCCGCCGCCTAAGCTCATGTCCAGCAATCTTGTCATTCCCCTCACTCCAATTCCTGTATCAGCGCCTTCATCCGCTCGATCTCGTTTGGAGACAGCTTCCTTCGTCCCAAAAGGGATGCGACCAGCAGATCCGCCGACCCGTCGTAGTTGCGCTCCAGAAAGTCGTCGGTCTCACGGCGCAGCACTTCCTCCCGACTGAGCAGCGCCCGGCAGCGAAAGCCGGGATCTATGCGCTCGACGGCCCCTTTTTCCACGCACTTGCCGATCACCGTATACGTGGTGGTCTTGCTCCAGCCCACCTGCTCCTTCAGGCATATCGCCAGCTCTTTGGCGCTCAGTTCCCCTTCCTGCCACAGGCATTCCATGACCCGGCGTTCCGAATCGAACAGCTTTGCATCCATCGCTCTTCCTCCATTCTATTCCGATAGAACACGATCCTATTCTACTCCAATAGAACAGCATTGTCAAGCCACAAAACAAAAAAAGCCGGGAACGCTCCCGACTCGCACTAAAAATATAAAAGCAGCCCCCATACGGCCAACGTGATCTGCACGGCGAGTAGCGCGGGCACGCCGTACACAAACTTCGCATGGCGCGTCTTATGCCGGAATGTCCGCATGCCCGCCAGGCCGCCCGCCGCCCCGAACAGCGCGCAGCATATGAGCAGCGTGCGCTCCGGAATGCGCCACATGCCGCGGATGGCGCGCCGCTTGTCGACGCCAAACAGCACGAACGTCCAAACATTCATGAGGACGAGCGCGCCCAGCGCGATCTTTGTTAGCATGTATAGTCCCTCCTCTTCATATCATTGTAGCGCATCGCGGTACCCGGGCGCAAGCGATAACCCTGCCTTTTGTATAAGCCGCCGCGCCGCCGATCATACTATCACCGCAGTACACACCGCGTCAATGGAGGGATGGACCTTTGGAAATGACAAAACAGGCCGCCACGCCATCGCGCGTCGCACGGGGTTCCCGCGGCGGCTGGCAGCCGGAAGAAGTATCTGAGCTCTTTCACGAAATCCACGCATCCGCAGCGCGTGGCGAACCCCTGCGAAGCGTCTTCGAACGCGTCGCCGAGCGGCTGGGACGCAAGCCCAACAGCATCCGCAACTTTTACTACGCGCAGCTCAAGCAATGCGACGAGCCGGAGCTCAAGCGCGCGCCGCCCTTCGAGCCCTTTTCGCAGGACGAGGTGCGCGCGCTCATCCACGACGTGCTTCTGGCCCGCGCGCAGGGCAAGAGCGTGCGCGCCTGCGTGCAGGAGATGTCCCAGGGCGATAAATCCCGCATGCTACGCTTTCAAAACAAGTACCGCTCCTGCCTCAAGACGCGCCCGGCGCTCGTGCGCGAGGTGATGGCGGATATGGAGGCTGCGGGCGAGCCCTATGTCGACCCGTTCGCCCCCCGCGCAAGGCGCGAGGACGCCCAGTCTCTGCTGGACGAGGCACAAAACCGCGTAGAGCACATGCAAGACCCCGCGCTCTACCAGATGCTCGAGGGCCTTAACCACCTGCTTGCGCTCGCGCAGAACCAGCCCTCGCAGGATACCGTCCTCGCGCTGGACCGACTGAACGTGCGCTATGATCTGCTGCGCATCGCGCTCGACGACGAGCGCACCCGTACGCGCGAGATGGGCGAGAGCCTCTCGGCGCTCGTGCTGACGATCAAGGAGTTTCTCGGCCTTCCGGAGTTTACGCGGGCGCAGCGCGTCGGCGAATTCTGCGAACGACTCTCAGCCCAGCTCGCGCCGGTGGAATCTCAGCTGCCCTTTGCAAACGGCGGGGAATAACCGCCGCCTGTGTCGGACTTTATCAGCGCCCGTTGACACGCTCCCCAACCGATGCTATGATGGGATCAAACCCGTCACTTCGGACGGAAGGAGCGTTTTTTATATGCCGTCTGCTTTCAACGCATTGGGCCTTGCGCCCGCCGACATCCTGCTGCCCGCCCCGCACATCGATCTTAGCCGCTGGTCGGTCGTCGCCTGCGATCAGTATACGTCCGATCCCGCCTATTGGAAACGGGTGGAGGCTTACGTCGGCGGCTATCCCTCCACGCTGCGCATCACGTTCCCCGAAGCCTATCTCGCAGAAGGTTTCGGCCGCGTAGCCTCCATCCACAGCGAAATGAAGCGCTACCTGGGCGACGGCACGCTGGTCAAGGCGGTCACCGACGGCTTCGTGCTCGTGGAGCGCGCGTTGGCCTCCGGCACGCGCCTGGGGCTCGTCGCATGCGTGGATTTAGAGATGTACGACTTTGAACGCGCAGGCGCATCGCTCGTGCGCGCGACGGAGGGCACGATCTTAGAGCGCATTCCGCCGCGCGTGCGCATCCGCACAGGCGCGCCCTTAGAGACGCCTCACGTCATGCTGCTCGTCGACGACCCGGGCCGTACGGTCATCGAGCCCCTGTATCAGCGACGCAAGCGCCTTGCGCCGCTCTACGACTTTGATCTCATGGAGGGCGGCGGTCACCTGCGCGGCTACCGCGTCGATACGCCAGCGTTCAAGGAGCAGATCGCGGGCGCGCTCGACGCCCTGCGCAAGGCTTGCGACGGCCTGCTCTACGCGGTTGGCGACGGCAATCACTCGCTGGCTACGGCGCGCCAGTGCTGGCTCGACCTGCGCGAGACTCTCCCGCCTGAGGCGCGTTCAACCCATCCGGCGCGCTACGCGCTCGTGGAGCTCGTCAACCTGCATGACGAAGCGCTCAACTTCGAGCCCATCCACCGCGTGCTCTTCGGCGTGGACGAACAGGATGTGCTAAGGCAGCTAAGCGTATACCTGCTGCGCCATGGGGCGGCGCTCGCGACCAGGCGGGCCCAGAAGGGCGAACAGGGGCTCACCTTCGTGTGCCCCAAGGGCACATTGCAGTTGGCCATTCAGAACGCGCCCTTCTCCTTGCCCGTCGCCACGCTGCAGCGCTTTTTAGACGGTTATTTGCAATCCCACCCGGATGCGCGTCTCGATTACATCCACGGCGACGATTTTGCCCGGGGCTTGGGGCGCCAAGCGGGCAACGCCTGCTTCCTGCTCAACGCGATCGACAAGTTTTCGCTCTTCCCTGCCGTTCGCCGCGACGGCGCGCTGCCTCGAAAGACGTTTTCAATGGGCGAGGCGTTCGAAAAGCGCTTTTACATGGAGTGCCGGTCCATCCTTTGAATTGAAAAGAGGGTTGGCTTTGAAAAATAAGATATTGATGCGGACCAATGTGCTGATCTGTACGGTGATCCTCGCCGGCTTTCTGGTTACGACCGTGCTCAGCTATCAGGCCAACTACAGCGCTTCCGTAGAAAGCATCGAGCAGGTATCCACGCTGACGTGGGAGGGCATCTTTTATCAGTTATCCGCGCTGTTCAGCCGCCCGGTCAACGTCTCGTTGACTATGGCAACGTCGCGCAAAGCTTTTGGACAAAGACCGGAAATGCCGGCGAAGATTATATCGTCGCGCGTTATATCCCCGAGCTGTCCTGGCAGCTGATCGTCGAGCGGGATACCGGCATTCTTGTCACCGAGCTGCGCCGGCAGCTGTATCGTACCGCCGTCATCATTGCGTGCATCATCACCACCATCCTCTTTGTCATCACCTATGTGATACGCGGCTTCAACCGGCAGATCACCCGGCTGACGCGCCGAGATGTTCCGAAGCGCGACCGAGGAGCTGTACGGCAACATCTACGAATGCGCGCCCATATCGAGCGGCTGCGCGCCCTGGACCCGAACCGTACCTACGGCTTCATCATTCTGGATATCGATAACTTCAAGGATGCCAACGACCGGCACGGCCATGTCTTCGGCGACTCGGTCATCGTCGCCTTCTCCGAGACGATCCGCCGCTGCTTCCGGGAGGACGACGTCGTCGGCCGCATCGGCGGGGATGAATTCGTCGTCTTCGTCCCGATCCCAAATGAAATCTGGATAAAACAAAAGGTCGAGGCGCTTTGCGCGGCACTTTCGCAAGCGCACACGATGGACGCCAAGACCTGGCAGATGTCGGCGAGCATCGGCATAGCGCGCTCGCCTGCGGGCGGATCGGATTTCTATTCGCTATACAGACATGCGGATACCGCGCTCTATCGGACGAAAAAGCGCGGCAAGGGCGGATATAGCCTGTATGAGCCCTAATCATTTGAGCATCTCGATCGCTTCCAGCCGGTAGTTTCCCTGTCTGCCGCGCGCCTCCCTGGCCCTGGCGCATACGGCCGTCACCCGGGCCAGCCCCGCCTCCTCGACGGCCATAGCGCCCATCGCAAGCGGCAGACCGGCCGGCATACGGCTCAGCGGATAGCGCAGAGGCACTACCGCGTCAAATCGCGGAAGCGCCGGCTGCAAATCGGGCGAGGCGAGATACCCCTCCGCTTCGGCGGCTTGGCCCGTCTGTACGGCCTCGAGATACGCGCGTAGCGTCTCCTGGCCGTTTTGTGGCCAACGCGGCGCGCCGTCTACCCAAACGGGCTGCGTCGAAAGCCGGTGCAGCCCGCCCGCATCCGCGCGGTATTCGCTCAGCACACCGTGCCCCACCGCATCATCTGCGCCCGTAACGGCCTGCAACACGTCCTGGCGCGCCCATTTAACCGTGCGCGCCAGGACGAACGCCTGTGCATCCTGGGCGATGACGCCGCCCTCAGGTGGCACGGCGCAGACGAACAGGCCGCCCGGGCACCTGCCCGATACGATGCATCCCCCGCCCTCCAACTGCCGCAAACCGACTTCCCTCGCGCCTTGCGGCAGCGGCTGCAAGATTTCTTCTCCGCGGGCCAACGCTGCGTTCCCCTCCTGTTGCAAGAGGGTGAGGCCGCCCCCCAAATCCTCCCGCCTTGTCTGCCCGCCCAGGCGTTGCGGCCGTAGCTCGACCTGCGCGACGCCCTCTGGCCACTGCACGCAAAAGACGCCCTCCTGGCCATGCGGCTGTATTCGCCCCTTTTGCAGCGTCAGCGCGCAAGCCATAGGCTCAAACGACCGCCCGAACGGCCTGTATTCGATCAGCGCCCGCGCGTCCGGCCAGGATGGAAACGCTTGCGGCTCCGTCAGCTCGCCGCAGAATTGACCGTTCACGTACAGCAAACCCGGCGCGGCGCTCTCGATAAGAAGTATCGGCTGCATACAGTTCCCCCCTCTTATTCCATGCAGGCCATTGTATGAGCATAGCGGGGAGGACAGACCATGAGATCAAAAGGGAGACAAAAAGAAAACCATCAACAGCGCGAAGCATGTCAACGGTTTTCTGGATCTAAATCGCCGCTCAAAACAGATCGCTGTGCGCTCCGGTACGAGCTAGCGTCAGGATCAGTTCATCCTCCTCGATCCGATACACCAGTAACCAATCAAGAAGGATGTGGCATTCGCGAAACCCAATATAATCTCCGACAAGCGCGTGGTCGCGATTGCTTTCGGGCAAAGGCGTTTGATTGCGAAGCTTGGATACAACAATCCATAACCGATCAACTTTAGCCCCGCGCTTTATCATCACTTTTAAATCTCGCTTGAATCGGGAAGTCGCATAGACTTCAAGCATTGTTTACGTCCTCCATCAGCGCCTCAAGGCTGTTATAAGGCCCCGATAGATTGTGATGATTGCGGGCATCATCAAGCGCTTGACGCGTCTGGGCGTTTGGTACGAGCCGGACGTCAAACGGCATGCCGTTGCAGCTGATCATCTGGCGCAAAAAAATGTTTACCGCAGTGGATAAATTCATACCAAGCGCCGACGCAACGGCTTCGGCCGCATTCTTCACTTCCTTATCAACGCGGACATTTAGGTTCGTCGCCTCCATAAGATCAACTCCCTTCTATATAAGCATATCACATTATGCGCAATAAGTAAAGAATGATGCGTACGTCGTAAAATTTTATTCATCATCTGTCAAATTGCAGCCATCGAAAAAAAGAAAACCATCAACAGCGCGAAGCATGTCAACGGTTTTCTGTGGCGCGCCCAACAGGATTCGAACCTGTGGCCTTTTGATTCGTAGTCAAACGCTCTATCCAGCTGAGCTATGGGCGCATCGCTCTTGGGAACGAGGGATATGATACTACATCCGGCGTAAAATGTCAAGCATAAAATTCAAAACTTCTTCCTCCTTTTCACTTGTGACCGTACGCCCGCGGCGAAACCCCGGTCTTTTGTCGGAATTGGCGGCTAAAATGGGTGACGTTCGCATAGCCCAGCCGCTCCGCCAGGCGGGCGACCGAGATATCCGATCCCACGAGCGCGCTCTTAGCCGCATCGATGCGCGCCTGGATCAAATCGTTCATGGGCGATACGCCAAACTGCGCCTTGTAGACGGCAAAGAAGCGCGAGGGGCTCATGTGCATCTCCTCCGCCATGCGCTCTACGCTCCACGCCTCGCCCAGACGCGCGAATAAACGGACCCGAAAGCGCAGGAGCTGCGCGCCCAGCTGCGGGTTGACCGGAAAAGCGTCCTCCGCGTTGCACGCGCGCGATAGGCGGATCAGCAGGATTTCCGCCGCCGCGTCCGCCAGCTGCGTCCGGTGCGGGCGGCCGGAGTTGATCTCCAGCTCGATCTCACAGATCCCGGAGGTGATGAAGGCGCTGTCGGCGGGATACAAAACGGTATTCGTCGGCACCGCATAGCGCGTGATGAGCGCCGACGCTTCTTTATCCAGGTGCATCCAGTCGTGCAGCAGCGGGGTTTTGCTTTGAAACCACTGCGGCGTGTGGGGAGCAAACAAAATGCAGGCGCCCGGCCGCGTGGTGACCACGCATTCCCCGATCCGCAGGCGGATGGAATGGAAGAAATGCAAGAGCGTATAGCTGTCGATCCCGCTCGGGCGATGAATCGTAAAGCCTGCCGCCTCCGCCCAGCGATGCCGCGCGCTGATGATCACGTCCTACGCCTCCCGTCGTTCAGTGATGTCCTTCCTCATTGTATCCATGACAGTAGGATCTGTCAAATCCCTGGGCGAAAAGCTATTGCCTTGTCCGGGCCTTCTCCCTATAATGAGACAAAACAGACCAAAGGAGTGAGACCATGAACCCGATCCCCAGGAGCGAACACCCCAAGCCGCAATTCAGGCGCGAGAACTGGTTGAACCTCAACGGAGAGTGGGCCTTTGAGATCGACAACGGCCGCAGCGGCAAGGCCCGCGGCCTCAGCGCGGCGGACGCGTCCTTGAACGGCCGCATCACCGTGCCCTTTTGCCCGCAGAGCAAGCTCTCCGGCGTAGAGAACAAGGATTTTATGCGCGGCGTGTGGTACCGCCGGACGGTCACGCTGACCGATCAGCAGGTAGGCGGCCGCGTCGTGCTGCACTTCGGCGCTGTGGACTACAGCTGCGAGGCGTTCGTCAACGGCAAGCGCGTCGGCGTCCACAAGGGCGGCTACGTCTCCTTTCAGTTCGACGTCTCAGACGCCGTCTGCGCGGGCGAAAACGTGATCACCGTCTACGCGGAGGACGACGAGCGCGATCCTTTGATCCCACGCGGCAAGCAGAGCGAGGCATACTTCTCCCACGGCTGCGACTACACCCGCACCACGGGCATCTGGCAGACCGTCTGGCTCGAGTTTATGCCCAAGACGCACATAGAAAAGGTCAAATTCTATCCCAACGTCGACGAGGGCTCCCTGTGGATCGCCGCCGACCTGTGCGGGCAAGGCACGCTGCAGGTGACGGCGAGGTACGAGGGCCGTGTCGTAGGCGAAGCGTCCGTGCAATCCGGCGGCGGGCGCGCGCAGGTCGCATTGCCCCTGCGCGAGGTGCACCTGTGGGAGGTCGGAAACGGCCGCCTTTACGACCTGGAGCTCTCCTACGGCGGCGACGTCGTATGCAGCTATGCCGGCCTGCGCAGCGTCAGGCTGGACGGCCGTAAATTCCTCCTCAACGGCAAATCCGTCTTCCAGCGCACGGTGCTCGACCAGGGCTTCTACCCCGACGGCATCTATACCGCGCCGAGCGACGAGGCGCTCGTGCGCGACATCGAGCTTTCGATGGCCTGCGGGTTTAACGGCGCGCGTCTGCACGAAAAGATCTTTGAAGAGCGCTTCCTCTATCACTGCGACCGGCTGGGCTACCTGGTCTGGGGCGAATACCCGAACTGGGGGCTGGACGTCTCACGCCCGGAGGCGGTATTTAGCATCCTGCCGGAATGGCTCGAGGAAGTCGATCGCGACTTCAACCACCCCGCGCTCATCGGCTGGTGCCCGTTTAACGAGACGTGGGACCGCTGTGGGCGCAAGCAGGACGACGAAGTGCTCCGCGCCGTATACCTCGCCACGAAGAGCGCGGATCCCACCCGCCCTTGCATCGACACCAGCGGCAATTACCACGTGGCGACCGACATCTACGACGTGCACGACTACGAACAGGATGATGCCGTCTTCCGCGCGCATTACGACGCGTTTGCCGCCGGCGGCGAGCTGTGGGATCAGGTGAACCGTGGTAGTATCCGCCAGCAATACGACGGCAAGCTGCCCGTGTTTATCAGCGAATACGGCGGCATCGGCTGGGCCTTGGACGAAAAGGCTTGGGGCTACGGCAATATGCCGCAATCGCCTGAGGACTTTATCCGACGTTTCCGCGGCCTCGCGGACGCGATTTTGGACAACCCCCAAATCATGGGGCTTTGCTACACGCAGCTGACCAACGTCGAGCAGGAGCAAAACGGGCTTTATACATACGACCGCGTGCCCAAGTTTGATCCGGCAATTTTTAAGGAGATTCTCTCGCGCAAAGCCGCGATCGAGGACTAAGGCGGCCCCTCCCCCGCAGGCTACGCACATAGCCTGCGGGGGCTTTTTCCCCTCAATGCGCACGATCGGCAGGATTTGGGGCGATGAGCGCGAACAAAACCTGATATAGAGGGATGCACTTGAAGCAAAAGAAAAAGGGGGATGAACGTTCATGATCGCCGATACCATGGAACGCATCACACGCTACGAGGGCATCCTGCCGCAGGCAGAGGCGCTCCTTCGGATATGGCGGGAAGGTACGCTGGAGCCGGCGCAAAATGTAGACTTTGAGATCCGCCTCAAGCAATATGAGACAAAAGAAGATACACAGCGAAAATTTGAGGTGCATGCGCACACGATTGATCTGATGATCGGCCTCGCCGGTGAGGAGCTCATCCACATCTGCCCGGCGTCCGAGCTCACCCCTGGCGATCCGCTGCCCGGCGGCGCAGACGGCATGAAGCTGGAGGGCGGCCCGCGCGGCAGCGCCGTGCTGCTCCGTCCCGGCCACTTCGTCGCCCTCTACCCGGGCGAAGCGCACATGGTGGGCGGCATGACGGCACAGGGCAGTCCCGGGCTGCTGCAAAAATGGGTCGTCAAGCTGCCCGTAAAGGATTCCTGTCCCTGCACGAGCGAATGCGCCCGTCACGGCGTCTGCGCGGCATGCGTCGTCTGGCATCGCTCGCCGAGCAATAGCCTGCCGTTTTGCCTGCGGGCAAAGGGGCGGATTCTGTCGTTGATCACAAAGATCAGGCAGCAGAGGATGACAAAGCCCTTCGTGGGGCGTTCAGCCTGTCCCCGCGCAGGCAGCACGGTCAACGTCAATGCCGCCGTCATCATCGCAATGCCTACGGCATGCAGCCAGGTCAATCGGTTGCCGCACAGCACGCCGTACAGAAAGGGCAGCAACATCCCGCCCTGCATCTAAAAAGCCGTGTATAGCGATATGGGCCCTTTTCCATACGCTGTAAACGTCACCGTTTCGCTCAGTATGGCCGTGACGCACATGCAAAGCGCCATGCCCAGCGTAAACCCGTTCGTCTCCAGCCGAAACCGATTCAGCGTGAAAAAGAGCAGAAACGACACGCCCGATCCAACCGCCATTTTAAAGGTAACGCTTGAAAGCGCGTAGGACACGCGGTCGCGGTAGACCTTGTTGATCGAAAAGCAGGCCGTTATGCCTACATCGGCGAGAAGCGCAAGTAGATAATACATCCCGTTCCTCCGTCAGTTGCCCGCCCTCATACCTTTCGGTAGAAGATGACGCGGCATGTACGCTTTTCATCGATCTGCAGCGGCCATCCGATAGCAAGCGCCCTGCCCTCCACGACGCCTAAAACGCCCCGATCCAAGTCCTCCAATTTGTAGCGCGCCTGCGCGTCGATCTCCCGGAGCTCGGCATCCAGCTGACTCAGCTGGCTCTGCGCCCTGCGATAGGCGAGGATGACGCCGCAATCCTCGCGCGTCAAATGCAGCTGATAGGCCATCCAATCCCGTTCACTGGGGGAGCAACCCGTGAGCGGCCATAGATTGCCCTTCCTATACGGTCGGATCCGTTTCGCGTCGGCCATCATTTTGCGATACCAGCTATACATTTCCGCCGGACTGTCCGCTGCGGGCGTACCCATCGCGATGCCGCTCGAGAGGGCGCTTCGGAAGCGGTAGGTGTCCATCTGCCAGGTGCTGACGCCGCACGCGTTTACAGGCAGGAAACGGCTGAGATAATACGTATGCAGCTGGCATCCGGTCGGCTCGGTCAGGCGGCCAAAGCACGTATAATCCGTACGGAACAGCGGGATGCTCCGGCGGCAGGCCTCATAGTCGAGGCGGCGTCCGCCGCTGGCGCAGTTGTCGATGATCAGATGGGGGAAGCGCTCCCGCAAGCTGTCCCACAGGGCGTAAAGGCCCGCGATATATTTTAACTCCGTGATGCCGCGACGGTCGTCCGCGTCGCCATAGCGCCAAAAATTCAGCGGACCAAAGTTAAAGTCGATGCGCAGCACTTGCATATGATAGCGCTCGATCGCCGAGGCCAGCAGCCCTTCCAGCCAGGCGCGCGCCTCCTCATTGCCCAGGTTGAGCAGCACGTCGCCGCCTTCCCGGCGCACGCCGACGTACCAGTCCGGATGCGCCGCCACGCGCTCCGCGCAGGCCTTGGCGCGCTCGGGCTCATACCAGAGCAAAAACCCCAGCCCCTGCGCACGCGCCGCATTCGCGACCTCCTCCATTCCGTTCGGGTAGATCGCCTTCGCCGGCTGCCAATCGCCGATGCCCGCATTGTTATACCATAGCCCGTCGGCCTCCGCGCTGTCTTCGGGCGCGTCGCCGTACCATCCCGCGTCGATCCAATACGTTTCGCCGCCCAAGTCTTTTTCGCGGATCGTCTTCAGGTTTTGGATATGTCTTCGGGCGTTGCTTCCGCCCCAGCTCGTCATGCACAGGGGGGAGCATGTCGGCTCGCCGTCGATCCGGGGAACGATCTGTTCGCGAGCAAACCGGCGGTATGCGTTGTGCCCCTCGTCCTCATCTCCCGCCCAGCGCAGCATGAGCATCCGCGGCAGCGTTACGCGCTCGCCGGGGTGCAGGCGGAAGCGCGCATCCTCCATTCCCGCGGCAAATACAAGCCGTCCTTCGTCGCCCGGCCGCACCAGTTCGGCTTGCCATTGGCCGCTCCAACCGATTGCCAATGTGTAACCGTATCCGTCCATCAAGATATTAAAATACGGCATTTGCATGGAAGAGGATCGCCCGCCCTCGCAGCGCAGGTTGCGCCTTGCCCGATGAAAAAGTTGCGTACGGTTCTCCAAAAAATCGCATAGTTGCTCGTTTGAACCGTTATAGTCGAGAAAAAAAGGCGACGTCTGTGGGGCGAAGTCGAGCGTGAGGTCCGCAAATCGTATGTCTTCGAGGATCTGCGTATCGTAAGAGGAATCGTCGTACAGCTCTATAAACCATTCGACGGCGTCCGCTTCGTGATAGCGGCGGACCGAAAGCTCGATCTGCATACGATCATCCAGCCTGGCAACGCGCCTTTCCAGATCAAACGCCGCTTCAGGTATACATGCCGTCTTCCATGCCAGCGTATTCATAGCTATGTATGCGCCGTCGTATCGCAAAGAGACAGGGAATTTACCATTGAATAGCTCCTGATATAGGGTTGACTCCATCTTGTGCATCCTCCTTATTGGTGCCGGTCGATACGAAGAGCATACGGCATTCGGCGCCTAAAGGCCATTTCTTTTGTTGGGAAGATGCTTTCATTTTTATCACAACCTATCCTTCGAAGGGCTTTCGGTACTCCGAAGGCGTAAGGCCGGTGTTCTTTTTGAACCAAACCGAAAAATAATACGGGTTGGGGTAGCCGACCTGTTCGCTGATCTCGTAGATCTTCAGCTCGGGGTTCTGTAGCAGCTCGCATGCCCTGTCCAAGCGCATTTGCCCCAAAACCTTGCTGATGCTCTTCCCGGTCTCCTGCTTGAAGAGCATGCTCACGTAGCTGGGGCTCAGATATACCTCCTGCGCGATGCGCTCCAAGCCTCCCTCCGCATCAAAGCCCACCTTTTCGATCGCCCGGTAGATGTCCGAAATGATCTTCCGGTTTTCGCGCTTCATCTGCGACAAACGTCCTTCCTGTGCCTGACGGATAAAGCGCAGGACGAGTTCGATGCCCTCCGCGCGCGTGCCCTGTGCGATACGGCTATAAAGCCGCAAGCAATCCGCCATAGGCGCCGGCGCGTCCGCCTGCGCATTGAGAAGCAGGTTTCGCATGTAATCGTTCAGGATCCCGCAGGCCGTCAGGATAAACGTCTCGCGGTTTTCGATGCCCTCCAAGCAGCCGCGCAGCGCCGTAAGCCTCTGCATGAGCCACGGCGCGTCCGCGATACGGGCGAGGTCCGTCACGCGTCGAAGCGCCTCCTGTGCCTTGCCGGCATCCGGCGCCGGTGGATCCGCCGACGATGGGCAAACAAAGACGCCGTCCCGCCCAAACAAAAAGCGCATGTCGAGCGCTCTTTGCGCCTGCTTGTGTAGCGCGCGCACCGCTTCCGGCCCCGTAGCGGTCCGGCTAAGCCCTACCGTTACGCTGAGCGCCTCTTCGCCCAGCTCCCGTATCGCCTGCTTGGCTCCGACGATCCACTCCTTGGTACGCTCCGGTCCCGGCTCCTCCTCGCAGACGATCATAAGCGCCAGTACGCCTTCGTGCAATACGGCGTTTCCCTCCTGATGAAGGCTTCGCTCTGCGAGCAGTTTCAAACGCCAAAGCGCCTCAAACAGGCCATCGTCATTGCCTTCATTGTGAAAGAGCTCAAACACCATACAGGTGATATACGTGAAATCGCCCCAACCCAGGAGGCGGCGGCTGATCTGTGCGCTCGCGGCGTCCCCCATGAGCAGATGGCGGATTACGTGTTCGCGCATGTAGGGCAGGCTCTCCTCCAACAGTGCCTTCTGTTTGAGTTGGCTTTGCCTGCGCGCGCCCGCCCGCTTTACCGCCTCCAATAGCTTTTCGTTGTCCACCGGCTTTGTGATGTAGTCCTTTACGTTCAACTTGAGCGCCTCCACAGCATAGGTGAACTCGCTGTAGGCGCTGAGGAAGATGACCTGTAGATCCGGGTACTTCGCCGTCGTCTCGCGCGTCAGCTCGATGCCGTCCATGCGCGGCATGCGCACGTCTGTGACCAGCACGTCGATCGACGCATCGATCCGCTGTAAAACGCCCACGCCGTCGTAGGCGATCCCCACAACCTCCACGCCGTGCGCTTCCCAGGGAATGACGTCCGTAAGCGCCTTCACCAAAACGCGGTTATCGTCCGCCAATAGCATCCTGATCATACGCAGCCACCTCCTCCACGCTCATACCGCCTTCCGGCAGTTCCACGACCACGCAACCGCCGCCCTGCGGACGGTTCTCGATACGCATTTGCGCCCGGCCGGCGAAATACAGCTCCAAACGTTTATACACATTGCGCATGCCGAGCCCCCGTTTCGTGTGCGGATCCCATTCGAGCATCTCCGGCGAAAACCCGGGTCCGCTGTCCTCGATTCGGATGCGAATCTTCCCTTTTACAAGCCTGCCGTACAACTCGATACGTCCCATGGCGTCGCTTTCGCTCATGCCGTGTATGAGCGCGTTTTCGATGATGGGCTGCAAGATGAACTTGGGCACACGCGCAGCGAGGGTCGCCTCGTCCACATCGATCGTGAAGTCAAACTGTTCCGCGTAGACCATCTGCTGTATTTCCAGATATACACGCACGATCTCGATCTCCTCGCCCAGCGGTATGCAGATCCCGTCGCGATCCAGCGAGTGGTTAAAGAAGGAGGCGAGCATCATCAAAAGCCGCGAAGCCGCCTGCGCCTCGTTCATCTCGATATAACCTTTGATCGAAGCCAGCGTGTTGTAAAGAAAATGCGCGTTGATCTGCAGCCGGAGCGCCTCCATCCGGTAGCGGCTCTCGCGGGTCGCCATATGGGCGTTCTCCCGGCTCAGCTCGCCGATATGGCTGAGCATACGGTTGTAGGCGGACAAGAGGACGCGAATCTCTTCGCAATCCCCGCGGCTTTCCTCCATGTGCATGTCCAGCGTATCGGGCAGCGTCTTTTGTCCGACGCCCAACTCCAGCATCCGGGTAAAAGCATGCAGCCGGCCCGTGAGCGCTTTTGAGATGAACAGCGTAAACAGCGCAGCCAGCGCGCAAGCCAGTATGATCATCATCCACGTCATCGTCAGGATGGATTCCGTATCCTGGTAGAGGTAAGAAGCCGGCAGTCGGGCGCACAGGGACCAGGGCGCGGCGCTTAGCGGGCGGGCGGCAAAAAAGTCGCCTCCGTCCTCGATCTCGCCTTCTGCCGTCAGGCGCTGCGCCAACTCTGACGGCAGCTTCACCCCGATATTTTCCGCATAGGAGGAGGAGAGCACATTCCCCTCTCCGCTTACGAGCATCAATTCGAAGGGATCGGCAATGTCCGGGTCCCAGCCGGCGAGCAGGTCCGCCGCATCGATGTCCACAACCACAGCGGCTCGCACGAACATATCCGCCCCGTCGACCACAAAACGGACCACGGAGATCTGCCAGCGCGCGCGCTCATCCGGCAAGCGCGGCATAGAGCGATACGTTTCCACCGTTTTGATCTGATCCGTCCGATCCCCTAGGACGATATCCACCGGCATCTCTTCCGTTATTCGATTGATGTCAAAAAAGTAGGTTCCTTCCCGCCAATACATCAGGTTTTCATTATGCGTGAATACGCGCACACGCCGAAAGTTGAATTGCCGTTGCAGCACATTAAAATAGTTGACAGAGCCCCCGTACGCCTCCAACTGTTCGTTGGGGTCGAGTTTTTCGCTGTTGAAGATGGTGTCGTATACAGGCGAATAGTAGAGCACCATCTCTGTTACCTCGGTTGCGCAGCGCAGCGTGTTGTCGACGCTGGTTTCCGCCTTTTCAATAAAGTTGCGGATTATCTCCAGCTTCTGTTCCCGCAAAATTCTCCTCGTTTGCGCATAGGAGAACGTGCCTGTCACGAGCAGCACCACGACGATCATGGGCAGCAAAAACAGGACCATCCTCCTTTGCAGGGAAGAAGGTCTTCGGCGACAGAAAAATCTTTTTAGCATAGCTTGCCCCTTTTTCGTGTGACGGCGAACACGTGTCAAGAAAACGAAAAGGAGGTCGGGGCTGCCGCATGTCTTTTAGGCGCGACAGCCCCGGCCCAATTTGTCAAATCCCCATGCCCGCGCAATACTGCGCGTTCTTTTCCGCGTACCACTCCGCGTAGCCCGCGCGTTCGAGGTCGCTCGCCATCTTCTCCAGCCCTTCCTCTATCTCTATCTTGCCGAGGATGATGTTGACCAACGTCTCCCGCGCGATGGTCTCTTGATCGGCGCGCATGTTGGCATCCGTTTCATAGGTGTAGTTGATAAAGCCGTCGCAGTTCATCCACGTCCGCGTCGTCGGCTCGCTGGCCTGAATTTTACTCCACTCGGTGCCGATGTGTCTTTCCGTCAGCGGCACCCACCATTCCGCGTAGATGTTGGCAAACATGCCGCCCAGGCCGCCCTCTACGAGGCGTTTGCCCGCGTCGTCCTTGCCGAACTCAATCATGCCGTCCGCGTCGTAGTCCCAGTGCTCGCCTTGCACGCCCCAGTTGGCGAGCGCATAATTCTCCTGCGAGGCGCAAATCCAGTTGAGAATCTTCATCACCTCTTCTGGATATTTTGTCGTGGAGATGATGCCCACATGCATGCCCGTCTCGTAGCCGTAACGCCAGGTGGTCGGGGCGCCGTTGATGTCGTTCACCAGGTTCGTGAGAAACACCCATTCTTGTTCTTTGCCGGGCTCAACTGGGTATTCGTCGGGATAAAGGCCGGCCTTGCGGTCCGCCGTAGTCTGGAACCCATATCCCTCGCCGATGCATACCGCACGATCCGAGGCGACGAGCTCGTTCGCGTGATCAAACGTCGTCGTGAAGATCTCCGGGTCGAGGATACCCTCCGCGTACAGTTCGACGCTGCGCGCAAGCGAGGCCTTGAACTGCTCGTCCTCCCAGAAAGCCGGCAGCACGCCGCCCTTCGAATACTTCTCCATCGCGTCGCCGGCATCGTTCGTAAACGTCTGCTCGCCTTGCGCGTCTACGCGGTGATAGTTCAGCGGGCCGGAATTGTAGATCCAGCTGGGGTGTCCCGCGGTCATGCCCACGAGGTTCGGATCGCTCTTGCAGACGACGCGCAGCCCGTCGATCAGCTCGCCCACCGTCTGCGGCGCCTCATCGATGCCGTTCTTGCGGAAAAGGTCCATCCGCAGCCAGGTACCGCAGTAGAAAGGCACCGACGACTGCACCGGGATCATGTAGGTCGTTCCCTTCACCCTATAGGGCTCCCATAGCTTCGGGTCGATCTGCGTGTAGATATCCTGTCCTTCCTTGGCGAGCAGGTCGTCCAGCGGCAGCAGCATGCCCTTGTCGATGAACGTTTGCCATTTGGTCAGCGACATATTGCTAGATAGGGCGTCCAACTCGCCAGCAGCGATCTTCACGGCGATCTGATCGTCGCTGAAGGAATCGCTGGTGATGATGTTCAGCTTGCAGTTGATGCCAAGATCACGCCAGATCGCCGCTTCGACGGCCTTCTGCGCCTCCTCGCCCTTCGCCGTGTTGTAGTCGCCGTTGAGCGAAAAGAACGTCAGCTCAATCGGCTTTCCCGTCGGCTCCTCCGCCATCGCAGCCGGCAAAGCCCCCAGCAGCAGGGTCAATGATAACAACCAAACGATCAGTCTCTTTGCCATTTTCCATTCCTCCTATATTTGATTATAATTTGTCGGCACACTTTTTGCAACGCAGCTCAGCGGCCGAAAAATTCATCCCTTGAGCGAGCCCACCATCACGCCGCGCACAAAGTACTTCTGTACGAACGGGTAGACGAGCAGAATCGGGCCAACCGTGAAGATGATCGCCGTCATCTTCACCACCACCGAGGGGGGCGTACGCACCTGCATCATACCGGAGGCCATTTTGGTCGCGTCCAGCGCCTGCGCGTTGGTGGTGATGATATCCCGCAGCGCCATCTGCAGCGGATACATCATCGCGTTGTTCAGGTAAAGCAGCGCGGCATACCATTCGTTCCAAAAGCCCACCGCATAAAACAGGCCGATCGTCGCAAACGACGCCTTGGAAAGCGGGAACATGATCGAAAAAGCGATGCGAAAGTCGCTTGCGCCATCGAGCCGCGCCGATTCCTCCAATTCGACCGGCAATTGGCGGAAGAACGTACGCATGAGCATCGTGTTCCACACGGAAACAGATGCCGGCAGAATGATCGACCAATACGTATTCAGCAATCCAAGCGACTTGATGACCATGTAGGTGGGGATCATGCCGCCGCCAAAGAACATGGTAAAGACCAGTAGCCCGTTGATCGCCGGCTGGCCTGGCAGACTTTTTTTTGCAATTCCGTAGGCGAGCAGCGCCGTCGCCATCAGCGCAATCACCGTGCCCACGAGCGTGATGTAGATCGTCGCCGCGTAAGCGTCCTGGATCTTCGTGCCCCATTTGATGAACATCACGTAGTTCTCCAGCGTGGGGCGTGAGGGTATCACCAGTCCGCGGGCGGAAAATTCCGCCTCCGAGAGCAGCGAGATCGCGCACACGTACAGAAAGGGCAGCAACGTCGCCAGCCCACAGGCGATCAGCACGACGCGAATGAGCCAGGTAAAAAACAGATCCTTCGGCGTCCTTCGAAAATACACTTGCGTCTCCCTCCCCGTCAAAACAGGCCTTCTTCGCCCATTCGTTTGACCATCCAATTCGACCCTGTCAGTAGAATCAGGGCGATCACGCCGCGAAACAACCCGACGGCGGCGCCAAAGCTCAGTTGAAATTCGGTGAGCCCCACGCGGTAGACGTAGGTGTCGATCACGTCGCCGATCTCATAAAGGCTCGTATTCCCGCCGATGTAGCAAAACAGCTGTTGAAAGTCGCTCGTGAGCAGCCCACCGATGTTGAGCAGCAACATCATGACGATCAGCGGCCGGATGGTAGGCAGCGTAATATACCATGCCTGTTTGATCCGACTGCATCCGTCGATGGTCGCCGCCTCGTACATCTCCGTGCCGATGCCGCTGATCGCCGCAAGGTAGATGATGGACGACCAGCCAAATCCCTTCCAGATCGAGCTGCCGATGATCATCGGGTAGAAGTATTCCTCCTTGCCCATAAAGTAAATGGAGGGCAGCGCCATGGAATTGCGAATGTTGTTGACCAAGCCCGACGTCGGCGAAAACAGGCTATCCATCAGCGCGATCGTCACGACCCAGGAGATGAAGTACGGCATGTAGCTCACCGTCTGTACCGTCTTTTTGACGATGCGGTTTCGTTCCTCGTTGAGCAGAAGCGCGAACACGATCGGGACCCAGAAGCCGCAGAGCAACTTGGCGATGTTGATGAGTAGCGTATTGCGCATGATTCGCTCAAAGTAAAACGAGTTGATAAACTTTTCAAACCATTTGAGGCCTACCCACTCGCTCTGCCAAAATCCCTGAACGCCCAGAATCGGATTGAAGTCATTGAAGCACATGACCAGTCCCAGCATGGGCAGATAATGAAAGAGTAGGATGAGCAGCAGGCCCGGCAGCATCATCGCGTAGATTTGCCAATGCCTCGCAGCCTTCAACAGCGGGGATGCCTTTTGCCGATTTGCCATAACTTGCATAGACCGCGCACCTCATTTCTGCATTGATTATACAATCCCCGATGTGCGCGGACAATTTGATCTCTTTGGATAATCCTTTGATTTCTTTTGAAAATCCCCCTATTCGTTGAAAACGGCAGGTTGACCTTCTATAATGAAGCTGGTTAACCGCCGAACGAACAGAATCAAGATGCTTCCGGCATTCCGCCGCTGAAAGAGCGTAGAATACCGCGTAAGCGAATGGGAGGGGTGATGGCCGCATGAGCCGCCATGTGATCGTCATATCGAACGATGCGCTGGTCTACGACGATCTGACCTATCTACAAAAGCTACCCAATTTTTCTCGCATATGGGGTCAAACGGCACGCGTCGAGCGCGTAAGGTCCGTCTATCCATCGCTGACCTATCCATGCCATGTAACGCTGATGACGGGGAACTACCCCGCTAGACACGGTATCATTCACAATGAGATCCCCACGCTCCTATGCCGACAATCGGATTGGCATACCCTGCGAAAAGATGTGCGGGGAAGCGATCTTTTCGATTTGGTAAAGGCCGCAGGCCTGCGTACGGCGGCCGTCTCCTGGCCTGTAACCGGCAATCACCCGTCTATCGATTATTTGATCAACGAATGCTCGCCGCAAACAACGGATGAATCGGTTAGAGATTGTTATGCCCGCATGGGTAGCCGTCCGGAAGTCTTGAAAAATATCGTCGACGTCAATCTGCATCTGCACAGGGCCGGGGTACATCCCTACTACGACGCGTTTGTCTATGGATGCGCTTGCTCGATCATCCGCGCATATCAGCCAAACCTACTGATGATACATCCCGCTAATATCGACGGATACCGGCATAGCACGGGCGTATTTTCCGATCTGGTGCTTCATGGTCTGCACGAGATCGACGCGTGGCTAGGAGATATTATAAAAGCCTGTGAAGATACGGGAATTTATGAAGAGACCGACTTTTTTCTTGTCAGCGATCATGGTCAGCTCAATATCAAACGTATGCTCTCCTTAAACGCCGTCCTGAGCGAAAACGGATTGATCGACGTAAATGCGAATGGAGATATCAATGATTTTACGGCGTTTGCCAAGTCGTGCGCGCTGTCTGCCCAGGTTTACCTGAAAGATCCCAAGAACGAAGCTGCGCGCAAGCGAACGCAGGCCGTGCTGCAGCGGCTGTGCGACGATGGCGTCTACGGCATTTCGCGCGTATATACGGCCGCGGAGGCGGCATCGGAAGAGCATGTGTCCGGCGGTTTCTCCTTTATGCTGGAGGGGGATGGTTTCACAGCGTTTGATAACGATTGGCATCGTCCACTCGTGCGTAGCGCAGCGTTTTCTGATTACCGAGTTAGCCGTGCGACGCATGGGCACCAGCCGGACAAGGGGCCTCAGCCTACCTTTATGGCCTTCGGCCCACATATCCGGGCAGGCGCCTCCCTCGATCATGCCGCGCTGGTGGACGAAGCCCCCACGTTTGCCCGCGTTCTGGGCCTCGATTTAAGCGATACCGACGGCGCATGTCTGGATGCGCTGCTGCGGGATTGTTAACTGACCGGATACGACGTTTCCCTCCACGGCTTCTACGAAAAGAAATGCCGGACGCGGCTCCCGCAGGAGCGTCCGGCATTTCTTTTCATATCCCGTCATATCCAGTTTTCGTCGACCTCGGCTTTCAATGCGCAAAACATGGGGTAATAGTCCTTCTTCACGGCCTTGACAATTTCGCTCGCCACCGCTTGATTGTAGGCATGCGTCGCCAGATTCCGCGCCTGCAGAGCGCGCAGCCAGATTGCCTCGTCCTCGATCATGCCCATTTCGTAGGCGGTCTTGAGAATCTGTTTGGGGGAACCTGTCCTGGCCACGGCGGCCCCGCTTTTCTCCATCAGCTCCTGAATCGCCTTCCACGACTGTTCGAAACAAATCTCATAGAGCGCGACCATGCCCGTGAGCACGATATTGCTATAGGGCTCCTCATAATCGTAGATATCTTTCAAATTTGCCAGCGAAGCGCAGAAGTTTTCATACTTCTTCATAGATCACCCGTCCCTCCCGGCGAATGGATTCAAGCAGCTCCGGCTGCACCTGCCCGTCCAGATCGACGATATCGAACCTCAGCAAGGTGGATGTATCCTCATCGACGTCCAGCGCGAAGGCGGCCTTATTCCCGCCCATAATCGCCAAATCGATATCGCTGACCCTGTGGTAATCGCCGCGGGCCCTAGAACCGAAGAGGACGACCTTTTCAACGCCGTACGTCCGCGCCAGATCGCGGATCTCTCGGATGACCTCCGGCTTGATCCCCGTTCCCTGCATACCCGATCCCTTCTTTATCCACGGTCTTTACATCAGCGAGGTGATGATTTCCGTCCAGATGCGGTCGTAGGTCTTCGTCGCCTCGCCCAGGTATTCGAAGATTTCGCATTTGTCGAGCAGCTCCTGCGGCGGGTTGGAGACGGGCGAGCTCAGATAATCCTCGCCCAGCAGGTCGATCGCGCCCTGATTGGGGATCGCGTATCCGACGTACTCAAAGTTCTGCTTGGCGATGTCCGGGCGGCAGAGGAAATCGATGAACCTTTCCGCGCCCTCGGGGTTCTTGGCCGCAGCGGGGATGCACATCGCATCGAAGAAGATGTTGGACCCTTCCTGCGGGATGACGTAGGCCAGGTCTTCGTTTTCCTCCATGCAATAGGTCGCGTCGCCCGCCCATACGAGCGCCAGCGCCGCCTCGCCCGCGATCATTTTGTCCTTCACCTCGTCTACGACGTAGGCGAGCACCAGCGGGCTTTGCTCGATCAGGCGCTGCTTGACCGCCTCCAGCTCCGCCTCGTCTACCGAGTTGAGCGGATAGCCCAGGGCCTTGAGCGCGATGGCCAGCGTATCGCGGGAGGAGTTTAGCATCAGGATACTTCCGGCGTATTGCTCGTCCCACAGCGCGCTCCAGGAGGTCGGGGCTTCGTCTACCATCGTTTTGTTGTAGAGGATGCCCATCGTGCCCCATGTGTAGGGCACGGAGAACTTGTTCTCCGGGTCGTAGGAGAGGTTTGTGAAGCGCTCCTGTACCTGCACGGCGTTGGGGATGTTGTTCCAATCGATCTCGCGCAGCATTTTTTCCTTGATCATGCGCTCGACCATGTAGTCCGAGGGGAAGATCACGTCGTATCCGGCCCGACTCTTCTTGAGCTTGGTGTACATGTCCTCGTTCGTCTCAAAGGTCTCGTAGACGACGCGGATGCCGGTCTCGTCCTCGAACTGATAGAGCACATCCTCGTCGATGTAGTCGCCCCAGTTGTAGACGGTAATCGTCTCCTGCGCGGCCTGAGCGCAGACGGGCAGCGCTAGGGCGAGCGAGAGCAGCAGGCAAAGAAAAATATTCGTCCGTTTCACTTGGCAAGTCCTCCGTTTCTTCATTGTCAGGCCGCCCGTACGCGGCCCGTCTTTCGGTCCTTTTTGTCCTTGTCGATGAACTCGGGCAGGTTGACGATCACCAGCAGCGCCAGCACCGTCAGGAAGATGAGGGTCGACAGCGCGTTGATCTTGGGCGAAATGCCGCGCTTGGCCATCGTGTAGATGGTGATGCTCAGATTCTGCACGCCCATGCCCGTCGTGAAAAAGGAAATGACGAAGTCGTCGATGGACATGGTGAGCGCGAGCAAAAAACCGCTGAACACGCCGGGCATGATATCCGGCAGGATCACTTTGAAGAACGCCTGTAGCGGCGTCGCGCCCAAATCCTGCGCCGCCTCCGCAAGATGCGGGTCGAGCTGGCGCAGCTTGGGCAGCACTGAGAGCACGACGTACGGGATACAGAACGCCACGTGCGAGAGCAGCAGCGTTAGATACCCCAGCTCCATGTTCATCGCCGTATATAGCAGCATCAAAGAGACGCCCGTCACGATCTCAGAGTTGAGCATCGGCAGGTTGCACAGCGCCATCAGCGCGGCGCGCGGCCCCTTCTTAATCTGATACAGGCCGATCGCGGCCAGGGTGCCGACCAACGTGGAGACGGCCGCGGCGATCAGGCCGATGGAGAGCGTGTTTTGCAGCGCGGCTATGATTTTGCGGTCCGCAAACAGCTCGCGGTACCAATCCAGGGTAAATCCCTCCCATACCGCGCGGGACTTGCTCGCATTGAAGGAAAAGACGATCAGCAGCACGATCGGCGTGTAGAGGAACATCAGGATGAGCGCTACGTAAAAACGCTTTAAGCATGCCTTCACAGGATCCGCACCCCCCGTTTTTCTTCGTCCTCTTCCTTGTCCGCGCGCCCGAGCGCGTACATGAACGCGAGCACGACCCCCATCACCAGAAGCGAGAGCGTAGAGCCGAAATGCCAGTCGTTGGCCTTGCCAAACTGCTGCTGGATGATGTCGCCGATGAGCGGCACCTTGCCGCCGCCCATGAGCTGAGAGATGACGAACGTCGTCACCGCGGGCACGAACACCATCGTAATGCCCTCCAAAATTCCCGGCAGAGAGAACGGAAGCGTGATGCGCATAAACGACTGGGCCGGGTTCGCCCCCAGGTCGGCCGCCGCCTCGAGCAGGCTGTGATCGATCTTCTCCATCACGGTGTAGAGGGGCAGCACCATGAAGGGCAGGAAATTGTACGTCATGCCCAGCACGACCGCGCCTTCCGTGTAGAGGAATTGGATGCGCTCAAAGCCCAGCGCCTCCAGCAGGCTGTTCACAAGCCCCGAGTTTTCTAGCAAAGACATCCAGGAATAGGTACGCAGCAGAAAGTTCATCCACATGGGCAGGATGATCAGCATGAGGAAGAGGTTCCGCCGTTTGAATCCCCGTCCCGTCAGGATCAGGGCCAGAGGGTAACCCAGCGCCAGGCACCAAAGCGTGGTAAAGAGCGCGATGCGCAGCGAGCGCGCCAGCAGCTTCAGATACATCGGCTCGAATACGCGCGCAAAATTTTGCAGCGAAAACTCCTGCGTCGTCTCCCAGGGCTCTTCCTCCAGCAATGTGCCGTCCTCCAGCCTGTACAGCACGGAGCCGTCCGGCTGCACGGCCTCCTCATAGGGGATGGGCGTCTCCACCGTCACGCCGTAGTAGACGATGAGCCCCAGCGGCACGAGAATAAAGAGCAAAAGCCATACCATAAACGGAAACAGCAGCGCGTTCTTGCGCACGGCCCTCACCCCCGTCACAGCGCGGCCCCTTTGCGGGCGCGTTCTTCTTTCAGCACGTCCGGCGAGCGGTCGGACTTGTGCATCACCTGGATGTCCGCTGGCGCGACGGTGACCTGCACCCGCGTGCCCGGCTCGCGCGCATGCGTGGAGTGCACGAGCAACACGTCCTCGCCCACCTGCACGCGCATTTCGTAGTGTACGCCCTTGAAGAGCGTAGAGATCACTTCGCCCCGCGGCGCGGCCGCGTCCAGCGGTGTGTCCAGCGATCGCAGCTTGACGTCCTCCGGCCGCAGCACGACGTCCACGGGCGCGTTTACGCCAAAGCCCTGATCGATACAGGGGAACTCAAGCCCCAGGATGCGCACGCGAAAATCCTCGATCATCGTCGCGCACAGGATGTTGCTCTCGCCGATAAAGTCCGCGACGAACGCGTTCTTCGGTTCGTTATAGATGTCCTCGGGCGTACCGATCTGCTGGATCTCGCCCCCGCGCATCACGACCACGGTGTCGGACATGGTGAGCGCCTCCTCCTGATCGTGCGTGACGAAGACAAACGTGATGCCGCTCTCCTGCTGGATGCGTTTGAGCTCGCCTTGCATCTCTTTGCGCAGCTTGAGGTCCAGCGCGCCGAGGGGCTCGTCGAGCAGGAGCACGTCGGGCTTGCCTATGAGCGCGCGGGCGATGGCCACGCGCTGCTGCTGGCCGCCCGAAAGGCTCTGCACCTTGCGGCGTTCAAAGCCCGCGAGGCCCACGAGCTCGAGCATTTCGCTCACGCGCCGGGCCGTACGCTTCTTATCCTCCCGCCGTAGGTCCGGGCCGAAGGCGACGTTTTGCATGACATTCATGTGCGGGAAGAGCGCGTAGCGTTGAAAGACGGTATTGATGTTGCGCTTATAAGGCGGCAGATCGACGATATTTTTACCCTTGAAGAAGATCTCGCCCGAGGTCGGGCGCTCAAACCCACCGATACAGCGCAGCGTCGTCGTCTTGCCGCAGCCGGATGGGCCCAGCAGCGTCAGGAACTCGTTCTTGTTGATGTATAGGTTGATGTGCTTGAGCGCCTCGTACTGGTCGTCAAAGACCATGTTCAGTTCCTTGAGCTCGATGATGTGCTCGCCCATGTCCGCTCCCCTCCTCGGTTTGATTAAAAGTTCGGCGGCGTGCAGACCCACAGCACCGTCGCGTCGGTCTTGCCCGCATTCACCAGATTGTGCGGGCCGTCGGGCTTGAAGGAAAAGCTGTCGCCCTTGCGCACCTTATACGAGCGCTCGCCCAAATTGAGCTGCACGCTGCCGGCGAGCACGTAGCCGAACTCCTCGCCGATGTGCGGTAGGTCCAGCTCGCTGTGCCCGCCGGGCGAAAGCGTCATGAGGATCGGCTCGATATCCTTCTTTTGCGCGTTGGGGATCAGCCAATGGATGATCACGCCCAGGTCCGGCGCTTCCTTGATAAATACGTCCTCCTTGCGGTAGACGGGCTTCTCAGCCGCCTCGCTGGCGAAAAACTCGCGAAAGCTCGACCCCAGCGTCACGAGGATGTCCTCGAGCGTGGAGAGGGAGGGCGACGTCTGGTTGCTCTCGAGCTGAGAGATGAATCCCTTGGAAAGCTCGCAACGGTCGGCCAGCTCCTTCTGGGTCAGGTTATTGCGCAGGCGTAGGCTCTTGATCTTATCCCCAATGTTTATTTCCACAAAACCACTCCCTTCGGTTTGCTGTGACCAATCCCTGCGATTATCGCAGCAAAACTCATTAAAGCATAAAACCGCCCTGCTGTCAAGCCTATTTTATATTTTTTATCGTTTTCATATTTCAAAGCGCATCCCTTGATTTTATTGAGTTTTTTCAGCTCCCGTTGTCGATTCATCTAAACCCCGGATCAAGTCTCATCAACCTCTTTGGACGTTCAAAAAATAGGCCGGATTTCGTTTTTCCTCAAAACCGGTCCGGCGTGACGTTTTTACGTTTTTTGAGCAAATAAAAAGGCGGCTCGTATTGCGCCGCCCCAGACCGTTGAAAAACCACAGTCTCTTAGTTGGGGATGCATGAAGGGGAGG
>JAEYAR010000001.1 GCA_023404715.1 Bacillota bacterium | reverse complement strand
ATGTAGCCCGGGCCGATGCCGTTGCACTGGATGTTGTATTCCGCGTATTCAGAGCAGATGTTGCGGGTGAGCATCTTGAGACCGCCCTTGGCCGCCGCATAGGCGGAGACGGTCTCGCGGCCCAGCTCGGACATCATGGAGCAGATGTTAATGATTTTGCCATGGCCCTTCTTGATCATGGAGGGGATGACCGCCTTGGAGACGATAAACGGCGCGTTCAGGTCGACGTCGATGACCTGACGGAACTGGGCCGCCGTCATCTCGCACATGGGAATGCGCTTGATGATGCCCGCGTTGTTCACGAGGATGTCGATCACGCCGACCTCCTCTTCAATTTTCTTTACCATCGCCTGCACGGCGTCCTCATCGGTGACGTCGCAGACATAGCCGTGCGCTGCAATGCCCTCTTCCTGATAGGCGGCGATCCCTTTGTCCACGAGCTCCTGCTTGATGTCGTTGAATACGATCGTCGCGCCCGCGGCCGCGTATGCCCTGGCGATGGCGAAGCCGATACCGTAGGAGGCGCCCGTGATCAGCGCGACCTTGCCTTTAAGGGAGAAATTCTGCATAAAGTCCATTTGTGACATCTCCTTTGCTGATGCGTCCGATTACTTGAGATCCAGGGGGTTGAGGTTGTCCATGTCGTCGAACTCTTGGTTTTCGCCGCACATGCCCCAGATGAACGTGTAATTGCTCGTGCCCACGCCCGTGTGGATGGACCAGGAGGGCGAGATGACAGCCTGCTCGTTGTGCATCACGAGGTGGCGCGTCTCCTGCGGCTCGCCCATCATGTGGAAGACGACGTTGTTTTCCTTAAGGTCGAAGTAGAAGTAGACCTCCATACGGCGCTCGTGCGTGTGGCAGGGCATAGAATTCCAGTTGCTGCCCGGCTCGAGCACGGTCATGCCCATGCACAGCTGGCAGCTCTGCATGACGTCGGGATGGAAATACTGGTTGATGACGCGCTTGTTGCACGTCTCGCTGGAGCCGAGGGGGCGCTTGGCGGCCTTTTTGATGTCTACCTTGACGTTCGGATAAGTCTTATGCGCCGGGCAGGTGTTGATGTAGAACTTGGCCGGGTTCTTGGAGTCGGCGCTCTCAAGTTTCAGCTCCTTCGCGCCCATGCCCACGTACAGGCCGTCGAGCGGGGCCAGGTCGTACGTCGTGCCGTCGACGGTGATGGCGCCCTTGCCGCCGACGTTGATGCAGCCCATCTCGCGGCGCTGCAAAAAGGTCTCGGAAGCGAGCTCCTTGCTGCCGGTGAGCGCTACCGCCTTGCTGACCGGCATGACGCCGCCGGCGATGATGCGGTCGAAATGGCTATAGGTGAACACGGCATCGTCGGGGACGAAGACGGTCTCGATGAGATAATCCTTGCGCAGGCGCTCGGTGGTATAGTGCTTGGCGTCCTCGGGATGGCTGGGATAGCGTACGTTCAATTGCATGGAAGATACCTCCTGTGATGTGATTGGTTTTCCGGTTTATGCCTCTATTATAGCATGTCATGCGCGCAAAGTCTTTGCAAATCTTCTATAAAAACTTGCAAATCTTCACCTTTTCGTGTATGATGGGGAAAACGCTGACCGGCGGGAAAGGGGAGCGCCATGCAGGTATATGGCCACTGTCAGGACGCGATCGAGGAATGCGCGCGCACGCGGCGTTTCGCGCTCGCGCATTTGAAAAGTGATGAGAAGCCTAGGCATATGCACATACACGACTGTCTGGAGATCTACTACTCCATCGCGGGCGATAAACAGTTTGTGGTGGAGGACCGCCTCTACGACGCGGACCCCGGGGATCTGTTTGCAGTCAACCCCTTTGAGGCGCACAGGCCCGTATGCGCGGAGGGCGCCGCGCACGAGCGAATGATCGTGTGCATCCACCCCGAATACCTGCGCAGTCTGTCTACGCCGGATACGGACCTATCCGTCTGCTTCTACCGCCGGCCCAAGGGATTTTCGCACCGTGTGATGCTATCGCCGGCGGAACGCGCGGATTTTATGCTGCTGCTTAGCAGGCTCAGCGCACCGCAAGGGTTCGGCAGCGACCTTTTGCAAAACAGCTGCTTTGTGGAGCTGATGGTGCTGCTCAACGGCCTGTACTTTGAGCGGCACGGGGATCTCGGCGCGGCGCCCAACCCGCACGCGAACGAGCGCGCCGCGCAGATCCTCACCTATCTGAACGAGCGCATCACGCAGCCCATTTCCATCGATACGATCGCGGAGGCGTTTTATCTCTCGCGCGGTTACGTATGCAGGCTGTTTAAGGAATCGACCGGCACGACGATCAACAAGTACGTCGTGGCCCGGCGCATCAGCGTCGCCAAGCGGCTGCTGTGCGAAGGGCGGTCTGTGCACGAGGCGTGCGAGGAATCCGGCTTTGGCGACTATGCGCATTTCATCCGCGCGTTCGGACAAGCGGTCGGCGTTTCGCCCAAGCAATACGCCCTGCAACGCGCGCAGCGCAAGACCGGCTGAGAAACCGAGAGGGCATATTGGACGATAGGCGAGGAGGGAACGTATGTACAACGCGGGCGCGTTCTTGGCGGGATCGATCATTGCGGTCATGGTATCCGCCAATGGCATGCTGCAGGGAGCCGTTGGGGATTGGACGGCGGTGGTCATCATTCATATCGTGGGCCTGGCTACGATCGGGTTGGTCGCAGCGCTGCGGCGCAAGAGGCTGCATCTGTTCGACCGGTCGCTTTCGCCCTTCCTCTATACGGCGGGCGTGCTCGGCGTATTTACGACTGTGTTCAACAACCTGTGTTACGCGCCCTTGGGCGCGGCGCTGATGCTCGCGCTTACGCTGCTGGGGCAGCTCTCCTGCGCGTGCGTGATCGATCAGTTCGGGCTGTTTGGCATGGAAAAGCGCGCGTTTAATCCGCGAAAGTTGGTGGGCTTCGCGCTCATGGGGCTGGGGCTTTTCGTCATGTCGACGATGTGAGGAGGTATTATGGTCATCTACGTTCTGCTTTCGATCGCCGCGGGCGCGCTCGTCGCGTTGACGACATCGATGAACGCGGCGCTGGGCAAGCGCGTATCCGTCGAGGGGAGCACGCTGATCAACTACGCGGCGGGGCTCTTAACCTCGCTCGTCCTCGCGCTGTTTTTGCGCCGCCTTACCGTGCCGGACCTCTCGGGGCTGCCCGCCTTCGTCTACCTGGGCGGCGCGCTGGGCGTGTGCGTAGTGCTGCTCAATTGTATCGTGCTGCCGCGGGTACCCGTCGTGCTGGTGACGATGCTGCTCTTCACGGGCCAGGTGCTCATGGGCATGGTGGTGGATGCGCTCGCCGGCATCCCGCTCACGCTGGGCAAGGTCTTGGGCGCGCTGCTGATCGTCGCGGGGCTGGTTTTTAATGTGTGGATAGACAGAGACGGAAAGAATGCCTAATATCCGGAAGAGTGGGGATCGTGAGGAGAAAATATCGAATGAATCGGTTAAGAGTGGAGAATGAAGAACGATCTGCGCACCGGAAGCGGGCGGAAATGATCGCGCTATGCGCCGCCGCGCTGTGCCTGCTTGTGCTGCTCGCCGCGCTCATGCCTTACGTGGACGACGATTGGGATTGGGGCACGCAGGGGGGGATCGAGCGGCTTGGCCAGGGCTTTGCAGACTATAACGGGAGATACCTGGGCAACCTGCTGGTACTTTTGCTCACACGTTCGCCCGTATTGAAGGCGCTGTGCGTAGGTATGGGATTTTTTCTGATCGCTTACCTGCCCGCGAGGTCGGCAGGCCGCGGCAGCGCGGGCGTCTTCCTGCTCTCGCTCGCGCTGCTGTTCCTCATGCCTACAGATATGCTGGGGCAGACGATGGCCTGGGCCTCGGGCTTTGCCAATTATGGCGCGAGCGCCGCGGTGCTGCTCTTGGTGCTGGCGCTGCTCGGCCCTGTCTGGAGGGGGGAACCCCTTTCGCGCCAGAGGGGAGCCGCGCTCTTCACGCTGGCGCTTACAGGCTCGCTCTTTATGGAGCATGTGACGATCTGTCTCGTCTGCCTGAGCGCGGGCGCCTTAGCCTATGCGTCGCTGCAAGCGCGCAGGGTGCAAACCGCGCCGCTGCTCTTCCTGGCGGGCGCGGCCGCCGGGGCGGCGATCATGTTCACCAACGGGGGCTATGGATTGATCGGCGCGGCGCAGGATCCTTACCGCGCGTTCCTCCTGCCGCAAGGGCAGTCCGTCTTCGCGGCCTACAGTGCCGTATATGCACAGCGCATCCGGCCGCATCTGTTTGAGCACAATCTGCCGCTCATGGCGCTGCTCGCGGCGGAAGCGCTCATATTCGCAAACAGGCGGGGGGGCAAGGGCCTGCGGGCTTGCGGGCTATATGTGGCGGCCTACGCGGCCTATTTATGCTTGCGCGCAGTCCATCCCGATTGGGCGCCGCTCGCCGCCTATACGACGCTCTTTGAAAACGGTCTTTCCCTGCTCTGCGCGGCGGCGCTTTTTTGCATGGCCTTGCACGTGCCGGACGTGCCGCGACGCAGGCGGATGGTCTGCCTGCTGCTTTTAATCGCCGCGTTGAGCGCGCCGCTGCTCGTCGTGCGGCCGGTAAACGCGCGCAATTTCCTGCCCATGTATGCGTTGCAGCTCTGGTTTGCGCTGGAGCTCTTTGGCGCGGCGGGCTTGACGGGCATGCTGCCCCGTCTGCGCACGCCGCTTTACGCGCTGCTCGCCGTGCTGACGGGGTTTTTGCTGAGCGTCTACAGCCGCAATGCGGAGGCGAGCCGCGCGCGCGTGGCCTATGCGCAGGCCCAAGCCGAGGCCGGGGCGACGTTTGCTTATCTGCCGCGTCTGCCGTACGAGCGGCCCTACGTCTGGGCAGCGACGCCGGGCGATTCCCCGCTGACGCATACCTTCTTCAAGGCGTTCTACGATCTGCCGGAGGACATGGAGCTGCGCGTCATCGACTACGACACGTGGTTTGTGCTCAAACGCCTCGCGCCCGAGCAAATCCGCGAGATGACCGAGGACGAGGTGGCGGTCTGGCTGATGGATGAAGCGGGCATGGCGCTTAAGCCAAGCGAGAAGAAGCGGCTATAGGCGAACGATCTCTCAGTCAGCTTCCCTGGCCAGGGGAGCCTCTGAGCCACGGGCGGGCGACCCAAGGTCGCCCCTACAAAATATGCCTGAACCGTAACTTGTTTTATGGACGATCGCGGCGACGTACGGCTAGGCGTGCGGGATATCCGTAAACTCGGAAATTTCCCTGCTGACGGTGCACAAGTCGTCCACGCACAGGTCGTGCAGGTTTGCGTGGCCCGTGATGCGCGCGAAGGTGCGCAGCTCCTCCAGGGAGCAATTTAAGAAATTCGTTACGCGCTGAGCCGCTTTGTCGATCTTGAGGCGGGCGCGCAGCTCCGGGTCCTGCGTTGCGACGCCGACGGGGCACATGCCCGAGCCGCAAATGCGGTATTGCTGGCAGGCCGCGGCCATGAGCGCGGCGGAGGCGATGGCGACGGCGTCTGCCCCCATGGCGATCGCCTTGGCAAAGTCGGACGATACGCGCAGGCCGCCTGTGACGACGAGCGAGGCGTCGCAGCCCACGCGATCCAGGTATTTGCGCGCCCGGTGCAGCGCGTAGACGGTCGGCACGCTCGTCGCATCTCGCACGAGCTTGGGGCTGGCGCCGGTCGCGCCGCCGCGGCCGTCGAGGGTGATGAAGTCGGGCCGCGCGAACACGCAGAACTCGAGGTCGCGCTCGATGCGCCCGGCGGCGATCTTGATGCCGATCGGCCGCCCGTCCGACGCGGCGCGCAGCCGGTCGACCAGGGCGCGCAGGTCCTCGCGGGTATTGACCTCCGGGAATTTCGAGGGACTGATGACGTCCTGCCCCAGCGGCTTTTGCCGGATGCGCGCGATCTCTTCGGTCACCTTGCCGCCCGGCAGGTGGCCGCCCATCCCCGGCTTTGTGCCCTGGCCGATCTTAATCTCGATCGCGTCGGCCCGGCGCAGATTTTCTGCGGTCGCGCTGTAGCGGCCCGGCACGTATTCAAAGATGTACTTGTCCGCCGCCTCCATCTCCTCGGGCAGGATGCCGCCCTCGCCCGAGCACATGGCGCTTGCGGCCAGCGCGCTGCCCTTGGCCAGGGCGATCTTCGTCTCCTTTGAGAGCGCGCCGAAGGACATGTGCGAAATATAGACGGGATTTTCCAGCACCAACGGGCGCTTGGCGTGTTTGCCGATCACGGTCGTCGTCACGACGCGCGCGTGTTCGTCCAGGGGCGGGGGGTTCAGCTGCGCGCCCAGGAGCAGGATATCGTCCCAGCCGGGCATCGGCATGCGCGTGCCCATGGCCTCGATGATGGGCTTGCCCGTCACGGCCATGCGATGGATCTCCGCCATATAGCGGCACGCGTCGTCGCTGCGCGCGGTATCCGACGGATAGTCGAGAATGTTTCCCGAACCGGGTATGCCGTCGCCTACGGCGAGCGGGGGGACGCCGATCGGGGAAAAACGCGACGCCTTTTCCCCGCAGATGGGGCAAACGGACAGTGAGGACAGCGAGACCCCCTCCTTTTCTTCGTCGTGCACGTAACCGCATACGGGGCATTTAAACATGGCCATAACCCGACCTCCTTATGCTTAAAATGAGAATTATTATCATAATGCCATTATAAACCTTTCTTTTGGAAAAGTCAATGCTCAGCTGCCGGAAACCCTTTGAGGATTTGCGGCTGAAACCGAAAAAGGCCGTCGCAGGCAGCCTGTTTGCTGTCGCGCCGGCCGGGGATGGATTTTCCACAGAAGAAATTAGCGCTTTTCGGGAATAATTTCGATCCAATATCCGTCGGGATCATGAATGAAGTAGAGGCCCATCTTTTCATTCTCGAAGCAGATGCAGCCCATTTGCGCGTGCTTCTCGTGCGCCGCGGCGTAATCGTCCACCGTGTAGCAGATGTGCGATTCGTTGTCGCCCAGCGCATAGGGCGTCTCCTTGTCGCGCAGCCATGTGAGCTCTAGGCAGCTGCTGGAGCGGCCGTCGGTCAAAAACACGATGCGGAAGCTGCCGTCGTCGGCGACCTTGTCGCGCTGCACGCGCAGGCCGAGCGCTTCGCTGTAAAAGGCGAGGCTGCGCTCCATATCCAGGACGTTCAGGTTGGCGTGTACCATGGTAAATTGCATGCTCGTCCCTCCTTTGCTGAGATCAAACGCTCGTCGGCTCGTTCTGCTCGCCTCCGCCAGCGGGGTCTTGCGTTGGGGTTGGCCCCTCGCCCTTTTCGGGCACAGCGGACTGGGGTTCGGGCGCGCCGGACGTTTGCATGGATTCATTCGCTGCAGGCGTATCGTTTTCCTGCCGGACATATACGGTGCTATCAAAGGGACGGGTGAGGGCCACCATTTCGGTCCGGCGCGAGCGGTTGAGGCGCACGAATTCCTGCGCCACATCCACACGCCCCTGCCAGTGCATGGGGATCATGAGGCGCGGCTTGACCGCCATGGCGAAGTATCCCGCCCCAGCGTCGTACAGGCTGCCCTGCCGTGGATCGACCGGGAAAAAGGCCACGTCGATATCGAGCCCTTCCAGCGGTTTGACCGCCCTATGGAAGGCGCGCTCGGCGTCCTCGATCTCCTTGGTGGTGGAGACGTCCCGCCAATGCCACAGGTTGAGATCCCCCGCGTGAAAGAGCGCCGCCCCATGGTAGCGCACGAGGAAGGAGACGCCCAAGTCGGTCGATTCGTAGGCGCTCACGAAGGCGCCGCCCAGGCGCAGCTCGCCGCCGGGGCGCAGGCGTTGGCCGATGTACGGCTCAGGCACGTCGTCGCCCAGCACGTAGTGGACGCGCCCGGGCTCGAGCCAATCGTAGATTTCGGGGGTGAAGTGATCCGGGTGGCTGTGGCTGACGAAGACGATGACCTGGCTGTAGCGGGCCAGGTCGGCCCGCGTAAGGCGACCCGACTGCCCGGACTCGCCCGGCCAATAATCGAACACCATACAAAGGTCGTCCATGACCACGCGAAAGCCGCTGTGATTCAGGTACGTCACCTGAATTTCCTGCATTGCATCCGCTTCCTTTCCTGTCTTTTCTTTTGCAAGCCCTATCTACGCCTTATTTTACACGCTTTACGCCACTTGTCAAGAAAAAAGAGCGAATGAATAGAGGTTAAAAACCCTTTTCTCGCAAAAAATCGTCAAAATGCGACGCTCTTGCTCCACTTCATTTTTGCGTGACGCCTTGAACGTATGGGATGCGCATATTGACAATTCGAGAAGCGGACTCTATTATGATAAACACGGAGCATGAAGCCCGGTTGAAAGGGTATGCAAAGACGGATGCCGCGGCGCAGGGCCGAGGCAGTCACATGTGAAATCAAGGCGCCGCACCTGTGTGCCGGGGGCGCCATCGTCTTGGAGGAAACGCACTTGGATCGATTGGACCGTACGCCGCGCCGGCGCAGATACGACGCTGCGCGCGAAAAGCCCGCCCCCAGGCCGGATAATGAGCCGGAGGAGGACGAGGAAGAACCGCGGGAAAGACGGCGGGTCATAAAGCTGCCGCCCTCTCAAAGCCTGCCTAAGCGGCATTTTGAATTGCCCAAGCCGGGCGTGCACTTTAACCCCAGGCCGCCGGCGCTCATGACCGCCTGTATTTTGCTGCTGCTCTTTTGCGCGCAGGGCAGCGCCCCGCTGCAGGCGCTTCCCACCGTACAGGAGCGGTTTGACGACTGGGTGCGCGCGCAAAACGACCTGACCGTAAAAGCGCTGCCGGGACCGACGATCGCGCCGAACTCCACGCTCGCGGCGATCCTAAAGCAGGAGGGCGGTGCGCCGGAAGAAAGCGGCGCTGTGCCGGCGGCCGCGATTCCCACGCCGCAGCCCCAGGCGACGGAGGAGCCCAGCCGCTTCAAGCACTACGAACCGGGGGAGCTCTCGTACGAGAGCGAGACGCTGAGCGTCTCGATCGATCAGATCGAGGAAAACGGCGTCACCTATTATCTTGCGGACATTCAGGTATCCGACCCCGAGCAGCTGCGCACGGCCTTTGCGGGCGAGAAATACGGCAACGCCTCCTATGAGACCGTGTCCGACATCGCGGACCGGCATCAGCCCGTGATCGCTGCGAACGCCGACTTTTACAAGTTCCACAAGAACGGTATCATCCTGCGAAACGGCGAGCTGTACAGAAAGCAGAACAGTTCGCGCCACCTGATGATCGTAGACAGCGAGGGCAACATGTCCGCGCTCACCGACCGGCGCGAGAAGCAGGGGGTCGTCGCCAATCAGCTGGAAAAGGCAGGTACCTGGCAGACGTTCGAGTTTGGGCCCGTGCTGGTGAAGGATGGGGAGGCGACCACGCTGCCCAAGAGCTTTTTTATCCGCACGGCGAACGACGCGGCCTATCGCGAACCGCGGACGGGCATCGGCCAGCTGGGGCCGCTGCATTACATCCTCATCGTCGTGGATGGACGGCGCGACGGGTACTCGGAGGGCATGACGCTGCCCGAGTTCCAGCAGCTCTTCGTCAAACACGGCGCGCAGTTCGCCTTCAACCTGGACGGCGGCGGTTCGACCACCTTGTACTTCCAGGGCGAGGTCGTGAACATGCCCTCATCGGGCGACGAACGCCGCGTATCGGACATCGTGATGTTCGTCGACGGCGCGGCGCTGCCGGACGAAGAGGCGGGTACGCAGGAATAATCGATCAGAAAGCACATATATATAGAATAGAGGGGAATCACAAATGCACAGGATTCAACGGGGCCTTTGCGCCCTGCTCGCGCTCCTTCTGATAAGCCTATCTACAGCGGCCATGGCGGCGGAAACGCCAAAGAGCCGCACATCTGAGCATGTAGACAGCTACGAATCCGAGACGCTTACGATCGACATTGCCCGCGAGGAATGGGTTTTTAAGTCGCACAAGCTTAAGTTCCTCGTCGCGCGCGTTCGAGTCGTCGACCCCGCGCAGCTGCGCACGGCGTTCGCGGGGGACGTATACGACAAAAAGATGGTCGAAGACACCGAATCGATCGCCGAGCGCAATGGGGCGGTGCTCGCCTTTAACGGGGACTATTACAACCATAAGGACAACGTCGGCATCATCATCCGCAACGGCCAGCTTTACCGTGAAAAGAAGGTCTCGCGCGACCTGATGACGGTCGACCGGAACGGACTCATGGAAACCTATCTGCTCTCCGAGCGCCAGGAGACGCCGATTCCGGCGGAGGACCTGATGCTGGGGGGCGTCGTGCAGTCGTTTGAGTTCGGCCCCGCGCTCGTGCGCGACGGCGAAGCGCTCGAGATGCCCGAAAAGTACTTTATCTACACGAATGACCGCATCCGTGAACCGCGCACGGCGATCGGCCAGACGGCGGACGGGGAGTACGTGGTCGTCGTGGCGGATGGGCGGCGCGACGGCTGGTCGGATAAGGGCATGACGCTGCAGGAGCTGGCGCAGGTGTTCGTCGAGCAGGGCTGCGTCACGGCCTATAACCTGGACGGCGGCGGCTCGGCCACGCTGTGCTTTCAAGGCGAGATCATCAACAAGCCCGCGGGCGGCGGCCAGCGCCGCGTGAGCGACATCATCTATTTTGCCCCGTAAGGGAGTAAGAAGCCGTAGCGAGGAGGAATGCGCCATGAAGCGCGCTTTATACATCCTGTTGGCGCTGCTTTTGTTGCCGATTCCGGCCTTTGCGGTCGAAGGGGACGCCCTGCTCAACGCCGAGGAGCTGGGGCGGCTGCGCGGTGCCTACGAAGCCTTTTTGGACGAGCTGGAGGATCTGATCGTCGAAAAAGGGCTGCTGGCTGAGGATCAGCGTGAACAGTGGCGCATGTACCAGCTGGGCGACTTCTTTCAAAACGGCGGGTATGGCATGATCGCGGCGATGTATACGCCGGATTTGCTGGAGTACGCGCGCGAGGAGGATTCGCTTGTGTCACTATCGTGCGAGACGGCTGCCGGCCGTCTTCACGTCGATACGATGCGCAGCTACACGCCCCTCGATTCCGCACAGCCCGGCCTGCTGCTGGAGCTCAGCCTTGTGGATCAGGCGGATATGCCGGTTCCCTGCCGCTTCCGCTTTACCGCCTCTCAGGGCGGGTTCATCACCTGGGACGCGCTGCACGCCCGCTATAGCGACGTGGGCGTCAGCCTCATCAACGACGGCCGCCCCTGCTATTGGTCGGATCAGCCGCTGACGACCGACGAATACGCCCAGTCCCCGGTAATCACGATCGAAATTTTGAGCGAGGTTAATGACGAGCAGGCGCTCGCGACGGCCAGCCTGACGCTTACGCCCTCGGGCACCGGCTGGCGCGTGGCGGATGACGCGCTGAAATAGACGGCAGACGTGGAAATGTTTTGAATATTTATTTTTGTGGGCAGCCCGGATTGAATTTTTATTCAGTCCGGGCTGCCTTGTTTTGCACAGGTTTCGTGGAAAAAGGCCAAGACTTGTGCAGAAACCGTCGAAAAACCACCAGCGGTGGGGGAGAGAGTTATCAACAATCCCTTGCGACGCTGTGTAAAAGTGCAGAAAGGTCGCGCTGGGGAAAACCGAAAAAAGCTTGAAAACACGCGACTTTTTTGGTATCATAGACGTGGTTTCTCGGAAATTATCCACAGGCTGTGGATATCCCTGTGCAAAATTTCCACACATTCCACATTTCGAGCGAATTCGCATGGCCTGGTGTGCATAGGATTGCAGGCGATGCGGCGCGCCTTGATGTGCATTTTCATAACGCGCGTCTGCGAGGAGGGCTTCTTGATGGAATTTGAAGAGATTTGGGGAAATGCGACCGTGCTTTTGCGCGAGGATCTGCCGGAGGTCTCGTACAAGACATGGATCGCTTCTTCTTTAAAGCCCTTCGCGATGGAGAACGACCACCTGTATCTGGAGGTCGTCAGCGATTTTATGCGCAAGACGATCCTGGGCCGATATCAGGAGCTCATCAACAACGCGGTGCTCGAGGTTTGCCATAAGCCCGTCACGATCGAGTACCTGACGCCGCAGGAGCGCGCCGAGTGGCAGGGGCAGCGCAAGGGCGGCGAGGACGCGCTGACGATTTCCGGCGTCAACATGTTTAACCCCAAGTCTACATTCGACACGTTCGTCGTCGGCAATTCCAACCGCTTTGCGCATGCGGCGTCGCTCGCCGTGGCAGAGGCGCCGGGCGAAGCGTATAACCCGCTGTTTTTATACGGCGGCGTCGGTCTGGGCAAGACGCACCTGATGCACGCCATCGGCCACTACATCCAGCAGCAGTTTCCGGCCATGCGATTGCTGTACCTGTCCAGCGAGACGTTCACCAACGAGCTGATTCAGGCGATCAAGAACAACAAGAACGTAGAGTTTCGCAACCGCTTCCGCAACGTGGACGTTTTGATGGTCGACGACATTCAGTTTATCGCAGGCCGAGAATCCACGCAGGAGGAGTTTTTCCATACGTTCAACGCCCTGCACGGCGCGGGCAAGCAGATCATCATATCGTCCGATAAGCCGCCGAAGGAGATCGCCCGCCTGGAAGAGCGGCTGCGCTCGCGCTTTGAGTGGGGCCTTATCGCCGACATTCAAAAGCCCGACATTGAAACGCGCGTAGCCATCCTGCGCAAGAAGGCGGAGAGCGAGCGCATCGCCGTGGACGACGAGGTGCTCGAGCTCATCGCCGCGCGCATCGAGTCCAACATCCGCGAGCTGGAGGGCGCGCTTACGCGCGTCATCGCTTACGCGTCGCTGACCGGGCGCTCGGTCGACGTTTCGCTCGCCTCAGAGGCGCTGCGGGACATCCTATCGGTACGCGATCCCAAGCGCATTACCTGCGAGCTGATCCAGCAGGCGGTGGCGGAATACTACGGCGTCTCCGTACAGGACATCGTCGGCCAGAAGCGCAAACGCGAGATCGCCCTGCCGCGGCAGGTCGCGATCTATCTCACGCGCGAGATGACCGAGATGTCGCTGCCGCGCATCGGCGATTCGTTCAAGCGCGACCACTCGACGATCATGCACTCGTGCGACAAGATTGCGGAGATGGTCAAGACGTCCTCGGAGATGGCCAACACCATCGACGACCTGAAGAAAAGCATACAGGAAAAATGATCAAAAGAGCTGTCGAGGAACTTGTCTCGACAGCTTTATTATTTGGCGCAAGAGAATGCCTGCTCATATCGTCCTTCGCCGGGGCGTGGGCGCGGCGTTGTAACGAGGCCGGACCGAACGAGGTACTCGTTCGCCTGTCCAAAGATGAGATGGTAGACCTCGTTGGCGATGTCTTCTATGGGAACCCGATGCCGTATGGCGGTCAGAGCGTCCGTGCGCGAAATCGCCCCGAGCGCGTCGATGGTCTCTGTTAGTAGAGAAATGAATCATCGCTTCACGCCTGCCCCCGCGCGCGGCGGCGTTCGCGCAGCTTGAGCTCGTTGCCCTGATCGCTGGGCAGGTAGTAGCGCCGCCCTTTGACCTCCGGCGGCATGTAATCCTGCTCCACATAGTGGCCAGGGAAGTCGTGCGGGTATTTGTAGTTCGCGCCCGAGCCCAGACGCGCGCTGCCCTTGTAATGCGTATCGCGCAGGTGCACGGGCACGGGCCCAAAGCCGCCCTGCTGCGCATCCTGCATCGCCGCATCCACCGCGGCGGATACGCTGTTGGACTTGGGGCTTTCGCAGATCGCGCAGATGGCCTGGGCGATGGAAAGGCGCGCCTCCGGCATGCCGACCATCTCCAGCGCCTGCCCTGCGGCGACGGCCTGCAGCATCGCGATGGGGTTGCTCAGCCCAACGTCCTCGCTGGCGTGGGCGATGATGCGCCTGACGATCAGCCGCGGATCGACGCCCGCGTAATTCAGGCGGGCGAACCAGGCGAGCGCCGCGTCGCTATCCGAACCGCGCAGGCTTTTGCAAAAGGCGGAAAGCATGTCGTAATAGAGCGATTCGTCGCAGCGGATGACCGGCTTTTGGATGGACTCCTCCGCGACCGCGAGCGTAAAGCGGACGACGCCCGCCTCATCCGGCGGGGTGGTGAGCACGCCCAGCTCCAGCGCGCCGAGGGCGGAGCGTACGTCGCCGTTGGCGATCTTGGCGATGTGATGCAGCGCGTCGGGGGCGAGTTCGACCTTCTGCAGGCCAAAGCCGCGCGCCGTGTCGGAAAGCGCGCGCAGCATGGCGGTCTCTACGTCCGCCTGTGAGAGCGCCTCAAACTGAAATACGCGGCAGCGGCTGACGATGGCCGGCGTCATGGCGATAAAGGGATTCTCGGTGGTAGAACCGATGAAGCGGATCGTCCCCTTCTCGATGGCGGGCAGGATGGAGTCGGACTGCGACTTGCTCCAACGGTGGCATTCGTCGAGCAGCAGATAGGTGACCTGGCCGTAGAGCGAGAGCCGGTTTTGCGCCTCCTTGACGACCTCGCGCACCTCGCCGACTCCGCTGGTGACGGCGTTGAGCTGCACAAAGGCGGCGCGCGTCGTCCCCGCGATGATGGAGGCGAGCGTGGTCTTGCCGCAGCCGGGCGGGCCGTAGAAGATGCAGGAGGTCATGCGGTCGGCCTCGATGGCGCGGCGCAGCAGCCTGCCCGGGCCGACGATGTGCGGCTGGCCGATGAACTCATCCAGCGTTCGCGGGCGCATGCGGTCGGCCAGGGGCTTCAGCTTTTCATTGGATGCGGTGAAGAGATCGTCCATCTGTAATATACCTTTCTTTATCGTTGCAGCGCCGCTTTGAGCGTCCGTATGTTTTGCATCATCGCGCGTTCCCAGACCGTCGCGTCCCCGGAAAGCGGCCCGCCCGTCAGCACGCCGAGGTTCGCCGTAACGCGGCCGGGCAAGGCGAGGAGCGCGTCCGGCGCGGTATCCTCCACCAGCACGACGGCCTCCGGATACGGCGCTATCAGGGCGAGCAGCTCCTCAACGTCGCCGGGCTGGGGTTGTACGGACGGATCGCGCTCGATTGTCAGCACCACGTCGAGCGCCGCGTCCAGCGCCAGATAGGCGAGCGCAGGGTGCGTCACGACGACCTGGCGCCCGGCGTAAAAGGCGAGCTCGGATGCCATCGCGTCCTTTACACGCTTTACGGCGGCCTGCGCCTCCTCGTTTGCGCGCGTATAGGCGGCCTCGTTTTCAGGGTCCAGCTGACACAGCGCGGCGCTGAGGCCGTGCACCATCTCGCCCCAGCGTGCGGGGGAGAGCCAGACGTAGGGATTGTCCGAGGGGGCTTCGTCCTCGTCCGGATCGAGCACCCGCCCGGGGATGCGCTGTATGTGCTCGCCCGCGACGATCAGGGGCTTGAGGCCATCCTGATAGAGATAAGCGGTGAAGCTTTCGAGCCCGCCGCCCAGGAGCGCGACGATATCCGACCGCTGCGAGCGCGCAAAGTCCGGTTCGCTGAGCGCGTAGTCCTCCATGTACCCGGCCTGCGGCATGAGAAACATGTCCGTTTGAGCCGGGTCGCAGCCCGCGGCGACGCAGGCGAGATAGACCGGATAGCACGACGCGCGGACGTGCGGGAACGCGGCCAGGCCGCATGCCGGCACAAGCAAGAGCGCTGCGAGCAGCGCGAGAAAAACGGGTCTTTGTCTCATGCGCTTCCTCCTCTACGCTGGCAATCAGTGATGGTGTATTTTGTCCTCTATTATATCACGGACCCTTGCGGTTCTGTCCACGTTGTGATAAAATTTATGAATATCGATCCCGGTAGATGAGGGGGAAGCTTTTTATGGAGAATCAGACGGTATCCGCGCCAAAGAAGCGCATTTATTCCGGCATTCAGCCGTCAGGCACGCCGACGCTGGGCAATTATATCGGCGCAATGCGCAATTGGAAGCTGCTGGAGGACGCTTACGACTGTATTTACTCCGTCGTCGACCTGCATGCCATCACGGTGCGCCAGGAGCCGGCCCTGCTGCGGCGCCAATCGCAGGAGCTAACCGCCCTGTTGTTGGCCATTGGCCTGGACCCGCAAAAGAACATCATCTATCTGCAGTCCCACGTGCCCGCACACGCGGAGCTGGCGTGGCTGCTCAATTGCTATACGTACATGGGCGAGCTCTCGCGCATGACCCAGTTCAAAGACAAGAGCCAGAAGCATGCGGACAACGTCAATGCGGGCCTGTTCACCTACCCCGTGCTGATGGCGGCGGACATCCTGCTCTATCAGACGGACCTCGTGCCCGTCGGCGCGGATCAAAAGCAGCATATTGAAATCTGCCGCGACATCGCCCAGCGCTTTAACGGCCTATACGGCGACGTTTTCAAGATCCCGGAGGGGTTCATCCCCAAGACGGGCGCGCGCGTCATGTCCCTGCAAGAGCCCACGCGCAAGATGTCCAAGTCAGATCCCGACGAATGCTTCATCAGCATGCTCGACGCCCCTGACGTGGTGCGCCGCAAGGTGAAGCGCGCGGTGACGGATTCCGACGCCCAGATCCGCTTCGATCCGGAAAGCAAGCCGGGCGTATCCAACCTGCTGACGATTCTCTCCGCCCTTTCCGGCCGCAAGGTAGAGGAGATCGCCGGGGAGATGGAGGGGAAGGGCTACGGTGAGCTCAAGCAAAAGGCGGCGGACGCGATCATCGCGGCGCTCGAACCCATTCAGGCGGAGTACGGCCGCATCGTCAAGGACAAGGCGTACCTGGAGAGCGTGATGAAGGACGGCGCGGAGCGCGCCGGACGCATCGCAAGCCGCACATTGCAAAAGGTGATGAAGAAGATCGGCTACGTGTTGCCGGTGAGGTAAATACCGCAGAAACGCGAAGAGTAACAGGAGGGCGTGAGATTGCAGGTCTCACGCCTTTACTTCATGGATAAACAGGTGGGAATGGTTATGAAAAGAGGAATGAATGTGAAAAAGGTCGGCGCAGCCATCGCAAGTTTTCTTGTGTTTGCGCTAACGAGTTGCGCTTATGCGGACAAAGCCAGGTCTATTAAAACGGAGCAAGATTCTATTTATCATGCGCAGCACCTTGAGCTTCATGTAATGACGGCAAGATGCGCGTGCATGGGTAATTACGTCAAGGTTAAAACGGGAGATAAGGAAGCACGTGTCGTCGGTCACCTCGAACAGGCGGATGTTTTTGAATTGGTCCAAATAGAGAATAAAAAAGCATATATTCGCGTTGTGCAAGCAGCCGCTACAAGCCCGGATTCCTGGAACGGCATGGAAGGCTGGGTGAATACGGATTATATCGAGTGTACGTGTACCGGGGAGGAATATATTGAAGCGAAAGAAGAGACCCGTTCCTTTATTAAAGCTGACGAAGAATGGGATTCGTTTACCCAAATCCTCGACATTCATTATGATGTGCTTAGCGAAGAATGGGCGTCAAAAGAGAACTCTTACCTGTTTTATGAACCTCAACAGGCGTACTGGATGAATCGTGAAAATACGGGCTACATGATTCGGGATATCGACGGAAACGGAATCGAAGAATTGCTTATATTAGACATTGGCGGCGAGGTATATAAACTGTTTGTGCTTTCAAATGGTAAGCCGGTTCAGATTCTACAGGGATGGGCGAGAAATACGATATATTTGAGCTGTGACGGCGGCTTTGTCAACCATGGATCGGACGGCGCGGCGTATTCGCGAGACTACCTCTTCGATCTCGGCGGCACAGAGCTGATTGTCCGAGAAGGGGTGATCAGCGACTACGACGAGGTAGGACAGGAAGAACTTTGGTTTTATACGGAGGATTGGGATCTGAATACCGCAAACGATAAGCTGATTACGAGAGATGAGGCCTTTGCATACATCGAGAGATTTGAGGCGATGCGCGACTTCAATCCGGGCGGCATAACCCTGTTTACCGATTACAATCGAGAAGATAGGCCTTAACCCTATGACGAGTGGTTGAAATGAGAATCTTTCTCAATTATTTTTCATAAAGGCTTGACAAATATAAATGTAACTGATATAGTTGCAGTAGAGCGCGGCGGAACGGCAATTCGCCGTACACAAGCGACACAAAAGCATTGAAGGAGGATGGGAAAGATGGATGAGAACAAACGCAAGCTGACGAACGAGGCGGGCGCGCCGGTCGCGCAAAACGAGCATTCCCTGACGGCCGGGCCGCGCGGCCCGGTGTTGCTGCAAGACGTTTGGCTGCTGGAGAAGCTCGCGCATTTCGACCGCGAGGTCATTCCGGAGCGGCGCATGCACGCGAAGGGGTGGGGCGCCTACGGGCATCTGACCGTGACGCACGACATCTCCCCATGGACGCGCGCCAAGGTATTGCAAAAGGGCGCGAAGACGGACCTGTTTATCCGGTTTTCCACCGTCGCAGGCGAGCGCGGGGCGGCGGACGCCGAGCGCGATATCCGGGGCGTCGCAGTCAAGTTTTACACGGAGGAAGGCAACTGGGACCTGGTGGGCAACAATACGCCGACCTTCTTCCTGCGCGACGTGCATAATTTCCCGGACCTCAACCGCGCGGTGAAGCGCGACCCGAGGACGGGCATGCGTTCCGCGCAGAACAACTGGGATTTCTGGACGCTGCTGCCCGAGACGTTCCATCAGACGACCATCGTGATGTCGGACCGCGGCATCCCGGCTTCGTTCAGGCATATGCACTTCTTCGGCGAGCACACGTTTAGCCTGTTAAACGAGCGAAACGAGCGCGTCTGGTGCAAATTCCACTTCAAGACGCAGCAGGGCATCCGAAACCTGACCGACGCGCAGGCGGCCGAACTGATCGCAAACGATCGCGAGAGCCATGGGCGCGACCTCTATGAGTCTATCGAGAAGGGCGATTTCCCGCGGTGGACGATGTACGTGCAAATCATGACCGAGGAGCAGGCCAGGCAGCATTACGAAAACCCGTTTGACATCACGAAGATCTGGCGGCACGCGGAATACCCGCTGCATGAGGTGGGCGTGCTGGAGCTTAACCGCAACCCGGAGAACTACTTTGCCGAGGTCGAGCAAGCCGCGTTTACGCCCGCGCACGTGGTGCCGGGGATCGGCTTCTCGCCGGACAAGTTCCTGCAGGGGCGCCTGTTCGTCTACGGAGACGCGCAGCGCTACCGCCTGGGCGTCAATTACAACCAGATCCCGGTGAACCGCGCGCGCTGTGAGGTTAACGACTATCACCGCGACGGGTTTATGCGCGTGGACGGCAACTACGGCGGCGCGCCCGCCTATACGCCGAACAGCCAGGGCGTTTGGGCCGCGCAGCCGGACGTGATGGAACCGCCGCTCGACCTGACCGGCGCGATGTACGCGTACGACCCGCAGGACGACCCCACGGACGACTGCTTTCGCGCGGGCGGGGACCTATGGCGGGTCATGACCGAGGACAAGCGCGCGCTGTTGATCGAGAACACGGCGCGCAACATCGCCCCCGTCACGCCCAACGTCAAGTACCGCCATGCGGTGCACTGCTATTGGGCGGACGAGGCGTACGGCGAGCGCATGAGCGAGGCGCTGGGGCTCGACCTGGAACGGGTGAAGCGGCTGGCCAAGGGCGATCACAAGAGCTTGGTTGAAGCGACGTTGTAAAACGCATCCAGTGTAAAAAACGAGACCCTTCGGCATGAGCCGCGGGGTCTCGCTTTTTTGCTGGGGGATGTCTTTACATTCTGTCATCGCTTGAATGGGGCCGCCGTAACGTATTGCTGCCGCGTGCTGTGCGGCTTATCGGGCAGCGTGAGCTGAATCGCGCCATCTTCGATCAACGGATCGAGATAGCGCCTCAACGCATATTGCGCGGAGGGGAGACCTAGATACCGCACGATTTCCTTTCTGGTTCGTGGCGTGTGACAGAAGGAAAGCAGGCCTTTGGGAAGTAGGCTTGAGGATAGAGGCCGAACAGCAAGAGCGCAGCCAGCGTGACGCATCCGTCGTGGATGACGCCGGTCAGCTCATATAGCTGTTCATGCGTTACAGACGCCAGATTGGGCCGGTTCGCTTTTCGCCGTAGGAGATATTCTTCGAGTTTTATGGGGTCCAATGAGGCCAGCGAGGCCTCCACGATAGGGCGGATATCGCCCCGCAGGCGTGCGCGATAAGCCATATAACTGTAGACCTCGTATTCCGTCATGGGCTTATCCGCATCGCCTACACGCGCATGTTTTGAAACAGGGTCTTTCGGAGATGTCGACGGGCGGAATTTCGGCGGAAACGATGACCAGGGAGGCGCTCTCGCAAACGGTGAACACCGGTCGAACGATAGGCGTCATCTGTTCGCAATATTCCATCACCTTTCGCTGAAGATCCTGGGGATCATAGACGCCGACCGTCTGAAAATTCTGACGTTCATCCAATCCGAAGACAAAAGTGCCGCCGCTGTTCTGATTAGAGAAAGCGGAGATCGTATCGTAAAGCCTTTCGGGGCAGCCTCGATGGGCGGCCTTGACTTCCACGGTTTGTCCTTCGCACTCTCTGTTCTGAATTTGGGTTACCAGCGCTTGCAGTTCCTGCTCGACCATGAACTTCACCCTCTCAAGTGAGGTGTAACAGATAAGCACGAATAAGTAAAGAGAAAACATCAGACAAAACGCGTCAAAGTTCTTTACTTACACGAGAAAGTGAAGAAATGGGAACAAAGAACAGAATAAAGTCTTTACATACGTCTGAAACAGAAGAATAAGCGATAAGGTTATTTACTTTCGCGGGAGGGCTACGCCTCCTTCCACGACCTGTACATCCCTGCGATGACGTCCTCAATCGGGGCTTTGCCGATTTCCACGTCCTCGATCAGCGGGCAATCTGCGAGGGAGGCGAGCAGGTCGTGAACGGCCACGCGCGTACGGTCAAAGGCGTATTCGTGCACGCCCTCGTGCGTAGAGAGGAAGGCGGCGCCGGCGACGTCGGGCGCGTCGCCCTTAGCGCGCACGCGGATACGCGCATATCCTCCGGCAGCGCTGCGCAGCGCGGTAAAGTCGCCGTCGAATGCGATTTCGCCGCTACGCAGGAGCACGATGCGCTGTGCCATGGCCTCCAGATCGTCCATATCGTGGCTGGTGACGACGATGGTGACGCCCGCCTCGCGGTTGATCCGGCGCAGGAAGGCGATCATTTGCTGCTTAGCGAGCACGTCAAGGCCCAGCGTCGGCTCGTCGAGAAAGAGGACGGAGGGCGAGTGCAGCAGCAGCATGCCCAGGTCGGCGCGCATGCGCTGGCCGAGGCTTAGCTCGCGCGCAAACGTATGCAGCAGGCCCTCCAAATCGAGCAGGTCTGTGACGAGGGCGAGGTTATGCGCATAGACGTCCGCCGGAATGTCCCAGACGGCGCGCTTCCATTCGTAGCTGGTGATGACCGGATGATCCCACCAAAGCTCCGTGCGCTGGCCAAAGCAGACGCCGATGCGGCGCATGAGCGCCACCCGATCCTTGGCGGGATTAAGACCGAGCACGCGCACCGAGCCCGAAGTGGGCGCGAGGATGCCGGAGAGCAGCTTGATCGTCGTCGACTTGCCCGCGCCGTTTGCGCCGGCGTAGGCGACGAATTCGCCGGGCATGACGCGCAGCGTGAGGTGGGACAGCGCCGCGACCTCGCGCTTTTCAGGGTGCAGCAAATTCTTGACGACATCGCGCATGCGTCCGCTGCGCTGCCATTGCTGATAGATTTTGCTGACGTCAACGATGTCCAAAGCCGGAGTAACGGCTGCAGCCGATGGTTGCATAGCGTTTCATTCCTTTCCGAAAGACGTATTGTGTGAGAAACAGCAGCGCGCAGGCCGCTGCAAACAGCAGCAGGAACGGCGAGGGGCCCGCAGGACGGATGAGCGCCTGGGCGGGCATCCAACCGGTGAGGCCGATGGGCAGCACCGTGCAGAAAACCGCCTGCAATGCGGGGGCGAGGCCGCCGAGCGGATAGCCCTTCATCTCCCCGAAGAGGCCGCGCGCGTCGGAGGCGATCTCTTCCGCCGCGGCGGGCGCGTAAAAAGCGAGGCAAGAGATGAGGTAGACGACGCTGATGATGACCGCGCAGGAGCACAGCGCGCAAAGGAGCAATAGGGGAATGCTGACGGGCAAAGCGCCCGCATGCACGGCATAGGCGCTGAGCGCCGCGCCGCACATCAAAATGCTGCACCCGGATACGGGCGAAAAGCCGGAGGCGAGCAACTGCATCCAGATCGGAACGGGCTGCAACACGCAGTGGTCGAGCTGGCCCCTTCCGATGATGCGGCTGACCTGTCCCGCGTTGTTGCTCGCGAAGAGCAGCATGTAGACCCCGTCGACGAGGGTCGCGTAGCCGAGCAGGAAGAGAACCTCAGGCCGCGTCATACCGCCCAGGCCGTCAAAACGCGCGGCGAGCAGAAAAATGCCGGAGACGCAGGCGGCGGCGCTCACCACGTCCGCTGCCATCTGTAGAAGGCAATAGCGGGTATCGCGCAAGAACCAAAGCGCGTCCATGCGCGCATAGATCCGGTAGAGCCGAAGCAGCGTCTTGAGATTAGCCGCCATAAGACACCATCCTTTCCCGGCTTTTTTGAAAGACGAACAGCGCGGCCGGCCAGAGAAGCACATTCCATACGGCTTGCAGCGCGAGCGTCGGAAGCGGAGACGCGCTGCCGATGTAGAGGGAGAGCGGCGCGCTCGCGATCGATCCGAAGGGCAGCAGCGCGAAGACGCGCGCGACGGGCGCGGGCATGAGCGCAAAGGGGATGATCGCCCCGGAGAGCAGCTCGTAGACGGCCTCGCGCACCTGCGTTGCCGCCCAACACCCGTTTTTCAGGCGCATGGCCAGCGCTGAAAAGCACAGGTCGAGCGCAAAGCCGAGCGATGCGCTGAGCGCGAGGCTCAAGAGGGATAGCAGACCCCACACGGGCCCGGCAGGCAGCGGCGATACGCCGAGCAATGGGGAGAGCGCCCATACAGGCAACCCATAGAAGACGAAGACGGGGAGCCACCAGCGCCCGATGGTCTCGGCCGCGAGGCTATGCAGGATCGAAACGGGCCGGGTAAAGCGGCCGATGAGCGAGCCCTCCCACAGCGCCGAGGTGGCGGGCGTGAGGATGTTCAGCTGCTGACGCCAGACGGACGCCATGAGCGAATAGGTCAGCAAGGCGCCAAGCGTCATGCCGCCCAAATCCGCGCCCGCAGATGCAAGCGCGCGCCAGATGAGCGTGAGCAGCAGAAACTGGACAAAACGCACGGCATACTCGCCGCAGACGCCGAGCAGATTGCCGTCGAGCGCCTGACGGGCACAGAGCGATACCGTCGCGAGGAAACGCTTCATAATAAACGGACCCTCCTTTTCAAAATGGGCATAAAAATACCCGGGCGTCGCAGGACGTACCCGGGCAGGCAAAAGGACGGACGGGCCTAACCCGCCGTACAGGAGCCGGGACGCGATGCGTACGCAAAAAAGGCGCACTTTAATAAGGCCCCCGTCAGTTGGTGTGTTTGGATGGCGACATCGGCGATGTTTTGCCAGATAAGCCCCTGCTTAAAACCGCGCTGCACGCATCTCACCCCTTTCAGTCGTTCAATTTTGATTAGTTTATCATAAGGGGGGAATGGCGTCAAGCCCGATTGTGGCAGCTTTGCGGCGAATTTATGAACTGTCTACAAGTCAGTTGCTTTTTCGCTAGCGATAAGGTATAATAAAGCCAGAACTTAAAGGTTTTGAAAGCCGGCATGAAGAAAGATGCCGCAACATGATTCCCAAAGGAGGCTTTCAAATGATCGTTCGTTTCGTCACTAAGGATGCCCATGTCCCTCAGAATGTTTTGGACACGATGGAAAAGAAGCTGCATCAGCGGCTGGACGCTTACTACCGCAGCGAGGAAGAGGATGCCTCCACGATTGTGGTAAAGATCTCCGAGCGCAAGGGGATCTATAAGGTCGAGATTACGATGCCCTATGGCGGCCACCAGATGCGCACCGAAAATGAAGAGCGCGATTTGTCGCTGCCCGCGCTGGACAAAGGAATCGACATTCTGGAGCGGCAAATCAAGAAGCACAAGACGCGCCTGAGCCGCCGCTTGCGCGAAGTGCCGGAGCCCGCGCCCGAGATTGCCG
>JAEYAR010000169.1 GCA_023404715.1 Bacillota bacterium | reverse complement strand
TACTCGCACCAAGCGACCCAACAGGGGAGCAGCACGAACGTGTTGTTCAAGTCGTCCGGATTGTCGAAGACCACGTAGGCGAGCTGCACCTTGTAGACGTTGCGTATGTTGCCGCTCTGAATCAACGCGGCGATCGCGGGCTTTACGTCGTCAAAGGGCAGCAGGGGGATGTCCTCGTGCAGCACTTCCTTTTCGCGTATCAATTTGCAATCCAGCACGTAAGCGTCGTCGGCTAGAATGGTGGCGCGTACCTCGTAGTCGCCGGCGAAAGGAATCTCATCGACGGCGTCGTGGCTCAGACCGGCTAAAAAGGTGCTATTGGCGCTTGTTATCTGCGGGATGCCGTAAAAGAGCTGTTTGCAGATCATAAGGTATCTGCCCATCTCCCGGATGGGCTCGCCTGTCTTTTTGCTCAGGTATCTGTCCTCCAGGGCGACGTCCTTGACCATGAGGTCGATATCTGGGAACACGTCGTGAAAGCACTCAAGGGCGATGTCGAACGCGGCCTGCAGGGTCAGGGGGTTGTTGTCGGCATAGGCCTTCGTCCAGTCGTACGCCATCTGCGCCCGGCGCGGCCACTTCACGGTCAACATGGTCTCGCCGGCTTTTTCGTCCAACTGATAGGGCATTTTATATGCCCACACGGTCGACCAATTGTCCGACCTAAACATGTATGCGTTGATCGGGTTGTCGTCCTGCACGTGATTGTAAAATGCGTCGAGCTCGCGCCGGCGCTGCTCGTCCAGCGCCGGTATCTCTTCGACGAGGAGGACGGGGGCCTTGTCCACCGCGGGGACCTCGATCTCCAGTTCGACCTGGATGGTCCTGCCGTAGGCCTGATAGGTTTCGCGCCAGCCGCCCTGTGAGAGCGCGGCGATGTCGGTGATGGAATGGCGCTGCCCCTCCGCATTGGCGGCGCAAGCCCCCAGCGCGAGGCAGGATGATATCATGGCAGCGATCCAACGCTTCAAGCGCATAGGTAATTCCTCCATGAAAAGGGGCGCGGAGAATGCCCCGCGCCCCGGTCGCGTAGGCTGTAAAGCCTCACCACGGAATGATCTCGGGGCAGCGGGCGCGCAGGGGATCTACGCTCTTGGGGTCCAGCAGGTCGCCCGTTTGCGCGTTGAGGATGATGGGCTTATACCACAAGGTTTCAAAATAGGGCACGTTTTTATCAAACTCACTCATCTCCTCCTTGGCGTCGCGGTAATACTCGCACCAAGCGACCCAACAGGGGAGCAGCACGAATGTGTTGTTCAAGTCGTCCGGATTGTCGAAGACCACGTAGGCGAGCTGCACCTTGTAGACGTTGCGTATGTTGCCGCTTTGAATCAACGCGGCAATCGCGGGCTTTACGTCGTCAAAGGGCAGCAGGGGGATGTCCTCGTGCAGCACTTCCTTTTCGCGTATCATTTTGCAAAAAAGTGAGTATGCGTCGTCGGCCACGACGGTGGCGCGCACCTCGTAGTCGCCGGCGAAAGGAATCTCATCGACGGCGTCGTGGCTCAGACCGGCTAAAAAGGTGCGGTTGGCGGTTGTTATCTGCGGGATGCCGTGGAAGAACTGCCTGCAGATCATAAGGTATCCGCCCATCTCCCGGATGGGCTCGCCTGTCTTTTTGTTCAGGTATCTGTCCTCCAGGGCGACGTCCTTGACCATGAGGTCGATATCTGGGAACACGTCGTGAAAGCGCTCAAGGGCGATGTCGAACGCGGCCTGCAGGGTCAGGGGGTTGTTGTCGGCATAGGCCTTCGTCCAGTCGTACGCCATCTGCGCCCGGCGCGGCCACTTCACGGTCAACATGGTCTCGCCGGCCTTTTCGTCGAGCTGATATGGAAGCTTATATGCCCATGCAGTTGAATAATCGTCCGACCTAAACCTGTAAGAGTTGATCGGATTGTCGTCCTGCACGTGGTTGTACAATGCGTCGAGCTCGCGCCGGCGCTGCTCGTCCAGCGCCGGCATCTCTTCGACGAGGAGGACGGGGGCCTTGTCCACCGCGGGGACCTCGATCTCCAGGTCGACCTGGATGGTCCTGCCGTAGGCCTGATAGGTCTCGCGCCAGCCGCCCTGTGAGAGCGCGGCGATGTCGGAGATGGAATGGCGCTTCGCCTCCGCATTGGCGGTACAAGCCCCCAGCGCGAGGCAGGATGATATCATGGCAGCGATCCAACGCTTCAAGTGCATAGCTTATTCCCTCCATAGGGGGCGCGGGTGTGCCCCGCGCCCCGGTCGCGTAATCCGTCGTGACCTACCACGGAATGATCTCAGGGCAGCGGGCGCGCAGGGGATCCACGCTCTTGGGATCCAACAGGTCGCCCGTTTGCGCGTTGAGGATGATGGGCTTATACCACAAGTGTTCGAAATAGGGCGTATTTTTTTGGTATTCTTTCATCTCCTCCTTGGCGTCGCGGTAATACTCGCACCACGCGACCCAGCAGGGGAGCAGCACGAATGTGTCGTTCAGGTCGTCCGGATTGTCGAAGACAACGTAGGCGAGCTGGACCTTGTAGACGTTGCGTATGTTGCCGCTCTGAATCAACGCGGCGATCGCGGGCTTCACGTCGTCGAAGGACAGCAGGGGGATGTCCTCGTGCAGCACCGCCTTTTCCCTTATCAGCTTGCAATTCAGCGAGTAAGCGTCGTCGGCCACGACGGTGGCGAGAACGTTATAGTCGCCGAAGAAAGGAATCTCATCGACGGCGTCGTGGGTCAGACGGGATAAAAAGGTGCGGTTGGCGGTTGTTATCTGCGGAATGCCGTGGAAGAGCTGCCTGCAGTTCAAAAGGTATCCGCCCATCTCCCGGATGGGCTCGCCTGTCTTTTTGTTCAGATATCTGTCCTCCAGGGCGACGTCCTTGACCATGAGGTCGATGCCTGGGAAAACGTCGTGAAAGCGCTCAAGGGCGATGTCGAACGCGGCCTGCAGGGGCAGGGGGTTGTTGTCGGCATAGGCCTTCGTCCAGTCGTACGCCATCTGCGCCCGGCGCGGCCACTTCACGGTCAGCATGGTCTCGCCGGCCTTTTCGTCGAACCCGTAGGGCAGCTTATATATCCATGCGGTCGAATAATCGTCCGATCTGAAATCGTATGAGTTGATCGGGTTGTCGTCCTGCACGTGGTTGTAGAGCGCGTCGAGCTCGCGCTGGCGCTGCCCGTCCAGCGCCGGCATTTCTTCGACGAGGAGGACCGGGGCCCTGTCCACCGCGGGCACCTCGATCTCCAGGTCGACGCGGATGGTCCTGCCGTAGGCCTGATAGGTCTCGTGCCAGCCGCCCCCGGAGAGCGCGGCGATGTCGGAGATGGAATGGCGTCCGCCCTCCGCATAGGCGCAGGCGCAAGCCCCCAGCGCGAGGGCGGCCGACATAAGGGCGGCGATCCAACGCTTCAAGCGCATAGCTTATTCCCTCCATAGGGGGCGCGGGTGTGCCCCGCGCCCAGGTCGTCCGGTTATAACGGCCATCCGTAGGTGCCGCCGAGGGTGATGCTGTTGATGCCGTGGCGCTCGGAGTAGTAGGTGTTGCCGCGCGCACTCAGATCGATCCACATATTGGTGGTAATCCCGCTGCTTTGGAGCGGGATGTTCTGGTTCGGCGTGCACCAGCCGCTGACCTTGAGCGAGCCGCCGCCGTACACACGGAAGTGGTTGTTGTACCGGATGGACGTCGACGTGACGGTGTGGTAGATGTACACCTTGCCGGAGCGGTTTCCGGTATTCCACGTGCCGGGGTTGTCCGCGTAGGTCGTGGTGTTCGTGCACTGGACGGTGACGTCAATGTCAGCGGCCAGCGCGCCGACGGCGACACACGCCAGCAGCGTGGCCACGAGCAGTGCGGTGAAGACCTTCTTCACGGTGTTCGCCTCCTTCGATGTCGGTCGGGCAGTTCGGCGGCGTCATCGCTCAAGGCCCATGGGAATCCCCTCCTTGCGAAATCGGTATGGTGAACGGCGCCGCGCCATGCCGAAGGACAAAGACGTCGGCCGCCGGGGCGACCCGGGTTACCGCCAGCAGAGACGAATGAGCGACTCTTTGAACACATTCACCCCTTAGACGCTTACAAAATCCCAAAATCCTTCAAAAGATTCAAAAATTCGTAATTTTTTGAATCTTTTGAAGGATTTACGTCTGTTTGAAGCGTCTATAAAAAAGAAGGGGTAATCGACAGTTTTGAAAGGAGGCCAAACCGATGGACGCCCAGGAAAAAGATCGGGCGCTTACGCGGATGATGAACGCGTACGGCGACATGATCGTGCGGCTGTGCACGCTGCAGCTGCGCGACTGTCAGCTGGCGCAGGACGCATCGCAGGAGACGTTCCTCAAGGCATACCGGTTTATGGAGCGCTTCCGCGGCGAGAGCAGCGAGAAGACGTGGCTTTGCCGCATCGCGCTCAACACCTGCCGCAGCATGCGGCGCAACGGCTGGTTCCGCCTGGTGGAGGTCGGCTCCCTGCGCGAGAGCTTGCCCGCGCCGCAGCAGGCCTTCGACGTAGAGGACGACGAGCTGACGTTCGCGATCGCGGGCCTCAAGGCCAAGTACCGCGAGGTGATCCTGCTCTATTACTATCAGGAGATGAAGATCGGCGAAATCGCGGCGGTGCTGGGGGCGCCGGAAAAGACGGTATCCACCCGCCTGTCGCGCGCGCGGGACATGCTGAAAGTCAAGCTCGAAGGAGGGGATTGCGATGAGCCGAAGCGCGCGTGAGCGGATTGACGCGAGACTTTCCGGGGTCATGATGTCCGATGAAAGCAAGGCAAAGGTCCTTGCATACGCCAGGAAAGGCGAAAAGAAGATGAAAAAGAAGGTATCGGCGGGATTGGCCCTGGCGATCGCCCTGATGGCGCTGATCGCGGGCACGGCGCTGGCGGCGGCAAACGGCGTCTTCGGCCTGTTCGCACAGTCGGATTCGGCGTCGGGCGGCACGCAGGACGGGGGGCTGGAGGCGAAGCTGGAGGAGGCGGCGACGGCGGCAGAGGGTCAGTCGCAGCATTTTTCGGGCCTGACCGTCACGGTCAACCAGACGTTTTACGACGGCGAGGTGCTCTACATCGCCTGGACGGAGGAGCGCGAGGGGGAAGCCGCCCAGCACGTCTCCATCGGGGATGGCATCGAGCTGGCCGACGGCACATATCTCAACCCGCGCATGTCGGGCGACCAAAATCTGCAAGACGGGGTGAGCGTGCACTGGATGCGCTACGATTCGCCGCTGCCGGAAACCGCGCGCGGCAAGGATGCGCTCGACCTGCAATTTTATATTAGCGACCGCAGCGCGCAGGACGGCAAGCCTGTGGGGCACTACATGCCGGTGCGCGTGGCGCGAAACAGCGACGTCCACACGGCCGCCTACAAGCAGACATTTGAAAACTACAGCGCCGCGTGCCGCGTGACCGCGGACATCCTGTCCGGCGTCGCGATCGAGGTCTCGGTTACGCTGTCGGGCGTGCCCGAATCCTGGTACGATGCGGTCGTGACGATGCAAAAATCTGCGGACGCGATCCTCACCTACCGCCTGTACGCCGACGGCAAAGCGTGCGAGCAGTTCCTCGGCGGGGTAGGCGGGGAGGGGACGCAGCTGACGTACGACGGGTCGTTCCTTCAACCGGAAGGCGCGGCGCAGTACATGCTCGTGCCCGAGTACACGCAAAGCGGCGAGCACCCCGAGGAAGCGATTTACTTCGACGCACAGGAGCTTACGGGGATTCCTGTGAACCCATAAAAAAGCGCTTTGCCGACGGATCAGGCCTGCTGCGGTCCTCGCCAGCAGCAGGCCTGCATGTCCACGCGGCCGTCGGGCAGGAATGGAACGCCCTCGGCCTCCAGCAGCGCTCTGCGCAGGGCGGCATAGCCGCCGCCGGCGATGGAGCCGTCCGCCTTGACCACCCGCTGCCAGGGCAGGCCCTCCGGGCAACGCCGCATGGCCCAGCCCACCTGGCGCGCCGCCCGGGGGGCGCCGAGCATCCAGGCGATCTGGCCATAGGACGCGACCTTGCCGTAGGGGATTTGGGCGACCCGGTCATAGACCTCTTGGAAAAAAGCATTCATATGCGTGCTCCTGTTGTAAATGGATAGAGGCG
>JAEYAR010000145.1 GCA_023404715.1 Bacillota bacterium | reverse complement strand
CGGGGGAACGCGCTCCGCTGGGGCCAAAGGGGACAGGGGGATTCCGATTTCCCCCTTCGTCCCCTCTGGACTCCCCTGTAACCCCTTGAAGCGGCCACTCTCGGGGGCTTCCAGCCCCCTGGCGTGGTGCCCTCCCCTGGGGTTGACCACGTTTTCTTTGCTTTATATCCTAAAGTTAATGACATTGCTTTCAATCTGCATCCTCTTGGGGCGACGCGGATTTGACCGCGGCGACATACTGGCGCAGGATTTCGTGCGCACATTCGAGCTGATAGGGCGACAGGTCTTTCAGCATCTCGTCGATGGGGCTGAGCGCGCGGGAGTTGTTCACGCCGTAGGCGATGTAGTCTGTGGATACGTCCAGCGCGGTCGCCAGTCTTCCTAGTGGTTGGATTGTCGTGCTTTTCTTGCCCTGCTCAATATCGGCGAGGAATGTGACAGATATATTGGCCTTTTCAGCCAGCACTTCGCGTGAAAGGCCTAAATTTTCGCGGGTTCGCCGTATACGAAGCCCGATCACTTTGTTTTCCTCGGGATTATTCATCGGCACACTCCTCCCTTCGCAAATTATCTTACCCGGCAGGAAAGAGTTTATGAATAATCAATAGAGTAGAATAACTCAATAGAGGTTGAAAAAGAACAAAAGATGAAATATAATACTATAGAGGCTATTTCGAGAGGAGTGTCATAATGGTAAAATGACGTACAAAGAAATATTGAAGGCGCGATTGGATTCGATCCCGCCGCTGCCGATCCCCTTTGACACGGCGCGCTGGGGGGATCCGGTCTTTTGGGAGATGGCCGGGCCGGGTGTCTGCCGCATCGAGACCACGGGGGCCTTCAGGCCGGGCACGAGCAGCCGCGACCATTTATACGCCGCCACGCGTGCGGACGTGGAGCGCCTTTTTTCAAATGCGCTGCTGTCCCTTTGCGAGGAGAAGGACGGCGTCTGCTACTTTGACGACGAGCACGGATATACCGCGGCGGAGTACGAGCTGTGCCGCCAGCGGGGGCGCGCCGCGTCGGAGGATGAGCGCCTCGCGCTGGAGGATGAGGCGGCGGAGATCGCCCTGTTCGGGGCGGAGACGTCGCCGGATTACTTCGGGGATTGGACGCCGCCGCACACGACGCCCACAGGCCTGCGGACGCGGTATAAGAAGGCGGATCGCGGCGTATGGTTCGTCGAGGGCGGTGACAGGTGGTATCTCGCGGTGGTCGCGCCGGTTGCGTCGGGGGTTGGCGTCGGGCAGCGCTGCCCGATAGCGGTTGAAGAGCCGGGCCGCTTCGTTCCATATGTGTTCTGGCGGGTGGAGGATTGCGCGCTGGCGCTCTATGAGCTGATCTTCTATGAATGCTGCTATGGCCTCCGGGCCTGGCTGACCTCGCTGGATGACCTCACGAACTACATCTGCCGCGCATACCCGGAGTATGTGCGCGCTAGAAACCATCTGCTGGACGATGTTGACGGGCTGCTCCGCCAGATCGAGCCCGACGCGCCGCACGACGCCTGGCAGGAGATCGTGCAGACCGGGCCGGGCGACAGATGGTTCCTGCGCGCGTGGTGACAGGGCGTGTCACGTTTGTTTCATAAACAGGATGGCAGCAAAAGCTATGTCATCTGATTGCTTAAGGGCGTGCCCTTACTATGTCATCTACAACATTACAAACGAGAGGAAAGATGATTGTAAAGTGCATGATATTCATCTTGTAATAATCAACATGTTGTGTAGATTGGCAATTTACTACCAATACTGCTCGCCTTAAACTCAATGCTATGCCGACCGTCTTAAGAAATATATGCAAAAATGTGTTTAATCGAAAAAAGAACCGCGCCGTGTGCTTGACAGACGGCGCGGGGTGTCGTACAATGTAGGCAGGAAGGCTTAGCACCTTTTAGCGGATTACTCCGCGAGCAGTTTTAAACAGAAAACCGCCCTATACAGGGTCCAGCCTGTGGGCGGTTTTCTGTTACTTATCCTTTTTGAGTAGTAAAACTACTAGGGATAAGATCATGAGGAAGACCGAGATTATCTCAAAGTCACTCATGCTATCACCCCGCTTTCGTACGACGTCTCGCGGGGGATTCCGCCTGCAAGCACCTTCCTGCCTACGTTATTATCATATCATGCTGCCTTTGCATTTGCAAGGCAGATTTTAGTTTATTGAACGATGTCCGGGATGTATGCAGCCTGTAGGCCGCATACCCTTGGACTCAGCAGAGCGCTTCTTCACGTCGGGCGTGCCCGCGTATCACACTGGGCTACTATGTCATGTCATCTAAAACCTTACAAGCGAAAGAAGAAATGATATAGCGCGTATAGTGCATGGTTTTCATCTTGTAAACACAGTGTGCTACAAAATATACCTGACATGCAGGGCGCGTACGCAGGCTTTGCGCATCCCCCGCGCGTGTGATATAATGAATCATCACATCACCGGGAGGAATCGCCTTGCCGCCTTTTGCTCATCTGCACCTGCATACCGAATATAGCCTGCTCGACGGCGCGAACCGCATCGGCCCACTGCTCGACCGCGTGAAGGAACTGGGGATGGAGCACTGCGCCGTGACCGACCATGGCGTCATGTACGGCGTGGTCGATTTTTACGCGGAGGCGAAGAAGCGCGGCATCCATCCGGTCATCGGATGCGAAATCTATACCTGCGAGGATATGGACGAGAAGCGCTCCGCCGCGCGCGAATACAGCCACTTCATCCTGCTGTGCGAAAACCAGGTGGGCTACAAGAACCTTGTCACGCTCGTGAGCGAGGGGTGGACGCGCGGTTTTTACTACAAACCGCGCGTCGACATGAAGTTGCTGCGCGCGCATACCGAGGGGCTGATCGCCCTTTCCGCCTGCCTGTCGGGCGACCTGCCCAAGCTGCTGCTCGACGGGCGCATGGACGACGCCTGCCGCCACGCGCTCTCTATGCAGGAGCTGTTCGGCGTGGGCAACTATTTTATAGAGATCATGGATCACGGCATCGCCGAGGAGCGCCAGGTGCTGCCCCTGCTCGTGCAGGTATCCGAGCGCACGGGCATTCCGCTCGTCGCGACCAACGACTGCCACTACCTGCGCAGGGAGGACGCGAAGGCGCAGGAGGTGCTCATGTGCATCCAGACCGGCAAGACGATGGACGACGCGAACCGCATGCGCATGGATACGGAGGAGCTGTACGTCAAATCGCCGGAGGAGATGGCGCGCCTGTTCCCCCAGTGGCCGCAGGCGCTTACGCGAACGGCCGAGATCGCCGCGCGCTGTCATGTGGAGTTCGACTTTAAGACGATCCATTTGCCCAGATATCCGGTTCCCGAGGGCAAGACGCCGCTTTCCATGCTGCGGGAGCTGTGCGAGCGGGGCCTCGCGGAGCGCTACGCGCCCGACCGGCAGGATGCGCGCGCGCGGCTCGACTACGAGCTGTCGGTCATCGAATCGATGGGCTACGTGGATTACTTCCTGATCGTGTGGGATTTTATCCATTACGCAAAGCAAAACGGCATCATGGTCGGCCCGGGGCGGGGCAGCGCCGCCGGTTCGATCGTCGCCTATTCGCTCGACATCACTACGCTGGATCCGCTGAAATACAATCTGCTGTTCGAGCGCTTCCTCAACCCGGAACGCATCTCCATGCCCGATATCGACGTGGACTTTTGCTACGAGCGCAGGCAGGAGGTTATCGACTACGTCGCCCGCCGCTACGGCCCGGATCACGTATCGCAGATCATCACCTTCGGCACCATGGCCGCGCGCGCGGTCGTGCGCGACGTGGGCCGGGCGATGGGCTATCCCTATGCCGAGGTAGACGCGGTGGCCAAGCTCATCCCCACAGAGCTGAACATCACGCTCACCAAAGCCCTGAAGGCGAACCCCGAGTTCAAGCGCCGCTATGAGGACGAGCCCCGCGTGAAGGCGCTGATCGATACGTCCCTCACGCTGGAGGGCATGCCGCGCCACGCCTCTACCCACGCGGCGGGCGTGCTCATCACGCGCCTGCCGGTGACGGAGTACGTGCCTTTGCAGAAAAACGACGACGTCGTGACCACGCAGTTCCCGATGGGCACGATCGAAAAGCTGGGGCTGCTCAAGATGGACTTTCTGGGCCTGCGCACGCTGACGGTCATCCGCGACGCGCTGGACATGCTGCACGAGCGCGGCGTCGAGCTAAAGCCGGAGGACATCCCCCTGGACGACCCGGCGGTGTACGAGATGATCTCCGCCGGCGATACGGACGGCGTCTTCCAGCTCGAATCCGGCGGTATGCGCGGCTTTTTGCAGAACATGAAGCCGCAGACGTTTGAGGACATCATCGCCGCCATCTCGCTGTACCGCCCCGGCCCGATGGAGACCATCCCTCGCTATATCGAGTGCAAGCAGGACCCCTCGAAGATCGTCTACCTGCACGAGAAGCTGCGCCCGATTCTCGACGTGACCTACGGCTGCATGGTCTATCAGGAACAGGTCATGCAGATCGTGCGCGATCTGGCGGGCTATTCGCTGGGCCGCAGCGATTTGGTGCGCCGCGCGATGGCCAAGAAGAAGCACGACGTCATGATGCAGGAGCGCGAATACTTCATCCACGGCCTCACGGAGGACGGCAAGGTGGTCGTGCCCGGCTGCGTGCGAAACGGCGTGAGCGAAGAGATCGCGATCAAGATCTTCGACGAGATGACCGCGTTCGCTTCCTATGCGTTCAATAAGCCGCACGCCGCCGCTTACGGCGTGGTCGCCGTGCAGACGGCGTATCTCAAGGTGCATTATCCGGTGGAGTTCTTCGCGGCGCTGATGAACTCCGTCGCGGGCTATGCGCCCAAGATCGCCATGTATACGCAGTACTGCCGCAAGCACGACATCGCCTTTTTGCCGCCGGACGTCAACCTGTCCGTGCGCAAGTTCAGCGCATCGCTGGATGCAAAGGGAGGGCGCGGCATCCGCTTTGGCCTCGGGGCGATCAAGAGCTGCGGCGACAAGGCGATCGACGCCATCGTGCAGGAGCGCCAGGCCGGCGGGCCCTATAAGGACATCTACGACTTTTGCCGCCGTGTGGATACGGACCAGGTGAACAAGCGTGTGGTCGAAAGCCTCGTCAAGGCGGGCGCGTTCGATCAGACGGGCGCGCGCCGCGCGCAGGTCATGGCCGTCTACGAGCGCGCGCTGGAGGGGGCGGGCAAGTCCAGAAAGCAGAACGTCACGGGCCAGGTATCGCTCTTCGGCGAGATCCTGGACGACGCGCCGCCGCCCCTGCCGGATATCGAGGAGTATCCGCTTCGGGCGATGCTTTCGATGGAAAAAGAGGTGACGGGCGTGTACATCAGCGGGCACCCGCTGGACGAATACCGCAAGTCGCTCTCGCTGCTCAAGATGAATACGGGCGTGCTCGAAGAGATGAAGGAGAGCGCGGACAAAGGGCTCTCGTGGGACGGCATGAGCGTTAAAATGGGCGGCCTGCTCGCCGAGGTGCGCCAAAAGGCGACCAAGAACGGCGGCATGATGGCCTTTGCCACGCTGGAGGATCTCACGGGGCAAATCGAGGCGCTGGTGTTTCCGCGGGTGTATGAGCGCGTATTGGGCAGCCTTGTGCCCGATACGGCGGTGGTCTTCTCGGGCCGGCTGTCCGTGCGCGAGGAGGAGGAGCCCAAGCTGCTGCTCGACAGCGTGACACCGCTGCTGCCCGACAGCCAGCAGGGCGATGTGCTCTCCCCGTCCGCGCGCGCTGCGTGGGACGACATGCCTGTGCCGCCGGAGATGCCTGCCTATGGCGGGGCGGGCCGCGAGGCGTCCATACCGGATGCGCTCTATGAAGCGGAGCGCAGCGATCCCGCGACGCCCAAGAAGCTGTTCTTGAAGCTCAAGAGCGATGCGGCGATCGCCGATCTCACGCCCTTGCTCTCACAGCACCCGGGCGATTTGCCCGTGCTCTTCTTCCTTTCGGACAGGCACGTGACGCTCAGCGCGCCACGCGAATTGTACGTGGCGCCGGATCGGGGCCTGGTTCGCAGCCTGCGCGCCCGCCTGGGCGCGGCAAGCGTGGTGCTGAAATAGACTGGGAAGCGTGGTCTATCACAAAGTAAAAATAAGACTGTTGCGGATTGATGTCTTCTGCAACAGTCTTATCATAGCTTGGGTTTTAGCTTAGTCTAATTGCTCAATAATCCATTGTGATAGTTCCTCCTATTGAAGAGCGTATGCTGGCAGATGAATGCGGCGGGCCGGATGCTCTGGCGCTATTTTATCCAGTTCTGCGAGCGACTTTTGCATTGACGCGGTATCGCGCAGACCGGCATATCCGAGCGCCTGCATGAAGAGGCAATGCGTCTTATTTCGTCTATCTATATCTTCATCCAGGATCTGGAGCTCTGGCAAGGATACGGCAAAATAATCAATTTCAACAACATCATCCTGATGCGTCGTTCCATAATCCACGAGACGTCTGAATCGCTGCAGCGCGCCCTCATGGTCGCCGAGCGCGTCGCATGCCAGCCCCTGATAATAAATCATTTCAGGGGGTTGATCGTTGTAGTATAGCATGCTAGCAGGCTCCGATAGCCCCGCTTTGGCATGCTCAAGCGCCTGCTTTGCCTCTATGCCCAGGCCCAGCTTTTGATAAGCGACCCCCATCCAATAATAGAGATCATTTTCCTGCGCTCCGTCCAGTTTACCTTCGCCAAAGCTTTGCGGGTAGCTGCCGGAAGCGGTTTTTAATAACTCCAGAGCACCTTTTGCGTCGTCGACGGCGAGCCGCCGCTTTGCAATCTGAACCAGAGCAAGCCGCCATTGAGCCGGTACCTTTCCTTCGCCGCCTTCCCAGGGATGGAACTTACGGGCATATAGCCTTTCTAAAGCTTGCGTATGTTGGCCGGTGGCGTTGAGGCATGTGATGTATTCTAGATAAAGGTCATCGCGTGAAAGCACGAGATCCATATGGGCGTCCATTGCATCGAGTCGCTCTTTGTGGGAAGAACCGAGCTTTTTTTTCATCAGGTCCAGTTCAAAGAATACCCGGCTGTCATCGGGCTGTAGGGAAAAGGCTCGCTCCATTTCGCGCAATGCGTCATCGTAGCGGCGGCGCTTATTAAAGTAACCCAAAGCGAGATTTCGGTGCGGGATGGAGAAATCGTCGCGCTGTGCGACGGCGTTTTCCCAGCATTTTATCGCAGGCTCGGCTTCGCGTCGGTCATAGAAGAGGTTGCCGAGATAGTATAGAGCGCGTGCGCACGGTTGGCCGGAGCGAATGGCTGCCTCCAATGCGAGCTGATCCTCGAATCGATGCGGAAAGCAATAGTCAGGGGACGCAGCCTCTGCGAGTTTGAGATAGGCGGTATTCTCGGTCATGGCATAAAGATGATAATAGATCATGGGGTACACGTCGGCGCCATCGGGACTATGCTTGACGTATTCGAGCATCAACGCTTCTGCTGCTGCCTTACGCCCCCATTCTGAATAGTACAGCGCATATTCAATGCAGGTGTTATGGTTAAACCCGGGCATGTACATCCATTGTGGCTTCCGGTTTTCCAACGACGCAAGTTCATGCAGCGCGATAACGTCATGCGGATCGCGCTCCAATGTACCTTGCGCCATAGCGATGGCTTCTTGCGTTCGGCCGGCTTCGCGCAGCAGCACGGTCAACGCATCCCGCGCCTTGAGATTCCAAGCGTTGCGCTCTAAAGAAAGATACAGGTGCTGCATCGCAAGGGCGCTATCGCCGCGCATCATATGGATCGTGCCGATGCGGTAAAAGGCGCTATCCTGCCATGCGCTGTTCCAGGTGGCTTTGTAAAAGCAGTCGTAAGCGCGGTCAAAGTCTTTTAGCTGCCAGTAGGCGCATCCGAGATGAAAGAAGGGTTCGCCGTCATATGGATTGGGGTTTTTACAGGTCAGCTTCTTCACCGCGGCTTTGAAGAAAGAGACACTTTCCCCAATGTGCCCCTTGCTTAGAAGAAGCTTCCCATAAGCGTTGTTGAGTCGGGCGTCTGTGGGATCTCTGCGCAGTCCTTCGAGGTAATAGTCCGCAGCATCGCGCGTGGCATGACGATATTGTTCGATGTGCATGCCATACAGCAGCAGCTCTTCGCAGGTAGACGCCCTTTGGGGAGCGGGGATTTCAGATGCGGGCTCGGGGATAAAGCTCTGTGAATGATCGGGCGTGCATTCCCCCAGCAATCGTCCGTTTGCGTCGAAAACGCGCACTGAGAGCTCAGTCTCCTTTGTGTTAAACTTGAAGGTATAGGCAAAAGATGCTTGCAGATTCGTCCTCTCGGTAAAAAGGCATGTTTCATTTGCGTCGGAAACCTGAACGACCGCGCCGGGGAAGCGACCGGTGGAATAGACGCCGACGGAACAGACGCCTTTGAGGGCCGTATAGTTTAGCGCAACGTCACATGTCGCATTTCGCACTGCGCCAATCTGTTTATATGGCATAAAATACTGTACAAAGCGCTTGCTTTCGTAGGGCATGAGCCAAGAGAAATCGGGTTGGTTGTCTGTAAAACAGCCGGTCATCAGTTCGATATAGGGGCCGTCCTCATCGGTTAAATTACGATCCCACGCTTGCCCAAATTCGCCGCATCCCCAAGTCCATTGCTTTTTTCCTGGGGAAACGCGGTGGTCTGCAATGTGGAGAAGACCTGTTTTACGCCCATGGTCGTAATTGCCCAAGAAATCATAGTTGGAACGATACGCCATGTAGGAGGTCGGAACGGGAATATTGCGATACCGGGAGATGTCGGTGCCGGGCGCATAATCTTTTTTATAATAGACGCCTCGAGCTATCGGGAAAGCGGATACGTCCCGCTTCCCATGATCCATCACCGCATGGACGTCAGGTGGAAAGATGGATTGGGTGTCGTCGTTCACCGGAACGGCGGGGTTCGCCCACCACAAAAAGGTCTTTGGGGTATCTGTGGGGTTATATAGCCGCGTTTTGATCTCGAGATAGGCATGGTCGGGGTAGAGCGTGAAGGAGGAGATGCAACGGGTACGGAACATGTTTTCGAGTTCGCCAATCATGACCGAACAACTGCCATCCGAGTGTTCACGAATGGAATAGTGAACGGGATCAAACGTGCTGGGGCGATGATGCTGGGGCCAGTTAAACTCGATTCCTCCGGAAATCCACGGCCCGGCAAGCCCAACCATTGCCGGCTTGATGACGTGATTATAGTATACAAAGTCGTAATCATTCGTTTTGTCGAGCGCGCGCTGCACACGCCCCCCTAACTCGGGCAGGAGCATGATTAATAGATAATCGTTCTCCAAAAAGACGGCTTCATACGCTTGATCTGTCTTCACATCCGAAACCGTATCGATGATTGCGTGCGGGTAGATTTTACCTGAACTCCCCTGATACACGCGTTTTTCCAAAAACATCGGATTCTTATCCGCTTTTCCGACTGCATAGGTTGGAATGGTAATCCTTTCAGCCCATGCTTTGACCTGTTTCATGCCGGTACCTCCGATATAATTCATCTGGTAGGGTCAACCCTTTACGCTGCCCAGGACGATGCCCGTGACAAAGTATTTCTGCAAAAATGGATAGATCAGCAGAACCGGCAGCGTCGCGATAATAATTTGAGCTGCGGTGATAGTCCGGCTGGACAACTCTTTGATGCGCTCAAAATCATTCGGGTCAAAATTACCGGATGTGATGTCTAGACCGATAATCACCGTCTGCAGATAACTTTGCAGTGGATAATTGGACGCATCATTCATGTAGATTAACCCGTCAAACCATGCGTTCCAATGGTTGACCACCGAAAAAAGCGCCAGCGTCGCAATGGAGGGCAATGAACACGGAATATAGATGTTCAGGAGCGTACGCCACTGCCCGGCGCCATCGATGAAAGCGGCCTCTTCCATTTCATGCGGGAGTTGACGATAGAAATTGAGCATGAGTATCATGTTAAAGACATGGACGGCGCAGGGGAGTACGAGCGCCCATATGGTATTGAGCATCTTCAACTGGTTTAACAACATATAATTGGGGATCAGTCCGCCGTTAAAAAGCGATGTGAAAAAGAAAAACCATACATAGATATTACGCCAACGAAAGTCCTTTTTTTCTTTGGATAAAGGATAGGCCAACACGACAATCATCAAAAGATTTAGGCCTGCGCCTAGAATGACGCGTACGACGGAGTTCATAAAGGATCTCCAGAAAAGATCTTTGGACAAAAGATATTTATAGGCATACAACGTGATTTGCTTAGGCCAAAATGTGACGGCGCCGCTGGATACGACGGCATTGGAGCTGAAAGAGATGGCGATGATGTGAATAAAGGGCAAAAGACATGAGAGCGCGAGGAGAGATAATATCACAATATTCACCGCGCCGAATATCTTTGAAGCTTTGCTGCGAATCATGAAATTCCCCCCTAAAAAATTCTATAATCGAAGCACTTCCATGCTACGAAGTAGGACGAAGAAATCAAAATCATCGATATGACGGACTTGAAGAGCCCCATCGCCGTCGCCGGGCCAAACTGATAGTCTATAAGGCCGAGGCGATAAATAAAGGTATCCAAAATATCGCCCGTCTCATAAACGGCAGGGCTGTATAGATTAAAGATTTGGTCAAAGCCTGCGTTGAGCACATTGCCAAGGTTTAATACTGTCATCAGCACGATGATCATGCGCATGCCGGGCAGCGTTATGTGCCATATTTGTCGCAGACGGCTGGCGCCATCGATCGCCGCCGCCTCATAGAGCGTAGGATCGATACCCGTTATGGTCGCGAGGTAAATGACCGTACCAAATCCAAAAGATTTCCATATGTCTGAGACGATCATGGTGGCTTGGAAGCAATGGGGGTCTCCCAGAAAAAATACGGGCTCGAGTCCGATTAACTTGATCAGCTGATTCACAATACCGGTGCTGGGAGACAGCAAATCCACAAAGATGCCCGCCATGACAACCCACGAAATAAAATGTGGAAAATAGATGACGGTCTGTATGCTGCGCTTCAAGGGCCTGCCCTGCACTTCATTGAGCAGCAAAGATACGAGGATCGGGACGAGCATTCCTCCGATAATCTTTCCCAGCGCAATGACGACGGTATTGCGAATGATCGCAATCGCATTGGGCATGGAAAAGATGTACTCGAAGTTGCCCATGCCAATCCACTTTTGGTCTCCGAATAATCCTTTGGCTGGAATGAATTTTTGAAAAGCGATGATAATGCCGCCCATCGGCAGATAGGAAAAAATCAACACCAATATAACGCCTGGGAGCAACATGATATGTAACGGAAGCTCTCTTTGAAGGCGCATGCGGCGGTATAGGCGAATCCTCTTGTCGCTCATGTTATCTCCTCCGTCCTCCTATATTGTGTGGGGGCGCATGGCGCGCCCCCACATGAAAAGGGTAACATCAATTCGCCTTGATACCGTCATACCATGTATTGACTTCCTCAGTAATGGCCGTTCCGCCCATGGCATACCAGCTTTTGACGAAATCGTCAAAGCCTTTGTCCACGTCGAGATTGCCGGTGATGATTTTAGTCATGGTGGTATCCATCATCTCCTGCATGGAGGAGAAGCGTTCGACCATCGTCTCGGTTTTCGCACCGACGAAGGAATCGGTGAACAGTAGTCCCTCCTTCAAAACATGGTCGATATGATCACCGGCCGTCTTATAGGCATCCTTGCTGGGAATCCATTCGCGTGACCAGCCCCAGTCGACTTGACAGTTATTCCAATAGTCGAGGGAAGCGCCTTGCAGGTCCTCCACCGCCATTTCGCCATTCACTACCTTGACTGCATCGCGGTAAGGCAAAATATTGATCATCGGATGGAAGGAGTACATCGGGCCAAGCGCCCAAACGCCCTCGATAGCCTTTCCCTCCTCTGCATGGCTATAGTCATTGCCCCAATAGCTGTAATTGCCGGAGGCGCCATAAAGCATCTCATAATAGAGGTTCAGCATCTTGATGACGGCTTCCGGATGATCGCAGCTTGCACTGACGGCCAGCACATTGTCGAGCCCCAACTCCGTTTCACCCATAGCCTCGCTGCCGTCGGCCGTCGGCCAGCTGAAAACGCCCCAGCTCGCTTCGGGGTCCAACTCACGGCTTTGAGCCAACTCGCTCAAGACGATCCAATGTCCGCCGGAAGTCATGCCCGTCTTTCCGGAAACGATCATCTCATTTGCCTTTACGTCGTCCTTAACGACAAACTCGGGATCGATCCAACCGTTTGCGTACATTTCCTGCAACCAGTGAAGGGCCTCTTTCATTTCGGGAAGCGTCGCGCCATATACGAGTCGCCCATTTTCATCCGGCAACCAGGTATCGGGATACGCGCCAAAGCACCAGAACAAGCCTTCAAGCTGATACCACAGCGCTTTTCCGATTAGATAGGAGTAGGTATCGTTTACCCCGTTGCCGTCGGGGTCCTGCGTGGCAAACGCCTCCATGATACGCTTTAGGTCGTCGAGTGTCTTCGGCGTTTTCAGATTGAGCTTTTCCAGCCAATCGGTTCGAATCCACAGATAACGATATGTATCCAACGCTGCGGACACTTCGGGAACGCCTAGCATTTTGCCGTCGGTTGAGGTGATTGCGCTATATACGGCGTCGCCGTTATCGGCGGCTACGATCGTCTTTGTCAAATCGGATGCGTAGGTATCCCAGTAGGGCTGTATGTCCTGAATCAGCCCGGCCTCTTCCATTTGGAATAAATCTCGCAGATCCTTTGACTTGATGGGGCTGACGTCAGGGATTTCACCGGAAGCCAGCGCCAGCTTCCACTTTTGATCATACTGGCTTATATCGGCCGTCCAAAGATATTCGACCTCGATATTGAGCACGTCTTTAAAGAGACGCGTCCAGCGATTGTCTTCCAGGGTTTCGCCAAAGAGTTCCTCCATCTTCCCGTACTTCGTCATGGCTGTTGAATCTGTGCTCTTGATAAAGGTTAGCTTGACGGGGTCGGCGTAGCGCCCGAACGGTCCGTCTTCCTCCGTGCCGACAAATGCGCCGGCATTTTGTTTTTGACTGATGACATTGCGTACGTCGTCGGGATCATTCTCCCCGGCGAGAGCGGTACCGGACAGGCAAAGTAGCGAGGCCATAAGGATAGCTAACAGCTTTTTCATGTTGAAAATCTCCTATCCATTCTCAGTCGTTCAGGGTAAGGGGCAACGGCTCATAGAGCTCCGATGTTTATCCCATTGACGGAATTAAACGTTCGGATTTTATCACCGCTCTACACTAGCGTAGGAACGAATGATATCGATTTCCTCCTGGCGATAAGGCGTACCATCAGGATAAAGGATATCGTGCTGCCAAAGAACAGGATGGGGGTCGGGTAAGCCGCCGTTCATGGTTTCCCATGCGAGGTTGGTCTGTGTACGCCCTAGCACCAATCCCCATTGCCACGCGCCAATCTTCTCGGAATGAAAAAGCGGAAGATGGTCTTTGATCAGATTACCTGCGGGACGATGAAGCCATTCGGTGACGAGTATGGGGCGCTCATATGCTTTAGCGAGGTCGATGAGCTCCTTGGTGCGAGCCAGCGGGGTATAGACGTGCAGGCTAATGACATCGGACTGTTCAAACTGGAACATGTTCACCTCCTCGTTTTCAGCATAATTCCAAACGCCTGCAGTGAGCGGTTGCGAAGGATTCAGCGCTCGAGCCCATTGAAATGCGCGGGAAAGGAGGGGAAGGCACTTTTCTTTGCGACCGGTGTTGCCGGGTTCATTATACAAATCCCATACGAGGATGCGGTCGTCCTCCCGGTGCAAACCGATTATCGAATCCACGTATTCTTTACATGCCTCCAATTGTTCTGGGGAATCTTGAATGATAAATCCTGGGCTGGGCACCCAACGGCTGTTGCTTACGCCAGGTACAGGCGCAGGCTGTGGCCCATAGGTTGGTTCAGCCCCAAAGTCGAAGGCGCAATCATCGAACAACACCGGCATGACCGTAATCCCCTGTTCATGCGCCAGGCGCAGAAAGGTTTCAAAGTTCCTTTCAAATGTTGGACCTTCCTTGCGCCAAACGATGTAGGATAAGAACACGCGTACGGAGTTCATGCCAATCCGTCTGGCCATTTTTAGCTCTTTTTCGATCAGCGGAGGATTAAAAGTGCTGTTCATCCACATTTCGACGTCATTGACCGCATCAGACGTCACATAGTTAGCGCCAATGGGCCACTTTTTCCATTCCCACCATTTTTGGATCTTCTCAATGCGCCAACGCTCCATGAAATACCACCTCTTTCTTGGATGCCTTTTTGTCCTTTTTTCGTTAATAAAACAGTGCAAAGCGATTATCTAAACCCATTATAGCTCGATTTGCACATAAATTCATTGCGTTTTATCGTGATGTTCATTGATGATTCTGAACATGTATGATCGATTTGTTGACATTCAGATCGAGGCGGATAAAATGAAGGAAGTGGACTTAGGGGGGATGGATGTGCATTTCAACGAGGTGGGGGTAACGGATCGAAGTATACATTATTTTAACTCCCCATCTGACGCGGCGAAAAAAGCTTACTACCACATAAACAGCATCGGCCACTTCTTTTGTGAAGCGCCCTATCTTGTCCATAGGATGTGCTACAATTCTTTCCTTGCGGCGCTGGTGGTGGACGGCTGTCTAATTCTGCGAAAGGGAGCCTGTGATATTCCGGTTCTTCCCGGGGGACTGATGTTGGTGGATTGCTATCAGGAGCATTGCTATTACACAAATGGCAGCTGTGAATTTTACTTTATGCATTTTGCGGGCCCGGGCTGTCGAGAGCTCATAGAGCTCATATACAGCAACAGCGGCGCGATCTTTGCGCCGCCGCTTGGCCATCCGTTTTTACCCATGTTCCAAACGATGATAGAGCTGTGTTCAAAAAGCGAGCGCCCGTCGGAAGTGGATATTTCGGTACGCCTTTATACGTTTTTATGTGAATTATCGCGTAGAAAAGCCTCTCATAGCGATGCTTCCCAACATGAGGGAGAGATTGAGGCGATCATTAAATACATACACGAGCATCTGTCTGAGCCGCTGACGCTAAAACAACTGGCAAGGGCAACGAATTACAGCCAAGGGCATTTCAATCGTTTATTTCACCTACGCACGGGCATCTCAGTTTATCATTACATCATGCTGTGCAGAATAGACCAGGCGAAACATCTACTCCATACTACTACAAACACCATTCATCAAATTGGCCAAGCAGCGGGTTTTCCAAGCGATGCAAATTTTATCCGCATATTTACAAAATATACGGGGTATACCCCCTCAAGCTTTCGAAAGACAGGGTTATAAATGAAAGGCCAAAATAGGAAAAGGGAATGTTGATTATAGACAATGCGAAGAAGACGCAACTATGGTAGAGTGAAGGAAATGCGGGGAGGGATTATATGGACACGGCGCGAATCTGGATGGAGAGCTATCATGGGTGGCCGCATTGCGTTTGGATGGAAAATGATCGCTTGCGGTTGATTGTCACTACAGACGTCGGTCCCCGAATCATTTGCCTGCAGACCAGGATAGGTGAAAATATGTTTCATCAGTTTCCGGAGGAGCAGGGCCGTACAGGAACAGCCGAATGGCGTAACTATGGCGGACATCGGCTTTGGCATAGCCCTCAAATGGGAAACCGCCCCAATCAACCGGACAATGATCCTGTACAGTGGGGCGTTTCTCAAAACATGCTCTGGTTGGTTGCTCCTTTGGAGGGGAAGACGTTGGTTCAAAAACGGATGGAAATTACCCTTTTTCCGGATGAACCCCGCGTTCATGTCCGACATTTTATCTTTAACCGGAGCCTGTGGCCAGTGCAACTGGCCCCATGGGCGCTGAGCGTCATGCATGCAGGCGGCGTCGAGGTATTGCCCGTGCCACGCGAGGATACGCTGTACATGCCCAGCTTTGCCGTGAGTTTTTGGCCGTGGACCCAGCCGGACGACCCTCGTTTTATTTGGGGGAAACGATATTTTCTACTGCGTCACGACCCGCAAAACACGCGTTGGTTTAAAATCGGTTATCGTAACACGGAGGGATGGGGGGCATACTTTTACGGGAATTGCATGTTTGTGAAAACGGCGATGGAATGCCCGGGGAAACGCTATCCGGATTATGGGTCAACCTTTGAAACCTACACGGACGAGCGCTTTGTAGAACTTGAGACGTTGGGCGCGCTAGAGACCGTAGAGCCGGAAGCTTTTACGCAGCACGACGAAACATGGTTTTTAGTGGAAGGTATTGCTGCGCCGGAGGGACAGGAGGATATTGAGCGTCGTATTGAACCGGTGATACAATCGTTGATAAGCAGAAAAAGATAACGCGATTGGCAATAAACAAAGTTTGAGCCCCGCCACAAAGCCCCGCAGCAGCTGCGGGGCCTTGTGGCGGGGCCAAAATGAAAACGTCAAGACTTTATGCCTGCGGGCATTCCCGGCGGCATAGACAGACGTCCTTTGTGCAAGGCGCCTGCGTCGCCTGCGCCACCGCGCGGCGGCGCCATGGCCATGTGAACGAGCGCCTTTTATCGTACGGGTAGGACCGGGTATCGCGCAGCTCGGGGACGCCGGTGTCCTCCGAGAGTATGCGGGGCATCTGCGGGATCGGATTGCGAATATCTATCAACATGCCGTCTCCTCCTTATGCGCTGGCGCCGGACTTTCTTCCGACAGCTCTGATTATACGGCATGCGCGGTTGACAAGGAATCCCCGATGTGTTAGCATGGCATTAACCAAACGTTGATACTAGGAGGGGCGCATGGCGATGTATAATCCTTTGCTCGACGCCTTTGTTTGCGTGGCGGATTGCGGCAGCTTTACAAAAGCCTCAGAAAAGCTATTCATCTCTTCAACAGCGGTGATGAAACAGATGAACCAGCTGGAAGAGCAGCTGAACGTTCGACTGCTCGCGCGCACGCATCACGGCGTTCGCCTGACGCGCGCGGGCGAATCGGTCTACAAGGACGCGAAGTTTATGATCCATTACGCGCAAAAGGCGCTCATGAACGCCCGCAGCCTTTCCTTCAACGACGAGCACAGCGAGTGCTACTATACCTTTTGCGTGGGCACATCGCTGCTCTATCCCTGCAATGAGCTGGTCGGCCTATGGAACCAGGTGCGCGACCGTTTCCCGCAATACAGGATTCACCTTTTGCCCTTTGAAGACAGCGCCATCGCGGACGTGCTCGCGCAGATGGGCACGCATTACGATTTCGTGATCGGCCCCTGCCGCGTCGGCGGTTGGACGAACGCATGTGGCTTTTTGCAGCTGGACGAATGCGCGAAGGGCTTTGCCGTCCCGCTGGGCCATCGCCTCGCAACGCACAAAACGCTGACCGCCGATGATCTGCACGGCGAGACCGTGATGCTGGCGCGGCGCGGCGTATCGCCTTGCGAGGATCGCGTCCGCGACCTGTTCGAGCGGGAGCATCCGCAAATCCACATCGAGGATACGCCCGATACGTACAACATCGAGGTCTTCAACCGCTGTGAACGCAGCGGATGCGTGCTCTCCTCGCTGAGCTGCTGGCAGGACGTACACCCCGGCCTTAGCACCCTGACGGCGGAGTGGGCGGGCTATACGCCCTACGGCATCCTCTATCCGCAGGATGCGCCGGCGGACACATTGCAGGTGCTGGAGGCGATGAAGCGAGCCGCGCTGGAACGCAGGACGGCGTAAAATATAGGGGATTAAGCGGCGCGCATGCGTCTGCTCAAAGCGGACAGAAGCGTATACGCCCCATACGCCGCATAGGGGAAGAGCATGACGTAATACGGCAGGATGTACATGGACTTGGCCTCGAAGAGCATGTGATACAGCCCGCCGCCGAGCACGGTGAGCGCGAGCGGCAGGTGCGCGAGCCCGCCGCGCTTTCGTATCGCCCAGAACCCGGCGGCGGCAAAACAGTAGACGATGGACTGAAAGGCGTTCATAAAGGCGGCGAGCGCTTCGCCCGGCGCGCCGTCAAAGACCGCGCGTACCCAAGCGGAACGCGCCCCATCGTGTTCGCGCACCTCGCTTACCCAGACGCTTTCAAACGTAGGCTCCGTCCACTGGCTGAGCAGCTTATCGCCAAAGAAGCGGAGGGCGCTGCCCGGGTCCTCCGAAAAACGCCAGAGGCTGTTCTTGATCCCGTCTCGCGCAAGCGCCCCGGTGGCTCTGGCATCGCAGCCGGAGGCGTAGAAGGCGTCCAGCCATGAGGCCGTATGCCATCCGGCGGATCGTCCCTCCCCTTGGCTCAGGCCCATCGCCAGCCAGGCCGTCTGGGGCATGCCGGGGCCCAGGGCTGTGCGGGCGCGCGCCTCGTACATCGTCTTGACGCCGCCTTGCGCCAGCAGGGGGAGAAGCAGCATCGCCGCCGCGGCGCACAGCACGCGCGGGCGCCTTTGACGCAGGGCATGCAGAGCGAGCGTAACGGTCATCGCCACCGCGGCGATGAGGCAGTTGTACTTCATGAGCACGGCCAGCGCGATAAACAGAGCGGCGGCGCACAGCGCGCCGGGCCGGCCTTTTTGCAGATAGCAGGTCAACCGCTCGATTCCCCAGAGGCTAAGCGCAAGCCCGGGCAGGATGCCGTAGACGAACGTGCACAGTAGCGCGGGCTGTGCGAGGCAAAAGAGCAGCAAAATGAGCAGAATCTGCACGGGTTCCTCGAAAAGACGGCCGGCGAGGCGGTAGATCGCGGCGTAGGCGGCGCACAGCGAGAGGACGTTCAAAAGCTGCATGCACGCGAGCGCGCCGTCGCCAAAGAGGCGAACGCAAAGCTCGATCAGCGCGGTATAGCCGAGCTGAAAGGGATAGGCGCGAAAGTAGGCGTCCGCTTCCAGCAGCGGGGCGTAATCGCCGCGAGCAAAGCGCGCGGCTGCGTCAAACATGGAGAGGGAATCAAAGGCGGGCAACGCGCGGACGGAGCACGACCAGGCCGCGCCTAAGGCGGCGTACAGCGCGAGCAGGGCGATAAGCAGGGGAATGCGCGCCGCGCGCTTAAGGCGCGGATTGACCGCATAGAGCACAGAGGTAAGGGCGGCGCAGATCAGCGCGCTGAGCCAGACGGGGTCCCACCGGTAGCGCGTGTATTCGTAGAGGTAGTGAAGCGGGTCGGACGCATCCAGATGACAGGAGGAGACGAATGAGACGCATGCCAGCAGCGCAAAGATTCCGCCAAGAGACGCCATCAGCGCGCGCGTGATTCGATTGGAAAAGCTTTCTGGCATCGGAGGGCCTCCCTGCGTGGTTTGAGTACATGCGTATCATAAGCCAATCCCCTTGCACTTGTCAAGGAATGGATTGCGCGGGGCGCGGGAGGAGGCTGCGATCGGTAAGCGCCTCTACGCGAATTGCGCCTTTTCATCATTTTTCCGCGCATTGAGGGCGAGATTCGCTTGACAGCAGGGCTTTCGACCTGTATACTTAAATAGCTTATTGTGGATTCAAGCGCCGTACTGGCGGTGCGAGTCCAACCATAGATGATGGATGATTATGATTGAAGGAGTGAAGATCCTATGTTCAGAACGTACCAGCCCAAAACGCGCCAGCGCGCGAAGGTGCACGGCTTCCGCGCCCGCATGTCTACGAAGAATGGCCGCCGCGTTCTCGCAGCCCGCCGTCGTCGTGGCCGCGCGAAGCTCACCGTCTGATTTTGCGCGCCCGGTAAATCAGCATTCCGCCCCGCGGATATTCGGGGCGGCAGCGCCGCATTTTGGCGCACCTGCCCGGCCCGTCGCAAGCGTGATGCTACTGCGCAAGCGGCGCGGGCTCTTTTTATTATACGCAGGCAATGCCTGCGTAGGAATGCAGAAAAACCTATCGAAGTCAGACAAACCAAAAGCCGTCTGCAAGACTGCAATCGTATCGCCCGGCTTTGCCGGACGGGCGGGGCTTTTCCCGTAGTCCAATGCGCAGCATTTGCGTAGGGAAAAATCACCTGTAAACATTCGTGCAAAATGATCTCTCATTTTGCACGAGGCCCGCCGCGTAGGCGGCCAGACGCGGGCAATGCCTGCGTACATCAAACGCGCCGCCAAGCGGCATGTTGGGAGGGCTGTTATGAAGCGAATGTACAGCCTGAAGAAGAACAGTCAATTCCAGTTCGTCTACCGGCGCGGAAAGTCCTATGCCTGCCGCGAGCTCGTGCTGCTCTTTGTGCGCGGGCCTCGAATGCAGGTGGGTTTTTCCGTCAGCAAAAAGGTGGGAAAGGCCGTCGTGCGCAATCGGGTGAAACGCAGGCTGCGGGAGGCTTTCTCCCCGCAGATCCCCGCTTTGAAGAGCGGGCAGTACGTGTTCGTCGCCCGCGAGGCAGCCGCCAAAGCGGATTTTGCGCACCTTCAGCGCTCGATGTGCTACCTGCTGCGCAAGCAGGGCCTGTATCGAGAGGAACCCAAATGAAGCGTATTTTGCTGTGGCTGATTCGCTTTTATCAGCGCCAGATCAGCCCGGGTCTGCCGCCGTCTTGCCGGTTTACGCCGACCTGTTCTGAGTATGCGCGCCAGGCGATCGAAAAGTACGGCGCGCTCAAGGGCACGTATCTGGCCGTCAGACGGCTGCTGAAGTGCCACCCGTTCCATCCAGGCGGGTATGATCCCGTCCCGTAAATGAAGGCCATTAATAGGAGGAGCACCCCCGAATGAACATATTTAACGACCTGCTGCTTTCGATCATCAACATCATTTACAGGATCATCCCGGATTACGGATGGTCGATCATCGTGTTCACGCTGGTGGTCAAGCTGTGCCTGACCCCGCTCGACCTCAAAAGCCGCCGCTCTATGAAGCGCATGTCCGACCTGAACCCCAAGCTGGAGGCGCTCAAAAAGAAGTACGGCAGCGACCAGGAAAAGTACAACCAGAAGATGCAGGAGCTCTACGCGAAGGAGAAGATCAACCCGCTCTCCGGCTGCCTGCCCATGCTCATCTCCATGCCGATCCTGTTCGCGATGTTTTACGCGATGCGCGTCATCGCCAACGAGCAGCTGGTCCGTCAGTTCCTGCTCTTTCAGGCAAACCCGTCTATCGACGTGAGCACGCTCGCCGAGCCATTCCTCTGGATTAAGAATCTATGGATGCCCGACACGCCGTTTGCCACCGTGCTGCCCGACCTCAACAGCCTGCGCGCGATCGAGTTTAAGACCTGGAACACCGTGAGCCAGCAGCTCTTTGCAAACGGCCAGATCGGCGCGGCGCTGAACCTGGCCGACGGCAACGCATTGCAAGCGTATCTAAACGAGGTCGTCGCCCCCTTCATCGCCTCCGCAGAGTATGCGCCGCACCTAGCGCCCCTCTCCCCGGCTGTGGCCAACCTGAACCTCATCTTCTTCCGGCTGACGGTTTATAAGGACTTCAACGGCTGGTTCGTCCTGCCCGCGCTGGCCATCGTATCGCAGATTACGATGACCAAGATCACGGGACAGCAAAACGCCCAGCCAGCGGCGCAGGGATCGCCGAATATGAACATGATGACGTGGATGTTCGCGGCCATGTCGCTGATCTTCTGTACGACGTCCAGCGCCGCCTTCGCGCTGTACTGGGTGTTCTCCAACGTCTTTGCCATGATGCAGCAAATTGCATTTGCCAAGTATTTTGAATGGCAGGACCGCAAGGCTGCCATTGCTGAGGAGGTTGGCATCAAATGACCACGCATGAGTTTTCCGCCAAAACAACCGAAGAGGCGATCCGAGAGGGGCTAAAACAACTCGGCTGCACGCTTTCCGACGTTAAAGTGGAGGTGCTCGACGAGGGGGCCAAGGGCCTGTTCGGCCTGTTTGGATCCAAGCCGGCGCGCGTGCGCCTGACGCTAAGCCGCGACGATGACGATGCCATGTCGGACATCCTGAGTTCTTTTTCGCTGAACCCGCAGCAGCAAAAACGCCCGCGGCCCGCCCGCCCGGAGGCGGAGAGCGCACCGCGGGCGGCGGCGAAACCGGCGCCCGCCCCCGCACCGGCGCCGAAGGCGCCCCCGAAGGCTGCTCCTGCCCCGAAGGCTGCTCCTGCCCCCAAGGCGGAACCGGCCCCGCGCCCGGACCTGCCTCCCAAGCCTGCCCCTGCGCCGCAGGAGGAGCCGCTCCCTAGGCCGGAGCCCGCGCCGGAGTGCGCCTCCAGGGCGGAGAAGCCCCGGCCCCCCCGTCCGCGCGGCCCGCGCGGCCCGAGGCCGGAGGCCTGTCAGCGGCCCGAGCCCGCGATGCGGCGTGAACTGCCCGAGATCCCGACCGAGCCGCCGGTCATCCACGACCCGGAGACGCCCGAGGGGCGCGCGCAGCAGTTCCTCGCGGATGTTACGCGGCTTATGGGCGTGCCCGTCAGCGTATATGTGGACAAGAACGAGGACGGCAGCCTCTATGCGCGCATGGTAGGCGACACGCTGGGCATCCTGATCGGCCGCCGCGGCGACACGCTCGACGCGCTGCAGTACCTGACCAGCCTGCAGGTGAACAAGGGGCGCGAGGGATACACCCGCGTGACGCTGGATACGGAAAACTACCGCGCCAAGCGCGAGGAATCCCTGCGCCGCCTGGCTTCGCGCATGGCGCAGCGGGCCGTAAAGACGGGCCGCAAGGTCGTTCTCGAGCCGATGAACCCCTATGAGCGGCGCGTGCTGCACGCGACGCTGCAGGGCCATCCGAGCGTCACGACGCACAGCGAGGGCGAGGAACCCAATCGCCACGTCGTCATCACCCTCAAGGCCCGGGACGAAAAGGCCGCTGCTGGCAAGTAAGCTGATTTGCTCCGCCTTGCAAAACAAAAAAGACATCATACAAGAATAGGCTCCTCTCTAAGGGAGACAGCGAAAGAGTAATCGCTGTCAACCAAGGGAGGAGCATTTTTGTGCTCAAAAAGATGGTATGACCGGAGGATAAAGTCAAAATAGCAGTCCTCTAAGCGTTTTTTATATTTTTACATATTTTAAGCAATACTTGCCCAAACAAGTGGATTGTGTTATCATGAATATACTTATTTTTGGGTTTTTATATAACAGGAGGAATAGACGCATGTATCATCTTTTAATCGCGGACGATGAAAAAATAGAGCGCGAGGGAATGTGTTATCTGGTGCATATGTGCTCGCTACCCTTTGATGTGTATCAGGCGGATAATGGGATGACGGCCTTGAAGATGATGCAAGAGATTGCCATTGATGTCTTGCTGACGGATATTAAAATGCCGTTCATGGACGGACTTGCGTTGATTGAGAGGGCACGTTCAATGAAGCCGAACTTGCGAGCGGTGATTTTAAGCGCATATGGAGAGTTTAGCTACGCGCAGAAGGCTATTGGCCTGCGCGTTAAAAACTATATTTTAAAGCCTATCCAAGTCAACCATTTTTGTTCTATCATGAAGGAGATCGTACAGGAATTGGATGAGACACAGAATGAACTGCCCGTGTCTCATGAGCAAACGCCTTGCTTGCAGGCGATCGAGCAGGTCTTGCGAATTATTCATACGCAATACGGAGCGGATTTGAGTTTAGAGTACCTCGCCAATCAGGTTAACCTCTCGCCGGCTTATCTGAGCGCTTTGTTTAAGAATGAATGTGGAGAGACGCTCGTCAAATACCTGCGCGATTACCGGTTGAGCGAAGCTTGCAAGCTGCTAATCCACACGAATCTCAAAATAGCGGATGTTGGACGGATGGTAGGGTACCCGGATGCGGCCTATTTTGGGGCGGTCTTCAAGAAATGTTATCATAAAAGTCCCGCGGAATTCAGGTGTGGACGGTGAGTAAGGTGAGAAAATATTTTATTTTTAAAAACATGCGGTTTCGAACAAAGCTGTTTATCACATATGTCATTCTGGTTGTGTTAATGGCATGTATCATGGGCGTGTATGCCTATAATCAGTCGCGAGCTTATCTGCTGAGCGAATTATGTTTATCCAAGAGTGAAGCATTGCGCCAAATTGTCGATGGGATTAACTATCGTTTTTCGCTTTATGAAAATGCAATGCAATATTTAATGTATTACCGGCCGATCACGACGACCGTCAGTCAGACGGATGCGACGATGCATGACCGGCAATTGTTTTATATGCAGGTACTTGAGCCGCAATTATCCACCGTACGTTATACAAACAGCGACATACGATCTCTATCGCTCTATACCGTGAATGCGGAGCAATATCCCAAGCGAGGGCTTGTCAGCCCGCTAGACGCCTTACAGGATGAAGACTTAATATCGATAGCGATGACCGACATGCAGGTGCATTGGACATTGCGTTCGGGCGAGCTCGTAGGGGTGCAATGCTATTCCGCCGGAGATGGTCAGAGGCTTAGCCGCGAAAATGCCAATATGCTCGTCCTCACCATTGATCCTGTAAAGGCGTTTTCCGGGGAGCTGCTCAATCAGCCGGATTATTGTTTACAGATCGTTTCGCCGTCGAGTGGGGTGCTATATCAGACGAATGAACTAAAGCGAGACGTTGGTTCATTGGATGCCTATACTTTTGAGACGGAAGATGCACAGCGCTATGTGCGTGTTGAGGGCGAGCGCTATCTCGTCTTTCGTGATACAATCGAGCAGACGGGCTGGAATGCGGTGCTCGCCATCCATGAAAGCGCGTTGACAATTGGCCCCAACCGTTTCTTTGGTTCCGCGGTTTTTCTCGTCCTTGCAACATTTATAGGTCTGATCGGCCTAGCTGCTCTGTTTTCTGCCCTGCTGGTCAACGGCATCGATAAAATTACGGCAAAACTGGTTCTCGTAGAACGAGGCGATTTAAAGGTGAGCATCACGTCGGATTCGGGGGACGAGATCGGAATGCTTACAAACAGTATTGGTCGAATGGTGCGTAGCTTGGATGAGATGATCGAGCGAGATTATAAAAATAAAATCATTTTAAGAGAGGCGGAGCTCAAGGCGCTTCAGGCTCAGATCAATCCTCATTTTTTATATAATGCATTGTCGGCTATCAATTGGATGGCTATAAAACGGAGGGCGATGGACATCAGTGATGTTACGCACAGTCTATCGACGCTCTATCGTGCGATGTTAAATGAAGGAAGAAGCACGATCAGCGTTAAAGAAGAGCTCGATAATGCAAGGCGGTATATCGACATTCAATGTGTAATGCATGCAGGCGGGTTTCTTACGACGTACGATATCGACGCGCGTGTATTGCACGCGCAGATCATCGGTATGATCCTGCAACCGGTGATCGAAAATGCAATCGAGCACGGCATCCAACGACGGCAGGAGGAAGGCGGCTGCATCGGCATCTCCGCCTCGCTTGAAGACGGCAGTTTGTGTTTTCAAGTGTCGGATAACGGACCAGGCATTGAACAAAAACTGCTGGACGATTTGCTTACGCGTCCATCACACGGATACGGGCTTAAAAACGTGGACGATCGGATTCGCATCCGTTATGGAAGCGGGTACGGCGTACGTATCTTGCGCACGAACAGTTCGGGTACCTGTATGGCTTTGTATCTACCGGTCGAGTTCGATGAAAATATGAGTGAGCTATTGTCATAAAAATATTTCGCAGCATGATAGAAAGGGAAAAAATCATAAAAGAACAATATGTTTCTTAAAAATTTTAGATAGATGGGCGATCGCGAAAACGATATACTTTCATTAAGGACCAGAGATGCATCTCGTAAGGCGGCGGGAACGGATGGCCACCGCTCTCGCAAACTACGCGACAGGAGGAATGACTCAATGAGGCGTACAATAAAAGTGCTATCGGTTTTGATGGCGGCATTTATGCTTGTAGCCAGTGCAAATTTGACCGCGCTGGCGCAGGACGAACAGATTACCCTTCAGGTATGGGTACCGGGTACGTTCCCCAAAGGACAAGAGACTTATGAAACGATCTTTGAAAAATACAACGAAAGGTATCCGAATGTCAAGATTGAACTGAGTCTCATAGATTGGGGAACCTATTATCAAAAACTTGATACGGCTGCTGCGGGCGGAATGCTGCCCGATGTATACGGGCTTGGCGCCGGCGGCATCGGTACGCGCGTTATGGCGGATCTCGTTTTGCCCTTAAATGACTATTTGGGGAGTGAATGGTCCGGCTGGACGGACATCCCGCAAAAGCTTCTGGACTATGGAAGCTTAAATGGTAAGCTATACGGGCTCATGTTTCCGGATGTACACCTGATGTTCTACCGAAAGGACATGTTCCGAGAGGCTGGCCTTGATCCAGAAAATCCGCCGGCTACGCCTGAAGCCTTTTTAGATGCCGCGCGTAAGCTGACGGTGAAAGAAAATGGAAGTACTGTGCGTGCAGGCTACGAGTTGTATTATAAAAACCAGGACTATTCTCTACTTGAGTGGAGCGCGATCTTTGGCGGCCGCGGATTTTGGAGCGACGAGTACGAACCTCAGTATACATCGGAACCCTTCATGAAGGCAGCGGAACTCATGGAGATCGTCTATAAAGAAGGGTTGACCCTCCCAAGTGATCGCTTAACGACAACGACGACATTGTTTGAAAATGGCTTGGCGGCAATGACGATTTGCTCCGCTGCGAACTATGTGCGGATGCAGGATCTACCGTATGTGGATGAGATCGGTATATGCCTGCCGCCGAATGGCCAGGTGGCTGCTGGAGCGACTTATTTTGTCGCATATGCGGAAACGAAGCATCCGCAAGAGACGGTCGCGCTACTTGATGCGATGACCTGTGAAGAGGCGATGATGCCCACCTATTTGAACCTGGGCTTTCCTGTGATCCGAAAGTCTGTCAATGAAGATTTTTGGGCGGCCAGCCCGGTCAACAGGTCCATAAGCGATGCGATGGAAGTTATGACGATGCCTGGGAAAATGTATGATAAGCAGGGCGCTGTATGGCAACCTATGAGCGAACAGTTGGAGCAACTCGCTTATGGCAACATTGATGCGAAGACGGCCATGCAGAATGCACAGGACGAGGCCATCCGCCGACGCGACAGGTTAATTGATCAGGAAAACGGTGAGTAATCTATAGGAGGCCGGCGTGGCGCATGTGGCGTTTCAGCCGCATGCGCCGTTTTCGAATACGGAGGTGACTTCATGATTTCAGCCAAAGAGATCAGGCAGGGCGCCCGGGGGCTTCGATACAAGAAGGGCGACCGCATCGGATATTTATTTACCGCGCCTATGGCTATCCTCTACCTTTTATTTACGGTTATTCCGCTGGCATGCACGTTTTATTTCAGCCTTTGTTATTATAATATGTTTAAAATTCGCTTTTTGGGTCTGGAAAACTATGTAGAGATGTTTTCACAGGATCCCATCTTCCTTCAGTCTATCGCAAATACGCTCGTTTACATGTTTTGGACAATTTTCCCTTCTATCGCCATGGGGTTGATCTTGGCGACCGTTCTCAATGGCCGAGTGCCGGGCAAAGTCTTTTTTCGCGCGGCTCTGTATTCGACCAATTTGATGTCGATGACGGCTATCTCTTTGGCGTGGCTATTTATCTATGATGGAAACCTGGGCGTGCTGAACGCGCTCCTCAAGGCCTTTGGAATGCAAGGACAAAACTGGCTCTACAACCCGGATCGTGCCATGGGCTGCATCATTGTCATGAGCGTTTGGAGCTCTATGGGCTATAATATGGTGATCTACCTGTCGGGGCTGCAGGGCATTCCGCATACGCTCTATGAGGCGGCGCGAATTGACGGGGCAGATGCAATCCAACAATTTTTCTACATTTCGCTGCCGCTGCTTAAACCGACGACCTTCTTTCTATTTGTCATGGGTTGTATCAGTTCCTTTCAGGTGTTTGATCAGATTTTTATGATGACAGGCGGAGGGCCGTTGAATCGTACCACGACGATGGTGTACCGTATTTACCTTGAAGGGTTTACCAACTATCGTATGGGATATGCTTCAGCTCAGGCGATGTTCTTATTTGCACTCATTTTGGGCGTAACGCTGCTCAACTTTAAATTCGGCGACCGCTCAGATCATTATGATGTCACGTGAGGAGTGAAAAATGGTTATGAGGCAATCGGATAGGCGACGCATTGCGACTACACTTGCGCTGACGTTCATGACGGTGGTGACAGGGATCGTCCTTTTACCGCTTTTTATCGTGCTCAGCACATCATTAAAAACGACGGGCGAAATTCAGGGCGCATTTCGGCTGCTGCCGGATAGACCGATGTTTAACAACTATGTTCGTGCTTTTGATGTGGGGGGATGGGCGACGGCGTTTTTTAACACGTCTTATATCGTCTTGATTTCAACGGCTATTTGTCTGTTTCTATCATCACTCTCTGCATTTGCGCTTGCAAGAATGCAGTTTCGAGGCATGAACCTCATATTCATGTTGTTTATGGTGGGGCTCATGGTACCTGCGCAGACGACGATCATTCCGCAGTTTATCCTGTTTAAAAATGTGCCTCTGTGCGGCGGAAACAATTTGTTTGGCTTAGGGGGAAGCGGACTGCTCAATACACATTGGCCTCTGTTGATCAGCTATTGTACCAGCACGTTCGGCGTCTTCTTATGCCGTCAATACTTTTTAAGCATTCCGTCCAGCTTGGATGAGGCGGCTAAAATTGACGGATGCAAGCCTTTTGGGATTTACCGTCGTATCTATCTGCCTCTGTCCGTGCCGGTACTCATCACCGTTTTGATTATGCGTGTAAAATATGTGTGGAACGACTTCTTTTTTCCACTTATTATGGTGAACGATACGAAGCTTTTTACGGTACAGATGAATTTGACGAAGTACAAGGGGCAGTTCAACATTGAATGGAACACCATGCTGGCCGGCATGATCATCTCCATCCTGCCAATGATCTTCTTATTTGTGTTTTGCCAGCGCTATTTCATCGAAGGTATTGCGACGAGCGGTATGAAGGGCTGATAAAGAGAATTTCTTATGGAAAGAACAGACAATGGACCTAAAGGATGAAAGGGGAATGCCGATGCTGATTCGAGGGGCTACGGTTTGGAATTGCCCGGGTACGATGTACGATCAGAAGCAGATGGAGGTCGACTTTAAATCGTTGACGCAAGCCGGCATATATGCGAATGCAGCGCTAGAGACCGCATGCGAATTAAACAGATTGGGTTTTACGGGAGCATCTTGGCATGGATTCGTTTTCGACAAGCTGAATGACAGGGAGGGCGAAGAGCTTGCGCGCTTCCTACGCAACACGGGGACGTACCTCACAGTGCATCACATATTGCCCAATCCGGCTGACGAAGCGCAGTGTATCGCATTTAGGCCTGCGCTTGAGCGCATGCTTCAATGGCATAAACAATATGGCTTGCTGAAAGGATTGACATTTGATACTTGGTATGAACGCAAATCGCTAATGCCTTATCTTGAGCTGGCACTACGAATTTTCCGTGGACAGGGCGTATTTCTTTGCTGCGAAGATTTTCCGCTCAATGCAACGGAGTTTGAAATTGTGCGTCCGATATTGACACCAGACGACGATTTTGGCATTTTAATGGACGTGGGACACATGAATTTACGTCAAACGCATGCTGGCTTGGTTGCCGATGAAGATTTTATCCGTGCTTTTGAAGCATTGCCGGTACCTGTACGTGAGGTTCATCTGCACGACAATCGAGGTGAAACGGATGACCACATGTATATGGGGTACGGTACATTGCCATTGAAAAGTGTGGTAAAAGGATTAAAAAGCATTGGTTTTAACGGCGTAGTATCTGTGGAAATAATTTGGAGGCAATGGAAAAGAGAGGAAGGCTTTGCTTTTACGAAACAGACATCAGATGCTTTTTTTAATCTGTGGGAAAAAGCGTAATACTTTTACCCGCAAACACCTTAAATGAGATTGTAGAAAAGAAAGCAGGACTGCCTTTAAGCGCAATCCTGTTTTCTCATTTTTAGATAGTACTATTTGCGGTTGACCCGAAGCGGCTCAGTTCGTCTCCAGATACATCATCTCGAGCTTCTTATCCAGTTCCTTGACGAGCTGATCCGCGCTCAACTGGCCGTCCATGTAGCGGATGAGCAGGTTGTTGAGCTCCTGGTTGGCGGCGGCGTTCTCCATATTGAACATAAAGGCGGCGTTCAGGCCCAGGGTCATATAGGGGGCCATCTCGCGGTAGTAGCCGACGCCGTCCGGGCTCACGGCCCAATAGCTCTGCTCCAGGTCTTTAAGCTGGGCCTTGTACTGATCGATCTTCGCGGTCAAATCGGCCTTGTCGGCCTCCTCTGCGGTCTCGATCTGGGCGGTCAGCGCGTCGATCTCCTTTTGCACGTCGGATACGGTCTTCTCATAGTCCTTCGGGCGCGCGGGCGTATCTTCGTGCGGATGCAGCGAGACGCGCAGGCGGTCGGAGGGATGCGCCGCCATGTACTCCAGGAACTGTGTGGCCAGCTCCAGGTTCGGGCTGTTGGGGTTGAGCACGTATACGGCCAAGCTCGCCTGAATGGCAGGCGTCTCGCCTTCGGTGAAGACCATCGGGGGAATCGGGCGCTTTTTCGGCTCCGCATCGCCGACGACCGTGAGCACATCCGTCGTGAGCGATTCGATCAGGGATTCGCGCATCAGCACGGCGGTGATCTCCTCCATCAGCTCGGGCGTGATCTCTTCCGTGTATTTCATGTCGATGTCCATGTCCTCAATCTGCGCCAGCACGTCGATGAAGGCCTGGTTGTCGAACTTGAGCGGCTCGTTGGGCTTGGCGTACATCAGGGCATACTGCGAGAGCGCGTTTGAGAGAAGCTGCACGCCGCCGAGATATAGCTGCATGTAGTTGTAATCCGGGAACTTCTCGGCATATTCACGGTTCCACAGGTCCAGCTGGGCAAACAGCTCGCCGAACGTCGTGGGCACCTCCTCATCCCAGCCGACCTCTTTCCAGGCATCCTCGTTCACCGCCCAGGAGATGAGCTGGAACTGCTGCGGATAGGCGTAGAGCTTGCCATCTCGCATGAGCGCGTCTGCGATCTGGGGATACATGCTCTGCACGTCCGAGAGCAGCGCTTCGGACTCGATCGGGGCGAGATAGCCCTTGTCCATCAGCGTATCCACACCCAGCAGCACGTTGAGCACGTAGATATCCACGTTCGACGCGCCGGAGAGCATGTCGTTGCGGACGGCTTCGCTACCGGTCAGCATCTGCGAGGAATCGAACGATACGGCGATGCCGGTATCCTGGATAAAGGCGCGCGAGGTGTCGTCCATCGTACCGCCGAGGATGGTCAGCTTCTCGCCCTCCAGCGTTTCACCCGGTGCCCGCAGCAGCACGCCGTCTTCGGTGTGGATGGCGTAAAGGCCGTCTACCATGACGGCGGGCTGCGTCATGCTGGAGGCGACGGGCGCATAGGCTACGGTTTCGAGCGAGCCGTCCGCCGCCACGCGCTTCACCTCGCCCGCGCCGGAGAGGTAGACCGTGTCGCTGGCCGGATCGTAAGCGAGGCCGCCCATCTGCTGGCCGAGGCCGGAGACGACGGTGTCGCCCAGGGCGCCTTCGGCATCCACCTCGTCGACGACGATGCCCAGGTCCGTCCCGCCGCTGTCGGACACGCGCTGAATGTCCTGCCACAGCAGCATGATCTTGCCGTCCTTGTAGGACGCGATCGTCAGCGCGTAGGTCATCTTGGTGGCCGTCATCTCGCCGGTGGCGAGGTCGAAGCGCAACAGCTGCTCTGAGCCGCTGACGAGGTTGCTGTTTTCGTAGGCGAGCATGTAGACGGCATCGGGCGTATTGCACATGCCGTAGACCGTGTATTGCATTTCTCCGCCCACGACCATGCCGCTCCAATCCAGGGTCGCCTGTACGTCGATCGCGCCGTCCTTGAGCGGCCCGGCCTCGCCGGTGAGCATGTCAAGCCCCCACAGCGCGTCGCCGCCGAGCAACTCAACGGATTCGCCGGGCAGCTCAAACAGGGGCTGCGCCTGCGCCGCATGGGGGGCGTAGGAGTAGACCGTTTTGCCCGAAACGAAGTACAGCACGCCTCCGGCCGAAACGGGGGACGCGGCGCCCGGCAGCAGCACGTCGCCGTTCTCGGCGGGCGTCACGGCGATGGCCTCGTCCGCCGTACCGGCTGCATTCGCAAGGGCGGCGGGCTGTGCCTCCGGCGCGTCCGGCGTTTCGGACGTGGGCGCCGGCTCTTCCGCCGCCGGGGCCGCGCCGCCCAGCACGATGCCGGTGGCCAGCGCGGGCATGGAACCCAGTGCGAGCAAAAGGGAAAGCAGCATACAAAGCAGTTTTTTCTTCATGATCTCCATCCTTCCCAAAGATCTGGATGCCTTTCATCCGGATGGGGATATGATACGCGCTTTGCAGGCTGCTGTCATTAGACACGGGTTAAAAAGTACGCGCGGGCGGCTGATCTGTCAGGCAGGGCGATTGGTTAGACGGCTGACAAACGGCGCGGGGCGTCAAGACCCCTCTTCGCCGACCTCGGATAGCGAGAGCAGCACGCGGCTGGCTTCAAATTGCGAGGCGCTCAGGCCGCCGCCGGCGTATTCGACCTCGCCGCTCTGGCTGTCGTAGGGGTCCGCGCGCAGATGCGTGCGCGGGGGATAGAAGGCGTGCTGGAAGTCTGAATTGAGCGGCACGCGGAAGGGATCGAGGTTGCCGAAGTAAAAGTTCCAGCGCTTTGTATTGCCCGCGCGGTAGGCGGAACCGCCGAAGGAGCAGTCGACGAAGAGCCACCCGTAAGGCGCCGCGTAAAACTGCGCCCAGTCGTGGTTGCCCACGCTCAGCGGCGTCGCATACAGGCCCGCCTGCCAGCGCGCGGGCACGCCGGCGCAGCGGCACATCGTGATGAAGAGCAGCGCTTGCACGCCGCAATCGCCCTTGAGGCGCGTGGCGGCAAATTCGGGGATGTTCTCCATGGTGATGTACGGACGCATGAACGAATACATCACTTTGGTCGTGATAAAGTCGTAAATGCGCCTTGCCTTGACGACGGGGTTTTGCGCATCCCCGACGATTTCCTGCGTGAGCAGGCGGATGTAGGGCGTAAAGCGCACGTGCGGGGGCTGCTCCTCGGTATAGAACGTCGGCTGTGCGCTAAGCGCCGCGATGGGGTCGGGCTGCACGAAACGCATACGGTTGTCAAACACGTATTCTGCGCTGAAAACCTGGCCCGCGGGGAAGACGCCCTCGAAGCAGGCGGTGCGCTGGGGATACTCCTCCGGCGAGATATAGGCGGGGTCGGGGGAGAAGGCCAAAAGCTTCAGGTTCTTGACCTGCGCGTAGGCGACGGGCAACGGCATATGCACGCGCACGCGCTCGCCGGGGCGTTCGAAGGCAGGCAGGATGCGCAGGCTGGTGCGCAGATGGATGCGGTAGCAAAGCCCGCCCCTCGCCTCCATGCGGGCGATCGTCTCATCCAGCAGCAGCGCGCCGCGGTTTCGCGAGCGCTGATACCTGGCGTCCTTCACCCGGTCCGCCCATTCGGGGCGCGTCTTGATGATGTTGTCTACGAAATTGTCCTTGTAGCGCAGCTCGCCGTCGATGTAGGCCCAGTCGGCGGCGTCCTCGTCGCGCAATGCGTCGAGCTCGGCAGGGGTAAAGCCGCTGAACGTCGCGTCCATCAACAGCTGCGCTTCGTGCTGCGTATAAGGGTAACACGCGGGCAGCAGGCGCACGATCTCCTTTTCCAGCAGCAGGCGGCTTCGCAGGGCCTCGGGGATCTCTTTGGCGAGCCGCATGTCGATCAGGCGCGAGAGCCGCCCCAGATCGCCATATGCCTTGAGGCGCGCGAGGTCTTCCGGCAGCGGGACGGACAGGTAACACAGATCGGATTGCTCCATGGAGATGCCTCCTATCGTTTGCAATTACCGGAAGCTGACCCTCCGGATTTCGTCGTAGAACAGGTCGTAGATGCTTTGGCCGCACAGGTCGTCGAAATGCCGCTTCAGGCCGAAGAAAGCCGCCCACTTAGGCAGCGTATATGCGTTAAAGCCGTGCCGGCGGGCGACGTCGACCAGCCGCACGTCGAGCAGGCAGACGCCTTGCGCGAGCGCGAGCGCGTCGCAGAGCTGCGCCAGACGGTCGTACTCGTCCATTTCGACCGCCAACGCGCTGCGGATGAGCGCCGTCTCCTCCGGCGTGCAATCATCCCGGCTACCGCTGAAGCATTCCAACACCGGCAGCGGGAAGGAATGCGTCAGGCAGATGCGCGCCGCCGCTGCGAAGCCCCGCTCCGTCAGCAGGCGATACCCTGCTACGGCATGGTGCAACGCCCGCTTGCCCTCATAGCGGCCCACGTCGTGCAGCAGCCCCAGCACGGACGCCTTATCCGCGTCAAGCCCGCACGCGGCGGCGATCGTCCCGGCCGCGCGTGCGGCCGTGCGGCTATGGTCCGCCCATGGACCGGGGTTTTGCCCTTCCGCCCACGCGAGCAGCGCCTGCGCCTGCGAAAGGGTAGGGATGTCCGGCGTCATGCGGTTCACCTCGCTCAAGTTGCTGCTTTCAGTATAGCACCGCATGCGCGCGATGACAAATAAAATATACGCCTTTGGCGGGATTGGGGTTGACAGGCCGTCGTATGGTGTCTATAATGTACTTGTACAATAAGTACACTTATGTACAAACGGAGGTCGACCGTGGACATCATCATCAGCAACAACACAGCCAAGCCGATTTACGAGCAGATCACCTCGCAGTTCAAGGCGATGATCATGCGCGGCGACTTGCGGCCGGGCGAGGCGATCCCTTCGATGCGCGCGCTAGCCAAGTCGCTGCACATCAGCGTGATCACCGTGCAGCGGGCCTATGAGGACCTGCAGCGGGATGGGTTTATCGAGACGACGGTCGGACGCGGCAGCTTCGTCTCTTGCTACAATGCTGATTTTTACCTGGAGGAGCAGCAGCGCAGGGCGGAGGAGCACCTGCAGCAGGCGGCGGAGATCGGCCGCGCCAGCGGGATACCGATCGAGAAGCTGGCTGAACTGCTCCGGATGTTTTACGAAGAACCCAATACATGACAGGAGCGTATAAGATGAACCACATTCTCGAACTGGAAAACGTGAGCAAGCAGTACAAAGACGGCTTTTTGCTCGACCGCGTCTCCTTCTCGCTGCCCTATGGGTCGATTATGGGCTTTGTGGGCGCAAATGGCGCGGGCAAGACCACGACGATCGGCTGTATCCTGAACACGCTGCAAAAGGACGGCGGCGTGATCCGCCTGTTCGGCCAGGAGATGACGGACGCCGATACCGCGCTGCGCGAGCGCATCGGCGTCGTATGCGACGGGGACGTATTCCCCGCATATCTTACGCCGGAGAAGCTGGGCGGCATTTTGCAGGGAACCTATGCGCGCTTTGATGCGGCGCTGTACGGCGCGCATCTCAGGGCGTTTGGGCTGCCGCCGCGCCAGCGGGTCGGCGCCCTCTCTAAAGGCATGGCGATGAAGCTTTTCATCGCCGCGGCGCTGGCGCATCATCCGGAGCTGCTCATCCTGGACGAGGCGACCAGCGGCCTAGATCCCATCGTGCGCGACGAGATGCTGGATACATTCCTGGATTTCGTACAAGACGAGGCGCACGCCATCCTGATGTCCTCCCACATTACGAGCGATCTGGAGCGGGTGGCGGACTACATCGCGTTTATCCACGCGGGCCGGATTCTCCTGACAGCGCGCAAGGATGACCTGATCTACCGCTACGGCGTGCTGCGTTGCACGGCGGATCAGTTCGCCGCGTTGGATGCGGGCGACATCCTGGCCTATCGCAGGCGGGACTATCAGACGGACGTGCTCGTCGCAGACCGGGAAACGGCAGCGCGCAGATACCCGGGCGTTTTGGCGGAAAGCGCGGCCATCGACGAGATCTTGCTGCTGCTCACGAAGGGGGAACGGGAACGATGAAAGGGTTGTTGAAAAATGTCTTTTATGCGAGCGTCGGGAACGCAAAGGTCCTCCTGGCGCTGCTGCTCGTGCTGGGCGCCGGCCTGTGCGTCACGGGGAACGGGGCCCTGCTTGGGGGCATGCTGCTTTTTTCCGCCGCAACGTTTGCCGTCGCCGCCGCAGCGCCGCTGCGCAGGAACGGCCGGTGGGATCGCTTCCTGTTGACGCTGCCCGTCCGGCGCAGATGCATCGTTCAAAGCCAATACGCGGGCTTTCTGGCGCTTTGCCTGCTGGGCACGGCGTTGGCGCTCGCGTTCGTGGGCTTGACGGTGCTGATCCACGGGAACCTCTACTTTTATCCGGGCATGCGCGATTTTTGGTCGATGACGGTGTTCGGCCTGTTCGGCGCTTTGCTGATGGGCGCGCTTTTCTACCCGCTGCATTACCTGCTGGGCGCGGAGCGGAACGAGGCGGCGCTGCTCATCGCCCTTATCGCCGCCGTGGGGATCATCGCCGCGTACAGCCTGGCAGCCAACGCGCTCAGCGTGCCGGACCAAATGAGCGACCGGCGCTTCTATGCGCTGCTCATCCTCTTTGCTGTGTTGACGAGCGCCGCGTTTGGCGGCTCCTACTTCTTATCCGCCGCCCTTTTTGACCATAAGGAGTGCTGACGACGTCATGCCCGCTTGCCCCCGATTGGGACAAGCGGGTCACTTTTTATATACTAAACCGCACCATTAATGCTTTCAAAATTGACTGCTTTAATACCGTTGACTTTCTCATAAAAAGCGGGTATTATATTAAAACACACCACTGTTTGGAATTGAAGGTGTGGTTTGGTAGAGGTGAGACAATGTCTGAAGCAAAAGATATAAAAGCGCTGCAGGAAATATTTTCGCAACACGATTATGTAATGACCACCGCCGAGCTAAAGGCGGCAAAGCTATATTACGCAGATATTCAGCGTCTTATGGAAGAGGGCATGATTGAAAAGGTCAAACGAGGATATTACCATTGGGTTGACAGCTTTGATGGCAGCGAGGTTGTTATTATCAACCGCCTCTTCCCCGATGCAGTTCTTTGTATGGAAACTGCGCTTTTTTATTATCGATACAGCGACAGAAATCCTGCCGAGTGGAACATGGCGATTGATAAGAATGTTTCAAGGCAGCGTACAAAAATAGATTATCCGTTCATCAAGGCATACCGAGTTGAGCCGAAGCTGCTCCCCGTTGGCGAAACCAAAGGAGAGATTGACTTTACCGAGGTTCGTATTTATGACCGTGACCGTACCATTTGTGATGTGCTGCGGAATATGAATAAGGTAGATAAAGAAATATACAATAAGGCGATTCAAGGCTATGTGAAGGATTCAAAAAAGAATATCCCAAACCTGATGCAGTACGCAAGGATACTCAGAGTGCAGCAGCGGGTCAAGGATTTGATTGGAGTGTGGCTGTAATGGCTGATATGGCGGCTTCCGTTTTGGCAAGGCTCAGAAATAAGGCAAAGGCGGCTGGCATCAGTTATCAGCAATGCTTACAGCTTTTTGTGCAGGAGGAATTCCTCCGAAAACTATCAAAGTCTGGCTGTGATGATTTTCTTGTGCTTAAGGTGGTTTGTTCATTTACACGCTTACGAACGTGGATTTTCTAACTCCATAGATGATGTCAAGGACTTGATAAGCAAAATCATAAATACACCTACGGGCAACGACTATATCCATATGACTGCGCAGGGCTTTGAGGAAATTTCTCCGCAGAGGAAATATCAAGGCATTAGCGCCCAGATTATCGGTCAGATAAAGAATGTCCGTGTTCCGTTCAATGTGGATATGGGCGTAGGTGATATTATTGTACCAAAGGCAGAAGAACGGACAATTAACACACAGCTCCCAGACTTTGAAGCTCCTGTCATTATGACCTATTCTCTTGAAAGCACCATTGCAGAAAAGTTTGACGCCATTCTGCAACGCTTTGAGCTGACTGGCAGGATGAAGGATTTTTACGATATTTACTATCTGGCAAGGACTTTTAACTTTGACGGAGCAAGATTGCAGACGGCAATATCCAGAACATTAGAACGGCGAGGGACACCCTACGAAAAGGACAGTTTTAAGCGTATTCTCGCACTTGCCGAGGATGTGGATATGCAGAAGCGCTGGAAATTCTTTTTGAAGGTCATAAAAGATGATACGCTTGAGTTTTCGGAAGTCATTGTGAAAATACAGAAATTCCTTGAGCCTGTGTTTGATGCGATAGTAAATGAGAATGAGTGGCAGCAAGATTGGAAAAGCAATATTAGCAGATGGTCACATCTAGGTGGAGGTATCGACCATTAGAAGTAAGAAAAAAAGATGATTTTATCTCTGAGCAATGGACTATGACAAGTGGAACTATGCATTCGTGTAGAGTCGAGTTGCTGACGCAATTGAGAGGAACATTTCAGAGGCTTCACTACCGGCATAAGAAAGAGGACCGCTGCGTTTGGCCAAAGCGATCGCCAAGCGCAGCGGTCCGTCATATGGACAGACGGATATTCTCTCAGGCGGCGGCGTTCATTGCCCGGCGCTTTTCACCGCGGGCGATCAGGTCGATGGCGCTGTAGCCGCCCGCCGCCATCAGCAGACAAAGGAGCCATTGCAGGCCGCCGTCGGGCAGCCCGGGGAAGACCTCGGCCACGGAGCCGAGGACAAAGCCGAGGATGATCAGATAGGTCGGGCGCGGATGGCGTTGCATCGCGCGCTCTAGCGCGCGCGTCGTCAGCAGGATGCCGATCAAGAGGCCGAGGGCGAGCGGCAGCAGCGATAGCAGGTTCAGCGAGGCGAGGCTGGCGAGCACCCGGTCGTACAGGCCCATCATGAGCAGCATGTACGATACGCTGATGCCCGGCAACACCAACGCGACGGCGGCGACCACGCCCGCCGCGACCTCCACGCAAAAACCTGCGAACCCTGATTGCGCGCCCACGAGCCCGGCGGGCAGCAGGGAGAGGGCGAGCACGCACGCGGCGCCGGATAGTGGATAGATCACCGCCTGCGCACAGAGGCGGCGTACCTGGGCCTTGCGCAGGATCATCGGCACGCCGCCGGCCACCGCGCCGAGAAAGAAGAAAAGCATGGGCTTGGGGTAGCGCTCGATGAGCGCGAGCAAGGGATTGGCGAAGAGCACCATGCCCGCCACGCTGCCGAGCAAAAAGAACACAAGGAAAGTCAGGTTTCCTCTGAGGTCCTTTGTCAGCGAGCTGACCGACGAGATCAGCCGGTCGTAAATCCCCAGGATCATCGCCATCGAGCCGCCGCTGACGCCCGGAACGGTCATCGATCCCCCGATACACACGCCTTTGAGCGCCGTCATCCACATATCCCTGCGCATAAGAGCCTCCTCAGCCGCATCGCCTCTGGCGGAATTGGGCCCATTATAGCAAAGCGCGCTGCGACTGTCCATCGATATAAAAGAATATAAATGGCGGAAGGGTGAAACCTTTTGTCTCCTTCGCGCATCTTATGAGTAAGATATGCCAGTACTGCCATCGGAAGGGTGACGAAGGAGGGGAACGCCGTGCGCAAACATACAGCCCTGCTGTGGGCCCTGCTGCTCCTGCTGATCCCCTGCTTGCTGCAGGCGGAGGTGCGCATCTCCTTTGCGGGGGACTGTACCCTCGGCACGAACCGCGGGCTTGAAAAGCGGGAGGAGCATTTCGTGCGACGCATCGCGCGCGAGGGGTTCGACTGGCCCTTCCTCGCCGTGCGCGACCTCTTCACGCAAGACGACCTGACGCTCGTGAACCTGGAGAACGCGTTTACGCAGGGGCGGCGCGGGGCGGATAAGAACTGCGTGTTCTCCGCGCCGCCGGAGTACGCGCAGATTTTGCCGCTGGGCAACATCGAGGCGGTGAGCACCGCCAATAACCACTCGCACGATTACGGCGTAGCGGGCTACGAGGACACGCTGGAGGCGCTGGACGAGGTAGGCGTGATCTACAGCGGCACAAAGCGGCCTGCCTATGTGGACGTAGGGGATCTGAAGGTCGCGCTGCTTTCGCGCGCGGCACCCAAGCAGGATACGCTGACCGGGCTGCTGCGGGAGATCAAGGAAGCGCGCGCTGCTGGATGCGACCTGGTGATCGTCTCCCTGCACTGGGGGATCGAGTATGAAAAGGAGCAGAACATCGAGCAAAAACGGATCGCGCGCAAGGTGATCCAGGGCGGGGCCGACGTCATCGTCGGGCATCACCCGCATATTTTGCAGGGCATCGAGCTATATGATGGGAAGCCGATTTTCTATAGCTTGGGCAATTTCAGCTTTGGCGGCAACATCAACCCGCCCGATTGGGATACGATGATCGCCCAGATCACCGCGGAAAAGACGCAGACGGGCGCGCGTATCACGTCCATCAAGCTGATCCCCTGCCGGATATCGGACGCGACGGGCGACGAACAGGACTTTCAGCCCGTGCCCGTGCGCGGGGAGCGCGCGGAAAAGATATTGCAAAAGGTGAAGAAGTACTCCAAGGGCGTGCCCGAGGAGCTGTTTGAGACGGGGGAGACGCTACTGTAACGGCAAGCGAGCATTACATTTGCATGACGATAAAGACTGCGAGGCGGGCTTCTCCCGTCCTCGCGGCTTTTTGCGTTATCTGGGCAGATCTCGCCCGATTTGCCTTTCGATAAAGGCAAAGATGTGCTCGAGCAGCGGCATGCTCCAGAAGGAACCCTCGTGCGGGGCGCCTTGCACCCGCACGAGCTGCGCGTCATAGCTAAGGTCGCATAGGCGGCGGTAAAACGCCACGCTGTGCGCGTAGAGCACCACCGGGTCGGCGTCCCCGTGTAGGATGAGAAAGGGTGGAAAATCCCTGCCCGGCTGCGCGTAGGTGATCGGGCTGACGCGGCGCAGGCGCTCCAGCGCGTCCCCTACCGTCTCCCCGCCGGCCATAGCATATAACAGCTTCTTGTCCTCCGGGGAGGCATCGGCCAGCTGCTCACACACCATCTTCTCCAAATCCGTCGGGCCGAAGCAGTCGACGACCGCCTGAACGCGGGAGGATTGGCCCGGCCAATCCTGCGTCTCAAAGGCCGGGTCGTCGCCGGTCATGCCGAGCAGCAGCGCCGTATTGCCCCCGGAGGAGGTGCCCCAGGCGCACACGCGCGTTTTGTCGATATCGTACTGCGCCGCATGTGCGCGCAAAAAGCGCAGCGCCGCCTTGACGTCCAGCAAAAAGGCCGGCGCGGGCGCGGTGAAGCACGAGCGGTGGGTTACGCTGGCCACGACGAAGCCTCTACGCGCCAGCAGGCTCAGCTGCGGCAGTTCAAAGAACTGATTGGGCTTTGTCCAGCCGCTGCCTTGGATAAAGAGGACCAGGGGAAATCCCGCGCCGCCGCTCTTCCATTGGGGCTTGATAAGCTGCAGGGCCAGCTCCTCGCCGTCGGGCGCTGCGAAGACGATATTCGTCTTCAGATCCAACAGGTCGTTGAGCGCGGGGTTATGCTGAAAGGTTATGATGTTTTCCATGGCGTGCGCCTCCTGTGATCGTTTACAACCATAATTCGCACTGCTACGCTGGAAAACCTTCCTTGAGGAGCCGGTATACCTGGAAAAGCATACGTGACAGGCTGTGGCAGATTGGCGCTCCCGCATGAAGCGTCTGGCTCTTTTGACGTTTAACCGCTGATATATGATGCATTCGCGCTCGGGTAAAAAGTCATCGACTGTCTTTTGAATCGTTTTGTGCATGGCAAACACCTCCTCCGAAAAAGTTGATTCGGGTTTTTAATTATGTTATACTAAACGTATATGGAAAGCGAGGAATGTCATGCCAACGGATGCACAGAAGCGCGCTAGAGATCGGTATGATGCAAAGACTTATGATAGGATGGTCTGCAAGATACGCAAGGAAGAGGCCAGTGCCGTGCGCGAGCATATAATGGCACGCAAAGAGACATTAAATGGCTTCCTGCTTCGTGCTATTCGGGAGACCATGGCGAGAGATCAGCATGAACGCAACACAACGGATATGAACTAAAAAGGATTGCAAGGGACGCAAAAGCCAGGGCCCGCAAGCGTAAGCGGGCTCTGGCTTTTGATCGTTTAAGCACGAGATAGCGGTGTGCGTTTACTTGGCTGCGCGCCGGCGCTGAAAGAACTTTACGATTTCGACCACGGGGATTACGAGGAACGCCAGCCCCAGCGCCACGCCGTACTCGGCGAGCGAGATGTGCTCAAAGCCGAAGGCGTTCGAGAGGAACGGCACGTAGATCACGGCGGTGGTGAGGACGAGCGAGAGCGCCATCGCGCCCCAGAGCACGAGGTTGTGCCCCTTGAGCGTGAAGACAGATTGATGCTGCGAGCGCATGTTGAAGGAGTGAAAGATCTCGGCCATGGACATCGTGAGGAAGGCCATGGTCATGCCGTCCGGGCTGTTGACGAAGGCCCACTCGCCGGATTCCATGAAGTGGCCGATGAAGTACGCGGCCAGCGTGATGAACGCGACCAACACGCCCTGGTAGAGGACGCCCACGCCCACGCCGCCCGCGAGCACGCTTTCCTTGGGGTCGCGCGGGGGCCGATCCATGATGTCTGGCTCTGCGCGCTCCATGCCCAGCGCCAGCGCGGGGAAGGTATCGGTAATCAGGTTGATCCAAAGCAGGTGCACGGGCTTTAAGAGCGTAAAGCCCATGAGCGTGGCGGCGAAGATGCCCACGACCTCGCTCAGGTTAGAGGAGAGCAGGAACTGGATGGACTTGCGAATGTTGTCGTAGATGCGCCGCCCTTCTTCCACGGCGGCGACGATCGTGGCGAAGTTGTCGTCCGCGAGCACCATGTCGGCGACGTTCTTGGTGACGTCCGTGCCGGTGATGCCCATGCCTACGCCGATATCCGCCGCCTTGATGGAGGGGGCGTCGTTGACGCCGGCGCCCGTCATGGCGGTCACGCGGCCCAGCGCGCGCCAAGCGTTCACGATGCGCACCTTGTGCTCGGGCTGCACGCGCGCGTAGACGCTGTATTGCGTTACCTCCTGGGCGAAGCGGTCGTCGGAGATCTCGCTCAGCTGCGTCCCGGTGATCGCCTGCTCAGCGGATTCCAGGATGCCCAGCTCCTTGGCGATGGCGACCGCCGTATCTTTGTGGTCGCCTGTGATCATGATCGGGCGGATGCCCGCGGCCCGGCAGCGCTCCACCGCCTGCACGACCTCGGGGCGTACCGGGTCGATCATGCCCGCGAGGCCGAGGAACGTGAGCTCCTGCTCGAGCGTCTCGGGGCGCGCGTCCCGCGGTCGCTGATCGTAGCGCCGCTCGGCGGCGGCGAGCACACGCAGGGCGCGGTCGGCCATCCGCTTGTTATCCTGCATGATTTGGTCGCGCAGTGCGTCCGTCATCGGCACGGCCTGGCCCCCCTGCAAGGCGTGCGTGCAGCGGGCGAGCACCTCGTCCGGCGCGCCCTTCGTGTATTGGATATACTTGCCATCTGACTCGTGCACGGTCGACATCATCTTGCGAACGGAATCGAACGGCGCTTCCGTTACGCGCGGCTGCGCGCTTTCCAGGTCGGGCTTTTTGAGATTGCGCTTGGCAGCCCAGGCGACGAGCGCGGCCTCCGTCGGCTCGCCCTGCGCCTCGCCCTCGGCGCTCAGGCGCGCGTCGGAGCACAGCGCCATGGCCCGGGCGGTCGCGTCCTCGTCCTCGCCGGCATGGTCTACGACCGTCATGCGGTTTTGGGTGAGCGTGCCGGTCTTGTCCGAGCAGATGATCTGCGCGCACCCGAGCGTCTCCACGGCGGTGAGGCGGCGGATGATGGCGCTACGCCTGGACATGTTCGTCACCCCGATGGAAAGCACGATGGTGACGACGGTGGCGAGCCCCTCGGGGATGGCGGCGACGGCGAGGCTGACCGCCACCATGAAGGTATCGATGAGCGTCGCGGGGTCGACGTTCGGCCAGGCGCGCCATACATTCAGCGCGAAGATGAACGCACAGATGCCCAGCACAGCGAAGGAGAGGATGCGGCTGAGCTGCGCGAGCTTGAGCTGCAGCGGCGTGCGCTCCTCCTTGGCGTTTTGTAGGGCGTCGGCGATCTTGCCCATCTCGCTGTGCATGCCGGTATCCGTCACGACCGCCACGCCGCGCCCGTAGACGACGGTGGAGCCCATGTAGACCATGTTCCGCCGGTCGCCGAGCGGGATGTCCTTGCCGTCCTTGGCCTCAAGCGCGGTATGCAGCTTTTCGACGGGCACGGATTCGCCCGTCAGCGCGGCCTCCTCGACCTTGAGGCTCGCGCTCTCGAGCACGCGCGCATCGGCGGGCACCGCGTCGCCCGCCTCGAGCAGCACGATATCGCCGGGTACGAGCTCGCTCGAGGGCGCCGTGAGCACCTCGCCGCCGCGGCGTACCTTGCTCTGGGCCGCGGCCATCTCCTGCAGGGCGGCGATGGCCTGCTCGGCCTTGCTCTCCTGAAACACGCCGAGCAGCGCGTTGATGACGACGACGGCCAGGATGATGATCACGTCGGCGAACGACTCGTGCGCGTAGGCGGCCGTAAAGCCGGAAACGGCCGCGGCGGCGATGAGGATGATCGTCATGGGGTCCTTGAGCTGTGAGAGGAAACGCACGAGCATAGAGGGCGGGCGCTGCTCCGCAAGCTTGTTGGGCCCGTTTTCCTTGAGGCGGCGCGCCGCCTCGTCCGGCGTTAGGCCCTCCGGCGTGGCGGAAAGCGCGGATAACACTTCCTCGGTTTCCTGATTGACGAATCGCATGGTCTTGCCCCTTTCCAATGGCGTTTCATATAAAAACAAAAGACCCCTGCGCGGCGCAAGCCGGCATGAGTCTCGTTCTTGAGGCAGGCCAGCCCGTGGGGAATGCCCGCGGGCGCGCTGATGACCTGCCACGCGCCGGTGCAGGCGCGGAACTACTCCCTCATGGGATATTTTGTTTAGACAATTATAGCAATATGCACGCGGAATGTCAATGTTTCTAAAAAAGATGTGAAGGGCGGTCAGTCGAGGGATAGATACAAGGGCGGCGCGCCGCCCTTGCGCATACCCCACTGGATGCGGTATACTGTTTGAAGACGAGCCCTTATTCTTTGACTTAAAGGAGATGCGCATCATGGATATCAAAGCGCGCGCGCTTGAAAAGCACTATGAGTGGGCGGGCAAGCTGGAGATCACGCCCCGCTGCCCGGTGAAGAACAGCGAGGACCTGTCCCTCGCCTATACCCCCGGCGTGGCGGAGCCGTGCCTGGCGATCCGGGACGACTACGATAAGTCGTTCGAGCTCACAGGGCGGCATAACCTCGTCGCCGTCGTGACCGACGGCACGGCGGTGCTCGGCCTGGGCGATATCGGCCCGGAGGCCGGCATGCCCGTGATGGAAGGGAAGTGCGCGCTCTTTAAGGCGTTCGCGGGGGTGGACGCGTTCCCCATCTGCGTGCGCTCGAAGGACGTAGAGGAAATCGTGCGCACGGTTTACCTGATTTCCGGCAGCTTTGGCGGCATCAACCTGGAAGATATCGCGGCCCCTCGCTGCTTTGAGATCGAGCGCAGGCTCAAGGAGATCTGCGACATCCCGGTCTTCCACGACGACCAGCACGGAACGGCCGTCGTCGTCGCGGCGGCGCTTTTAAACGCGCTCAAGGTCGTGAAAAAGGAGATCGGCGCCGTGCGCGTGGTGATCAACGGCGCGGGCTCGGCCGGCATCGCGATCGGTAAACACCTCCTAAAGCTGGGCGTGACGGACCTGACGATGGTGGACCGCTGCGGCGCGATCTGCGAGGGCATGGAAGGTCTGAACCCCGCGCAGGCGCAGATGAGTCGCGTCACCAACCGGGGCCGCCTCATGGGCACGCTCGCGGACGCGATGAAGGGCGCGGACGTGTTGATCGGCGTCAGCGCGCCGGGCGTGGTCAGCGCACAGATGGTCGCCTCGATGAACGCGGGCGCGATCGTCTTTCCGATGGCCAACCCCGTGCCGGAGATCTTCCCGGACGAGGCAAAGCGCGCGGGCGCGGCCGTCGTCGGAACGGGCCGCAGCGACTACCCGAACCAGATCAACAACGTGCTGGCCTTCCCGGGCATCTTCCGCGGCGCATTGGACGTGCGCGCGCGGGATATCGACGACGGGATGAAGATGGCCGCGTCGCACGCCATCGCGGCGCTCGTCTCGGATGCGGAGCGCACGGCGGAGTACATCCTGCCCAAGGCGTTCGACCCGCGCGTGGGCAAGGCGGTGGCCAAGGCGGTGGCCGAGGCGGCGCGGGGGAGCGGCGTGGCGCGGAGATAGGCCATGCACAATTCATACCAAACGGAGGGAAAATGTCTTGAAGATCCTCGTCAGCATGTGCCTGCTGGGCATACCCTGCCGCTATGACGGCAAGGCCTGCCCGAACGAAGCGGTGATCGCGCTGGGAAGGGAGCATACGCTCATCCCCGCCTGCCCGGAGCAGCTGGGCGGCCTCTCCACGCCGCGGCAGCCGGCGGAGCGGCGTGGCGGCGCCGTGATCACGAAGGACGGCGCGGACGTGACCCAGGCCTATCAGGCCGGCGCGCAGGCCGCGTTGTCGCTCGCCCGTCAGCTCGGGTGCGATTTGGCGGTGCTCAAGGAGCGCAGCCCATCGTGCGGCAAGGGGCGCATCTACGACGGTACGTTTACGGGCACGCTAAAGGAGGGGAACGGCGTAACCGCGGGCCTGCTGCTCGATAGCGGCATCCCCGTGATCGGCGAGTCGGCCGTGGCGCGCGGCGTGCGCCTCGCGTGCCCCTGCAAGCGCATCGCCTGCGAGCGCTTTGGCGACTGCGAAGCCTGCCGCGCCTTTCATGCGGCGCACAAGAAGGGCAGGACGCCCTGCGATAGGAAGTGAGTAGATGCAGCTTGAAACTGGATATTTCGAGGATGAACGCCTTCGCGCAGGGCTGAACCGGCTGACGCGGACGGTCTACGGGTTTGACTTTGAGGCGTGGCATAGGGGCGGCTTTTCGGACGGCTCCTACATCCCCTTCACGTATTTTGAAGGGGATACGGCGCTGTGCAACGTTTCGGCCAACGAGCAGGCGTTTGAGCTGGACGGGCGGGCGCTTCGCCTCGTTCAGCTCGGCACGGTGATGACCGCGCCAGAGGCGCGAGGGCAGGGGTTGGCCCGCGACCTGATGGTCCGGGTGCTTAGCCGCTACGAGGGCGCGTGCGACGGGATCTTCCTGTTTGCTAACGATAGCGTGCTGGATTTTTACCCCAGGTTCGGCTTTAAACGGGCAAGGGAGTGGCAGCATTGCTTTACCGTGCCCAAGCGGCGCGGCGGGGCGCGCAAGCTCTCGATGGACGACCCGGCGCAGGTCCAGCGCGTAGCCTATGCGATGAAGACGTTTGGACAACAGGCGCGCCTTTCGCTCGTGCGGCCCGCGGCGCTGGGCATGTTTTATGCGGCGGGCTTTATGCAAGGGGACGTCTACGAGGTCGGCGCGGGGCAAATCGCCCTCGCACGCTACGAAGAGACCGCCGCCGTGCTCGTCCACCTGTTCGGGGACGGGCTCGGCGTGCGCGAGGCCGCCGCCTGCCTGGCCCGGCGAGACGGCGAGCGCGTGCGTCTGGGCTTCACGCCGGAGGACGCGGTGGACATGGAGACGCAGAGGCTGCGCGAGGAGGATACGACGCTCTTCGTGCGCGGGTTTCAGATGCCCGAGGGCGTGCGCTTCCCGGAGCTGTCGCATGCGTGATATGGGTATAGAAAAAACCCGCCGGTTCACCGGCGGGTTTTTGTATGCGTTTACCCGATCTGCTCCATCTGCGACATGCGCAGCTTTTGCTCCAGCTGACGAATAAAGCCGTCCATGTCCAGCTGCCCTGTCAGATAACGCTTGAGCAAATCTACCGCGTAGTCGCTTGTGACGGCGCTGGCCCGGCTTAGCGTGAGCCGGTCGGCGATGCCGCGGTACATATCGATCACATCGGGCGAGATGGCGTAGCGGTAGCTTTCGAGCGAGGCGAGCTGCTCGCGAAGGACCGCGGCGCTTTCCTCATCCCCGCGCTCTAGCGCATCGTTCAACGCGTCCTCGCCTTCGCGGAGGTTCTCCACCATGTTCGGGCTCTCCACCGGTTCGTTCTCGTCCGGGATCAGCGAGCGGGTAAGCCCGTCGCCCAGGTTTTTCGTCACCGTTTCAAGGTAAGCGAGAGCGAGGTCGGCGTTTTCGCTCGAGGCGTTCACGACGTATACGTCCATATACGCGTTCAGCAGCGCGGGCGTGTCCTCCGCGAGCGGCAGCAGCAGCGGCTCATACCCCTCGTCGAGGTTGTAATCGCCGATGTAGGCGGAGTAGAAGAAGTTGAAAAGCGCGGTCGGCTTGGCGTCGCTGTCGAAGACCGTATAGCTACGCGATACGCCTTGCGTATCCGAGAAGATGGACTCGGAGAGCTCCGGCAGGTTCGCGCGCTCCAGCGCGGAGAGCAGCTCGCGAAAGAGCGGCGTGTCAAATGTAATCTGTTCCCCACGGCTGCGCAGCGTGGCCTCGTAGAGCGAGAGCGCGCGGTCGAAGAACGTGAGCTTCGCCTCCTCCATATCCAGCATATCCGTAAACAGTGAGAAGGACGGATACTCTTCGGCGAACTCGTCGTCCCAGCGGCCGACGAAATCGAGAAATTCCGGAAACGTCTTGGGCAGGTCGTCCGGGGTGAGGCCCAGCTGCTCGAGCACGTAGGGGCTGTAGCCTATGCAGCTCGCGTACATCGAAGAGGGCACGGCGAAGATCTTGCCGTCCTGCATGACTCCTTCGGCGAGGGCGGGGTATATCCGGCTCACGAGGTCGCGGACGGCCTCGTTGTCGGTAAGATCCTGAAGGTACCCTTTTTGTATCAACGGATCGAACAGCGAGCTCGATACGGACAGCACGTAAATATCCGCGCCGTCGCCGCCGACCATAGCGCGCATCACGTCTTCGGCGCTGTTCAGGCGCGCGGGCTCAAAGAGCACGGGGATCTCGGGGTGTTCCCGGGCGAACGCGCGATAGGCGTCGTCCGCGCTGCCGCCGCTGATGCGCAGAGTACGGTCAGGCTTGTACTGCGGGTCCGCGTTGCGGATCGTCAGCACGCCGTAATCGAGCGAGCCGACCAGGCCGCCTTCCATCAGCACGGTCTTGGGCTGGCGATCCGCCGACGTGAGGCCGGCGTAGCGTGCGTTAGAGGGGATGTAGCCCACGCACTGGGTCGCCTCGCCGATGCGGCCGCGGTGCAGCTCGCTGCCGGTCAGGCAGTAGAAGTATTCGGAGGCATCGTCCCAGCACAATCCGACGGCGTCGTCCGGGAGGGGGCCTGCATCCTCCGCGCTGCCGGAGGCCGGGTCGACGATCAATAGGCGGTTTTTCGCCCCGGCGGGGGCGGCCTCGTCGTAGGCGGAGGCGAGGAGCTTGCCTTCCCGATAGGGCGCGACGCTGACCAGCTTTTCCACCCCTGTGGCGGTGCGCGCGCCGCTGCCCAGGTCAAAGCGTTGGAGCGAGGCGGTCAGGTAATCGTCGCTCACGAGCAGCACCGTGGCGATGCCGTCCCCGACGTAAAGCGAGCCGACCTCCGCCGGAAATGTGTATCCGTCCATCACCAGGCCCAGGCCGTCCCAATCCAGCTGGCACAGCGGTGAAAGCGCGCCTGTCTCGAGATCCCAGGTGTACAGCGCGCCGGTCGAAGTGCTCAGCGCGTAAAGCGTCTGCCCGTCGCCGTAGAGGAGCGCCTCATAGCCGCCGCCCAGCTCTTGCGGGGCGGGGAAGAGCTGGGTCGTTTCCCCCTGCGGGCTGACCTTTACGAGACCCTTGGGTGTGAGCACGAGCGCGCCGCCCTGCCAGGCTGTGATCGCCTGGCCGTCCGCGGTTTCGGCGAAGAGCTGAGCATCGCCGGGCGCGGCCAACGCTGCGGTTGAGAGCAGCATGCACACGCACAGCAGAAGGGGGAGCATTTTGATTTTCATAAAGCACCTCTCTGACTACTTGAATAGTAAGCTTACGGGGATATACTATCATAGTAGTCAGGCGCCGTCAAGGCGTTCACAGAAAGTTCATAATTCCGGGGGGCGGCGTTCTTTCATACCACCGCGCGCGATAACGGCAGGAAAATGCGAGCGAAGGCCCGAATCCTTACGCTTAAGTTTAATACAGAGGGGCGAAAACATGGAGATCCAAATCGAACCGGTGACGGCACAAAACGAGCGAACCGCGCTGCGCATGCACGTAGCGCCCGGACAGGAAGGAACCGTGGAACCCGTAGGCGATTGCTTGCGGGAGGCGCGGGCGTATCCCTGCTGGCGGCCTGTGCTTCTCCTGGCGGACGGGCAGGCCGTCGGCTTCGCGATGTTCGGGTTGTGGGAGAGCGAAGGGCGGGTTTGGCTCGACCGGTTCCTCATCCATGCGCCGATGCAGGGGCGCGGGCTGGCGAAGGCGTGCCTGGGGCCGTTGCTAGCGCATATCGAGGCCGCATACGGCTGCGCTGCGATCTACCTGAGCGTGGTAGAGGGGAATGTAGCCGCGGAACGCCTGTATAAAGGCTTTGGGTTCGCCTATAACGGCGAGCTGGACATCCACGGCGAGCACGTGATGGTGCGTACGGCGAAACGAGGATGACGGGACGATGGCGCTTGCAAATTGCGCGGGAAACGGATATACTGGCCTTAATCGCTTGTCTACTACATCGATGCTTATACAAGACGCCAAGATGCGCCGATATACAGTTATGAGAAGGAGAGGGTGTCCATGACCCTTCGCGATCCCGAGCGCTTTATCGCCTTTGCGGATATCATCCGTCAGTTTTATCGCGCGGAAAGCGTCAGGCTGTCCAGGCTGGACGTGCGCGCCACACACTGCACGATGCTTCACTACCTCATCGACCACCCCGGCATGATCCAGCAGGAGCTCGCGGAGCTGTACGGCGCGTCGCGGTCGACCATGAGCGAAATGCTCGGCGATATGGAGAATTGCGGCCTCATCGAGCGGCGAACGGATCCCCAGAGCAGGCGCTGCTTGCGCGTGTTCCTGACCGGGCGCGGCATGGCCTGCGCTCAGGAGATCAAGGGCTTATTCCGGGACTATTGCGAACGTCAGCTGTCCGTGTTCACGCAGGAAGAGGTCGACCAACTCGAATGCTTGCTGGCAAAGTTCGGGCGATGAGCGGCGGCGTGTTTAAAAGCAGCGCAAAGCGAGCGTCGGGAGCACAAAATGCCCCGGCGCTCGCTTTTGTTTTTAGGATCCGCCCGTTCAGTCTGAGGGATGCAGCCTCGCCCAGGCGGCGCGGATGGCGTTTTGGTTGGTGACGCCGTAGTTTGGATCGTTCTGCTGGCACTCCTCCATGTCGCGATAAAAGTGCACGCACAGGTGTCCGTCAAAGTTGTTGTCCGCGATCGAGCCGGTCAGATGGGCGACGTTATGGGTCGTCGCGAGCAGCCAGCGCCCGTCGGGCATGTTCACGTAGACGGGCTTGGGCGTCCAGGTATTCTGGTCGCCGAAGGCCTTGTACATGATCGCCGTATCCTCCGCCGTCAGCGGCTCGCAGTCCGCATGGCGGCCCATAGCGTAGATCTTGAGCTTCCAGCCCAGGCCTGTTGAGGGGTCGTACACCGTGAGCGTTTGGCCGTTGCGATAGTTTTGCTTGACGTCGTCGTACCAATGCGCCAATTCGACGGCGGAGGGATTAGGTCCCTGCATCTCGCCCACGCCGGGCGCTACGGTGGGCACGGGCTTGGGCGCTTCGTCCGCGCGGACGGGATCGCGCTCGTAGAGGATGCGCAGGGTCGCGGAGCCCGCTACGCCATCCACGCCGGTGTTGTTGTTCTTTTGAAATGCCTTTACGGCCGTGACCGTCGCGCTGTCATACGTGCCGTGCACCTCGCCGGTGTAGTAGCCCAGCTCTTTGAGTTTGGCTTGCAGCATCAGCACGTCGTCGCCGGTCGATCCCTTGCGCAGCGTCGGATAGGGCGTCGTATTGGCGGACGGCTTTTGCGTGGGCTTCGGGGTGGGCGCGGGGGTCGGCGCGGGGGTCGGCGCGCTGCCGGAACCTGAGCCGCCGTCGTCGCCTGGATTTGCGCCGTCCCCGCCGCCGGCAGAGCCGCCGCCGATGAGGACGCCGTCCGCGGTCACGAGCGAATTGAGCAGCGCCTGCGTCTTCTTCCCGGCTACCCCGTCCGATGACAAGCCGTAGTCGCGTTGGAAAGCGTGCACGGCGCTCTTGGTGATGCTGTAGTACCCGCCTGTGACCGAGGCGTTAAAGTAGCCCAGCGCCTTGAGCTGACGCTGCACGCGCGATACGTCCTCGCCCTTCGAGCCGGTCTTCAGGTTGCGATAGGCGCCGGATGTTTCGCCAGAGCCGGAACCTCCGCCGGAGCTTCCGGCGTCCGGCGAGGGCGCCTTCGTGGGAACGGGGGCTTCGGCCCCGGCGCCGCCTTCATCGCCGGGCGCGCCGCCGGGCTGAGATTGCCCCAGCTCCTCGTAGGTGCGGGGACCGACCACGCCGTCGGCCTTGAGCCCGGCATTTTTCTGAAAGGCGGAGACCGCCTGCTTCGTGCGGCTGCCGAAGATGCCGTCCGCCGTGCCCGGGGCGTAGCCCAGATCGATGAGCTGCAATTGCACAGCGCGTACGTCGTCCCCGCGCGTGCCTGTGTATAGCAGGCGCGCTGCGGACGCAGGGGATGCCAGCAGCAGGGACAGCGCGATGATCGCCGCGCCCGCGCGTCGTTTCATGTTCATCCGTTTTCCTCCTCACGCGCCGGTGCCTCCTTGCACATGCGCGTTTGTTGAGAGCATTATAGCGAATGTTCATGAAAAAGTAAAGGTTTCGTCATAAATTGGTAATAAGCGGGGCGGCGCGCTACAGATACCAATAGGGCGGAACCAGACGCAGGTTACGGATCAGATAAAGGGCGAAGAGGCCCAGGGGATAGGCCGCGTAAAACCCGAGGCGCAGCGCGCGGGGGCCTGGGCGCCCGTTGTAAAGCAGGATGGGCAAAAGCGCGAGCAGCGCGCAGGGAGAGAGCAGCAAAAAGGTTGCGGGCGCACCCGCGGCATAGAGCTGCAGGAGGTAGAGCGCAAGCAGCGCGGCAAAACCGGCGGCAAGGCGCCGGGGATGATCGGAAAAGGCGTAAAAACAAAGCGTGAGCAGCACGCCGTAGGCCGCGTAGTCCGAACGCAGCAGCATAGCGGCCATGCATACGAGCACCACGCTGACAGCACACAGCGCAGGCCTTTTCACCCGCAGCGCATCAAAGCAGCATAGGGCTAGCAAGGAGAGGCATAATGTAAAGACCACGTTTTGCCCCGCGGGGGAGAAGGGCGTGTTAAAATGCACGAGGTCAAAGGGGATTTCGCTGAGCAGCGCGAGCAGCACAAGCCGTAGCCCGTAGCGCCGCAGGCTGCGGGTATGCCGATACCCCTCGGAAAGCAAAAAGCAGTAAAGCGGCAGGGCGAGGCGGCCCACCGCGCGCAGGAATGAGGCATCCGGCAGCAGCACGAGGCCGAGCTGGTCGAGCGCCATGCAAATGAGCGCGGTCAGGCGCAGCGCAAAAGAGGTCAAACGGTTCCCTCCCGTAGCAGTGTTCCTACACATACTACTCAATCAGCCGCGTTTTGTCAATGCACTTGGCTTTGTCAACGCCGTCTGAATATGATATAATAGAGCGCAGACGGGCGGCGGATACCGCCCTGCGCGAAAGAGGATGATGCAATGACCCGGCGCAGGCATATCGTCCGCGGGCGCTTGACGCGCGTGGATCTGGCGGCGGTGGACGGGGTGTTTGCCCCGCCGGAAAAAAACGCCTGGGGGCGCAAGCTTCCCCCTTTTGATCCGGTGCTCGCGAGGCTTTGCGCGGAGCTCTCCGCCGCCACGTACGACTTGGAGGTCGAGCGCTTTTTCGATGCAGGCTGGATGGACTGCACCTTTCAGGCGGAAAACCGGCTGTTCGACGCGATCGACGGGCGCTACGGCGAGTGGCAGCCCGCCCAGGCCATTCAAAGAGGTATCCGCATGAAGAAGGCGCGCGGGGCGATGCGCTTTTCGCTCGGCGACGTGCTGCGCGGCGTGCGCCAGCTGGTGGCGACGGATACGGGCAAGGTCCTCACGATGGCGCATCCGCTGCAGGATGGGCGCTTTGTGATCGCCCTCAGCTTTATGGGCACGAGCCGTAAATTTTACGATTGGGTCACCAACCTCAAGATGTCGTGCAAAAATGGCCTGCACGAGGGCTTTTCGCAGGTCGCGCGCCAACTGATAGAAAATGCGGACCGCATCGCCTATCCCCGCGTGGCCAAGGCCCTGGGGCGCGAAAAGCTTACCCTCAGCGAGGCGGTCAACCTCGCCGCAAGGGAGGATAGCCCGGTGCGTATCCTCGTGTGCGGCCACTCGCAGGGCGGCGCCTCGGCCCAGGCATACGTGCACCTGCTCATGGAGGAACAGGGTGCGCTGTGTGAAAATTTGCTCGGCTATACGTTCGCCGCGCCGACGGTGGCGAGCCTCGGCTTTGAGGGCGCGCCGGAGGCCTATCCCCTCTATAACATCGTGAACGCGGAGGACTTCGTGCCCCGCATGGGCGCGTATATGCGCATGGGCGTGGACATGGTGTACATGCCGGACGAGGCTTTCCGAAGCGCTTATTACGGCTATGCGCAGGGAGAGCCGGCGGCTTACGCCCGCGAGCGGGGGCGACGGCTGATGCACGGCATGACGGATACGCCCACGATGATGGAAGGCGTGACGGCGCTTTGCCGGGCGATGCAGAATATGCCCGATCAAAGCATGGCCCAGCGCACGCTGGGCGCGCTCAACGCGGGGCTCAAGTATCTCACGCCCGCGATGTCCAGCCTGGGCCTTACGGCGACGGATATCATCCGCCTTTTCGAGCGCCAGATGATGATTTCTTACCGCGCGGTGACGAACCAAAACCCGGATGAAGCGCGGCTTTCCGCGTTGGAAGGGCAGATCATGGACCTCATCGGCGAGATCGGTCCGGAGCGGTTCACGCAGGCCTTTGGCGAGGTGACGCTCTGCCCGCACGGCATCACGCAGGGCGAGGGAAAACCCATGCCGCCCTACATCGCCATTGTGCAACGCTTTTCCGACAGCCTGCGCCCTTGCGTATGGCGCGAGGAGGCGGGCCGCGCGCTGCAAGTGCCCGCGCCGGGCGCCTGGTTCAGCCTGACGACGGGCTCGGCGGCGCAGACGCCCGCCCTGCTGTCCGCTGGCGAAGCCGCCGGGGAGGCGACGGTTTGCCCGGCAG
>JAEYAR010000131.1 GCA_023404715.1 Bacillota bacterium | reverse complement strand
AGGCAATGTCGGCGGCGGCCCGGCGGCCCGGTCACGTATTCGCGACACGCTCCCTCGCGCCGGTCTTTGCCTCTTGTTTCGCCAACGGGTTCGCACAGGCAACTCCGGGATGAGCTATCCGCGTGCGTTCCCGCCGCCTTACACCGTCCGGCGGCTCTCTTTGCGGTTCGCGCGCGATTGTTTCCCTTCATCGTCTTTCAAAACACGGGTTTATGAAATTGGATTTATTATACCCTTACGCGTCCTCGTTGTCAACCGTTTTTTCGTCCGCGCCGCCGTCCTGCGCATCGCCGGGGTCCTCGGTGGGCACGGCCTCAGAGGGCGTGGCGGGCGGCTCCTGGGTCGGCGCGTCGGTAGGCCGCGGCGTCGGTTGCTGCGTAGGCTCCTGAGATGGGGCCTCGGTCGGGCTCTGGGTTGGCTGCCCGGTCGGAGCCTCGGTCGGCTGCTGCGTGGGCTCCGGCGTGGGCTCGGCGGGCTCCTCCGGGACCGTAGTCACGAGCGGGGGCAGCGTCGCCACCGGCACGGAGGCCGTAATGCCCGGCACCGGCGTAGGCATGGGGGTCGCCGTGGGCTCCGGCGTAGGCGTCTCTACGCCCTCGGGGATGATTTCGCCGTCGCGAAGGTGCGCGTCCTCGAGCGTGACGTGCTGGGTGGATTGCTCGTCCACGATGCGCAGCGACACGCCGGGGCGCTCGCCCGACTCCGGAATGTTGCCGGCCGTCAGCGAGCCCGCGACGGAAACCGCCGCGCTGGACTGCACGTTCATCACCACGAGCGTATCGCCGCCAAAATCGGTGCCGTCGCCGCCGGTCGCCCGGCCGCCGAGCGCCGCGTTAGCGCTGCCGCCGAGCCCCACGATCTGCACGGCGTTGCCGCCGACGCGCCCGTCGCCCCCGCGCGTGTTGCCGCCGAGGATGGCGCTCGTCTCGCCCGAGAGGCTGTATAGGTTGACGGCGTTGCCGCCGATGCCGCTGCCGCTGCCGCCGCGGACATCGCCGCTGACGACGACGCTGCTCACGCCCGCCAGGTTTTCCACCTGCAGGCCCGCTCCGCCATCCTCATCGCCGTCGCCGCCCTCCACATCGCCATGGATGGCGACGTGCACGTCGCCGCCCCTGCCCTTGACGGTGACCGCGTTGGCGCTTTTACCGCCCTGAACCGTCGCGCCGCTGTCTACGGTGAAGCTGCCAGTCCCCTCGAAGAGGACGGCCTCCTGCCCGGACGCGCCGCGCACGAGCGTGCCGGGCAGCAGCTCGATGTACGATTCACCGCTGACGCGTAAACCGCCCGAAAGGACGATGCCGGAAAAGGCGAGATCCGCGTCGCTGACCTTGAGACCCTTGATCTCCGCCTCGCCGCCCTCGACCGGCTTGAGCACGACGCGGCGCGCGCTGGTGAGCGCTTTGGTGTCCGCCGTAATCTCGCCCTCCAGGACCAGGACGTCGCCGTCCGCCGCGGAGGCAGCCGCGGCGACCAGATCCTCATATGTGGTGATGACGCCCGCCAGCGAAATGGAAGGAACGAGCAGCAGCGCCAAGAATAAAGCCACCAATCTGCGCATGGAGCCAGCCTCCTCTTTTTATCGTCTATAACACGTATAGCATATTGAAGTGGTTATAAGGACCGATGTCCCTAACCCTGTTATTATACCACAAATTTTTGTTCTGTCTACTTTTGCGGTTTTGGCCTTTCCTTCATATCGGTTGTGCCATGCCACCGCTCCCGGCGGGAGGGGCTTGGAGAGCGAGGAGCGTCCTTTCCCCAAAGGCCTTCCCTTCGGGGGAGGCTTAGGGCTCGGCGAACTACGGGCGGGCGCGCAATGCGCCCCTATTGTGCGCCGAATGATCCGCGATAAGGGAATGACATTGGATCGCAACGCCCCGCCGGACCCTTTAGCCCCTGCGCTTGAAAGACGGCGCAAAAGCTGGTACAATAAGACAAGTTCTTATCTATTAGACGGTATAAGCCCCCCAATGGTTGCATGTTTGGATAAAAAAATAAGGGAGGCTACAAAAGGAGGATTTTGTGATGCCTGACAGCGATCGCGAAGCGTATCTACGCCTGTTATCCCAGCGTTACCCCACGATCCGGGAGGCGTCCGCGCAGATCATTCACCTGCGCTCCGTGCTCAGCCTGCCCAAGGGGACGGAGCATTTCCTCTCCGACCTGCACGGGGAGCACGCGGCCTTCGTGCACATGCTGCACAACGCCAGCGGCGTCATCAAAAGCAAGATCCGCGATCTATACCAAAATATGCTGACCGCGCACGAGCGTGACATGCTCTGCACGCTCGTCTACTACCCGGAGGAAAAGCTTTCCTTACTCAAGCGCCAGGGCGTCGTGTGCGACGAGTGGTACCGCATCACGCTGTACCGACTCATCGAGGTTTGCCGCCTGCTCTCGGGCAAGTACACCAGGAAGCGCGTGCGCACCGCCATGCCGGCGGACCTGGGCGACGTGCTCGAAGAGCTGCTGCTGCACGACAGTGGCCGCGACAAGCAGGGCTATTACGACGAAATCATGCGCGCCATCATCGAGACGGGGCAGGGGGACGCCCTGATCGTGGCGCTCTCGCGCATGATCCAGTACCTCGCGGTCGACCGCCTGCACATCATCGGGGACGTATACGACCGCGGCCCGCGCGCAGACCTGATCATGGACGCGCTGGAGAATTACCATCAGGTCGACGTGCAGTGGGGCAATCACGATATCGTCTGGATGGGCGCGGCCGCGCTGAGCGAGGCGTGCATCGCCTCGGTCGTCGTCACGTCGGTCAAATACGGCAATCTCGACACGCTCGAGGTGGGCTACGGCATCTCGCTGCGCCCGCTGGCGACCCTGGCCATGGAGGTCTACGGGGACGACCCATGCGAGGCCTTCCGCCCGCGGGAGAACGGGGAAGCGCTGCAGGAGGACGAAATGCAGATCGCCCGCATGCACAAGGCGGCGGCCGTGCTGCAGTTCAAGCTCGAGGGACAGCTCATCGCCCGCCACCCCGAATACGGCATGGAGGACCGCCGGTTGCTGCACCGCGTAGACCCCCGAGGCGCGACGATCGCCATCGGCGGCGACGTCTATGCGCTGCGCTCGTGCCGGTTTCCGACGGTCGATTGGGCCGACCCTTACGCCCTGAGCCCCCAGGAGCGCGAGGTATTAGACCGCCTGGTGACCGCGTTCGCGCACAGCGAGAAGCTGCAGCGCCACGTGCGCTTCCTCTACAGCGCGGGCAGCATGTACCTGCGCTGCAACGGCAACCTGCTCTACCACGGCTGCATCCCGCTGACGCCGGACGGCGACTTCGCGCCTATCCCGCTGCCGGTCCGAGAGGGGGAAGCGGCGCCCACCGGGCCGGAGGCGATCGACCGGGCGGACAGGCTCGCGCGCCAGGGCTATTTCGCGCGCGCGGGCAGCCGCGCCCGCGCGGACGGGCAGGACTTTCTGTGGTATTTGGGCTGCGGGCCCTACTCGCCGCTCTTCGGCAAGGACCGCATGGCCACGTTCGAGCGTTGCTTCATCGCCGACCGGGCGACGTGGAAGGAGCAAAAAAACCTCTACTACAGCCTGCTGGACGACGAACGCATGGCCCGGCGCATTTTGGAGGCCTTTGGGCTCTCGCCGGATACGGGGCATATCATCAACGGCCACGTGCCCGTACAGCTGAAAAAGGGCGAGAGCCCCGTGAAGGCGAACGGACGCCTCTTCATCATCGACGGCGGGCTCTCCCGCGCCTATCAGCCGGTGACCGGCATCGCCGGATATACCCTGATCTTCAACTCGCACGAGCTGGCGCTGGTCGCGCATCAGCCCTTTGAATCCACGGCGCGCGCGATCACCGAGGAGCAGGACATCCACTCCGTGCACACGGTCGTTGAAAAGATGCCGCGCCGCCTGATGGTGCGCGACACCGACCAGGGCGAGGAGCTGAAGCGGCGCATCGCGGACCTGGAGGACCTGCTATCGGCCTATCGCGGCGGCACGCTCAAGGAAGCGCGCGACCGCCGCGCCTGACGGCGCGCCCGCCGCTCGAATCGCCGTCCGTACAAAACCGTCATTTGAAACGCAAACGTGCGGGTTTTCAGACGATATCCGTTTTCATGTAAATCAGAATGCGCTATCATTCTCTCCGATAAAGGCAAAGGCTTTTTCGGGGGGATTTTTAAGATGAAAGAGAAGCACAACTTTCTGCGCATGCTCGCCCTATGGGTGGGCGCGGAGCTGATTACGGCGGGCTGCCTCTGTCTGGCGAAGCCGCAGGCGTCGCTGTTTACGCTTTCCGCCCTGCTGGGCGTAACGATGCTCACCTCGGGCATCCTGGGTCTCGTTGGGTTTTCGCTGTGTAAGGACGCGATGGCGGAGCCGGGCCTTACGCGGCTGCAAAGCGCCGGGGCGGCCCTGCTTGGCGCCGCCGCCCTGCTTGCACGCGCCTTTGCACCCGGCGCTTTGCCGCTCATCGTTGCCGCATGGTTGCTCATAAGCGGCGCGTGCCGCATCGCGAGGGCGGCGCGTCTGAGGCGGCTGGGCGCGCGCGGCTGGGGGTTTAGCGCTGCGCTGAGCCTCGCGCAGATGCTCTGCGGACTGCTCACGCTGACGGCGCCATTCGCGGCGTTGCGCTGGCCCGGCGTACCGGTCGGCGCCGGGTTTGCCGCGGCGGGCCTTGGCGCGATGCGTGGACGGCGGGATGAGACCCAGACGGCGCGCACATCCGGCCGTCCGGCGCATACGATATAAGCGAAGGCGGCGCGGTTTCCTGGGACCCGGTACATACGGGGCGTTTTGCCCCGTATGGCATCAAGACTCAGGGGAGGAAACCGCATATGGACCCGATTGAAATTCGAACCATCGACATCACGTCGGAGGGAATGCCCCTTCAGGTGGCGCCCGCGCAGGCCTCAAGGCTGGCGGGGGAATGCCCGCAGCCCACGGACGGGACGCACGTCTATTTCGAGCGCTGTGAGGAAGCCAAGTCGGTCGACCTGGGCGAGGCGGCCCTGGAAGAGGGCGGCCGCGTGCTGGACGTGACCATGACGCTCAAGTGCGTCTGCCCCTGCAAACGCACGGCGGTCGGCGTCGCGCTCAGCGAGGTAGACGCTGCCGGCAACGAATACGCCCGCGGCTTTAAATGCGTCACCGTGCCCGCGCACCGCAATGCGAGCTGCTGCGACCTGAAGACCCCCCGCATGCGCTTCATCCTGCCGGAGGATTTGCGCGTGGACGGAGCGACCGGCATCTGCAACGGCCGTCGCCATTTTATCCTGCGCGCGACCACGCATTACGTGGATACGGGCGTGACGATGCGATAAGGAGGGATTTCCCATGTGCAACAGCCGCTACTACGACGTGATATCGGTCGCCATAAGCATTCTGGTGGGCATCGCCTTTACGGTGCTCGCGCTGCTCAACTTTCTGACCGCCGGCCTGCTCACCCCGATCTTCGGCATCGCCTTTGGCGCGTTCTGCCTTTTTCTCCTGACGATCGGTGGGGTCAGCCTGCTGCGCCAGAACGATCCGTTCAACGCGTGCATCTGCCGCAAGGGCCTGCGTCTGCTGTGGCCCGCGCTACTGCTGCGGCTCGTTTCCGCCTTCACGCTGGTATTCGCCCTGACGAATCTTGTCATCGGGCTGATCCTGGCGTTCCTGCTGTATGCGCTGCTTTCGTACACGGTCTTCGGCCTTTACTGTTACCTGGCTTGCCTGATTAAGGCGGGCTGCAGGGGCAGTTATGACGAAGCGACGGCCGTGTGCCGCTAAAAGCGCGGGCAACGGCAAAGAGGCCGCCGGCATCGCCGGCGGCCTTTGGCCGTCGACTTTGTCGACGGCCTCGAGCAAAATGAAGGATCATTTTGCGCGAAGATCACGGGAGATGTTTTCCTCCGCAAATGCTGCGCATTTGACTACGGAAAACGCCCCGCCCGACCGGCAGAGCCGGTCGATACGAATCCATATGAAGGGGAGTCCTCCCCTTCATGCATCCCCAATTAAGTGACTGGTGCTTTTCAATAGTCTTAGGCCGCCGACGATGCCGGAGGCCTCGCGCAAAATGAAGGATCATTTTGCTAGGCAAGGCAGCGAAGCGGCTAGGCGAAAAAGGGCATCGCTCAAATCTGAACAATGCCTGATAGAAGGGTTTACTTATTTTCACCGGGCAGGTTGGATAATTCGTCACACAGCCGCATGATGATGTGTTTTGTTCGATCGTCGGCCTTTTTTCCGATTGACTTCACGTATAGTTCAAATTCTTCGACGGACGTTGGAATGTTATCGAGAATCTTTCCCTCCGTCACAAGAGCTCCGCGAAAGACGTCCTCAAGGGGCAAGTTTAACGCCGTGCATATATCGCCGAGACGGTCGAGATTCGGTTTGATGACGCCTCTTTCGTACTTACTGTAATACGGCGATGACATCCCGGCGCGAAACGCTTCTTCCGCTTGTGTAAGCCCGAGGCGCAACCGGGCTTCTTTGATATGCTTTCCAACAATTTTATAGTTCATCATCTCGCATGCCCCCCTTTCTTAAAAGTATGAAGACCTGCGTTCGCACTAAAGTGGTCGAAATCGACCACTTTAAAGTTTGGGTTGCACATCACTTCCATGTAACCCCAAATTCTAAAGTGGTGCGAGTACGCAGCCAGTTACCCTTCTGAATTAACATTCATAATGGCCTGCAAAAGCACAGGAAAGGGACCGAACGCCTACCTGTAGACGACGAAACCATCGCCCTTTGCGGTTACAACGTGCTGTAGAGCGTCCGAGGTTCACGCCAGCCCCGTCGCGAGATAGAGCACCGTGCCCACGACGCCGGAGCCCAGGATGATCAGCACGGCGCTGGGCTTCCACCGGCGCAGGACGAACAGGCACGCGGCGAATAGCGCGGCCTCGATCACGTGAAAATCCGCGAGCGCGATCTGGTCCTTGGCGGCGCGGAAGACCGCCAGCAGCAGGATCGACAGCCCTGCGGAGGCGATTAGCGCGACGACCGCGGGCCGCAGCGCGCCCAGGACGATCTGCACGCCGGATACGCTGCGGTACTTGTAATAGACGTACGCTAGGGCGAGGCAGATGCAAAACGAGGGCAGCATGCAGCCCAGCGTGCACACGACCGCGCCGAAGAGCCCCGCGCAGCGCGTACCCACGAACGTCGCCGAGTTGATGGCGATGGGGCCGGGCGTCATCTCCGCGATGGTGATGAGGTCCGTAAACTCCGCGAGGGAGAGCAGATGCAGGCGATCCACGATCTGGCTTTGAATGAGCGGGATGGCCGCGTAACCGCCGCCGACGCTGAACAGGCCGATCTGGAAGAAGCTGAAAAAAAGGTCAAGCAGCATGCGTTCCATCTCCCTTCCGGCCGCGCAGGTAGACGATGAGCGCCTCGCACAGGCCGATCGCCAGGCAACACAGGATGATGCTCATCGCGCTGACGTTTAAAAAGACCGTGGCGACGAACGCGCACAGCATGAGCGCGATGTAGAGCGCGCGCCGCGTGCGGCACACGTTCTTCGTCAAATTGATCACCACGTCGAAGATCACGGCCGCGACCCCGGCGCGCATGACCTGCAGGGCGATGGCAATATACCGGTTCTCGCGAAACTGCGTATAGAACACGGAGATGACCGAGATGATGACGAGCGGCGGCAGGGCCGAGGCGAGCGCCGCCGTGAGCGCCCCCGCGAGGCCGGCTACGCGGTAGCCGAGAATGACCGCCGCGTTGACCATGATCGGCCCGGGGGCGGACTGGGCGATGGCGGTGATGTCTAGCATCTCGTCCTCGCCCAGCCAGCCGAGGTCCTCCACGAATTTCTTCTTCATCAGAGAGACGATGACGAATCCGCCGCCGAACGTGAACGCGCTAAGGGTGAGCATCGAGGTGAAGAGCTTGAGCATCTTCGCAGGCTGTCTTTGCATGATCGCCGCCTCCTTTGCCCGCTGAGGGGCTCGCTGTCGGATCTGTCAGCAGGTCGCGCCGCCGATGACGTCGAGGCCCAGGATTTCGTCTTTTTGCCGTAGCAGGTCGTCCGAGAGCAGCAGGCGCTCCGCCTCCTCAAACGAGATGCGGGCGACGGTGTCCGCGAAGCGCTCGCCGGTGCGCCCTTCCCTTCGGAAGAGCAAGATCGCCTTCTCCACGACCGCGAGCACCTCCTCTTCCGACGTAAAGAGGGCGCGCAAGGCCCTGCCCTGGGCGAACGCCTTGCCCCAGCGGCCCCCGACGATCACGCGATAGCCCGTACGGGCGCCGTCGTTGAGCTTAAAGGCGCATTTGCCCACGCAGCGCCCGCAGCTGTTGCACTTGGCGGGATCGATGCGCACGCGTCCGTCTTCGCGCGTCGTAGCGCCGACGGGGCAGGCGCTCTCCAGGCCGCACTTCGCGCAGGCGCGGCAGCGGTCCGCGTCGAACAGCGGCGTGCTGGCGCCGACGATGCCCAGGTCGTTCAGGTCAGGCTTGACGCAGTTGTTCGGGCAGCCGCCGACCGCGATCTTGAACTTATGGGGCAGCTGTACGCCCTGATAGCCCTCGTAAAACCGGCGGTGGATCGTCTCGGAGAGCGCATAGGTGTCGATGAGGCCATACTGGCACGTCGTGCCCTTACAGCTGACGACGGGCCGGACCTTTGAGCCTGTGCCGCCCGTGACGAGGCCCGATTGCGCAATGTACTGGCGGAAGGGCTCGATCTGTTCGTAGGGGATGCCCGTCACCTCGAGCGTGAGGCGCGTGGTGAGCGCCACGCGCCCGTCGCCGAAGCGCTCCGCCGCGCGGGCCACGCAGGCCATCTCGTCCGCCGTGACGCGGCCGTTGCGCGTGATCACGCGGCCGTTGAAGCGATTGGTCCCCTTGTTATGCAAAAAGCCTATGCCCTTGACGCGGCGGATATCCTCGGCGGTGAGCTCGGGATCCGCCTTGTTTTGTACGAGATCGTTTTCCATAAGAAACCGCTCGAGCACGTGCGCGGCGAGGCGTACGGTTTGAAGGCACCGGTCGCCGCCCTCTTCAAAGTAACGGGCCTTGAGCTCGTCGCAGCGTTGGCTGCCCAGCTCGCGCTCAAAGCGGCGGCACAGCGCCGCGCAGCGCTCCTTAAAGCCCTCTGTCGCGTGCGCGCGGCCCTCCACGGCGAGGCGGCCGAGCACAGCCATCGCGCCCGCGAGCGCGCCGCAGGTGCTGCCGCAGCCCATGCCGCCGCCAAAGGCGCTCACCAGCTTGACGTCCTCGGCCGTGAGCTCCAGGCCGTATTCCTCGCCTGCGACGCGCAGGATCGTCTCCGCGCAGTTGTTGTCCTCGCTCAGGTAAATCCGGGCAATGCGTCTGTCATCCATGCGTATTTCTTTCCCCTTCAACACAGCGTAATTTCCATATCATTATACGCCCCAGCGGGCATTTCGTAAAATACAGATTTGGGATGGGTTCCATAGGCGGAAGGATATGGGCGCATAGGAAAAGGACAGCCTTGCAGCGCGATACAGGGCTGTCCTTTCCTATGCGCCATTATAGCGCTTCGATCGATATGGTAATTTTCGGAGCATATTGAGCTTTACTTAATAATTTGCGATAATGTCGGTATGGAAGGGGGCGGCAAATTGGGGAAAGAACAAAGGCGCAGGCGTCTAAGGCCGGGCCCTATGCTGCGTCGCACGTATTATGCAATTCAGATATTAGGCGGCTCGGCAGGCGCGCTATTGTTTATCGCAGCATGGCCTTACACGCTGTTGAATGCCGTTTGTCTGCTGATACCCGTCGTCAGCCTGGCGCTCTATGCGTTTTACTCGCCGCAGTGGCACGCCATGTCCCAAAAGAAGCGCGATAACCTTGTAACATACACCTGGTTTCTTCCTTCTCTATCGTTGGCAATGCGCGCGCTGGTGGATTACAGGGCATTGAACTGGGATAGATTGCTTTTCCCGGCGCTGGGGCTCGCAGGCGCTTTGCTCACACTCTTTTTTATCGTAAATGCGGGGGAGTCCAAAAAGTTCGGATGGATAAGCGCGCTCTGTCTATGCCTGGCGGTATACGCGCCCGCCGCGGTCTTACAGGTGAACTACCTCACCGCGCGGGCGGTTCAGGTGCGTCCGGCGACCATTCTAAGCTTGACGCATCGAAGCGCTAGAATGTGGGTTCGTCATTGGGCAAAGCTAGAGACAGAGGAGGGGGTATATTCCGTCGCGATGAATCGATCGGATTACAGGAGGCTAACCGAGGGGAGCGCAGCAGAATGCCTCATCATCGAAGGGGGGCTGGGTATCCGTCTGTTGAAGTTCTTCCCGGCAGAAGGCATGGACGGCGAATGATGGGGAGCACATGTGACACAGATCGCGGCGTTCCTCAGCTGCGGTAGGGCGCGCAATGCGCGCCCTACTTCTTTAGAAAGAACCCGTTTGGAAATGGGGCGTTGCCATACGGCTTCGCAGGCGGGTTCATTTGCCGTATTATATCCTGGCCAGCTGCGCCTTGGCGGCGTTCATCATCAGCGCGTGCCCCTTGGCATTGGGGTGAATGCCGTCGGCGCACATCAGGGAGGGGAGGTCGCCCGCCTGCAAAAACGCGCTTCGCAGATCAAAGAGAAGGCTGGCGGTCCTTTCGGACACCGCGCGCACGGCGTCGGCGTACGTCTCCTGCCAGCGGTAGATATAGTCGACGTCGCCCAGGTAGCGCAGCACCGCCCCGGCATCCAGCCCGCGCGTGACCCAATCGAAGTAGCGCTGCGCGCAAAGGGGCGGCGGCGTCACCAGCACGGGCCGCATGCCGCCGGCGCGCGCCCGATCCGTGAGCGCAGTCAAGCGCGCTTTGAACTCGTCGAGCGGCACATTGGCCGCATGCGCCTGCTCCGGGGCCGCGGCGACCGCCTTCCAATTCAGGTCGCAGTCGTTTCCGCCGAACTCGATCACCGCCAGGCCGCCCGGACACAGCGCATCGGGCGTCATCTCCTGCTCGCCGCCCGCGCTGGTGAGGCCCATGCGCGCGCGGTTATCCACCGCGATGCCGAGCGCCTTGGAGAGCGCCGCCACAAAATTGTCGCGCAAGATCGCATAGCGGCCGCGCGCTTCGTCGAAAATAACGCCCTTGAAGATGGAATCGCCCCATATCGTGATCGTTCCGTCATACATAATAATCATCTCCGGATAATCTAGTATTTAATACTATATTACATCGTATTATATCCGGTGTCAAGGCTTTTTAAACTCGTCCTTTTCATTTTTTACATTCCATGTTATACTAAAGAACGCGGAGGGACGAAACATGAACGAAGAAAAGATGCACGAAAAGCTGAAGGGCGTGCTCACCTGCGGGCCCGCGCCGTGGGATCAGTTGCCGGATCTGGGGCTGTATATGGACCAGGTAATCACCTATATCGAACGCCAGTTTACCCCGATGCGCCCCGGACACAGCGACAGGCTGCTGACGAGCGCAATGATCAACAACTACGTAAAGGCTGGGCTCATGCCGCGCCCGATCGGCAAAAAATATGAGCGGGGGCATTTGGCCATGCTCTTGATGATCTGCACGCTCAAGCAGTCGATGAGCATGGACTCCATCTCGCGCCTGCTGCGCACGCCGGAGGACAGCGGGGAGGCGGGAATCCGTGCGATGTACGAGAGCTTTTGCGCATCGCAGGGCGAAATGCAGCGCGTAATTCGCGAAAACCTGACGCTGGCGGGCGAGGGCAAAGGCGCGCTGCGCTTCGCGCTGGCTGCGGCGCTATGCTGCATGGCGGCGGACGCGACCGCGCAGACGGAGGACGTGAAAGGCCTTTGAAAAAGAAGGGAAGCATACCTGACCCGCGCGCGATAACGATTGACATACAGGGGCATTCATGATACATTATTCAGTGTCATTTTGAAAGTCATAACAATTCGAAGGAATGAAGCCGATGTTTGAAATCAAGCTCGAAAAGCGATGGTGCGAGGCTGTATACGCCCGCACCGCCGTTCGCAGGTTCACCGGCAGCCCGACGGACGATCAGCTCGCCCGCCTAGGCGACGCAGCGCGCAAGTTTTCATGGCAGGGCATCCGCATCCGCCTGTTCCGCGGGCCGGGCATGCGCTCCGCCATCAAGGGTACGAACGTGTACGCCGTCATCCTTTGCAAGAAGGGCACGCCGGAGGAGCTGCAGGGCTTTTACGGCGAGGCGCTCGTGCTCGAGGCGGTGAGCATGGGCCTGGGCACCTGCTGGCTGGGTACGTTCTATAAGGGCGTCGTCGCCCAGGCGGCCAAGCCGCAGAGCGACGAGACGGTGACGGCGATCATCGCGATCGGCCAATGCGACGAACAGACGTTTGCCCCCAAGCGCAAGGCGCTCGAGGATTTGACGGGCATGAAGCCCGAGGCGCTGGCCGCGCTCAAAGATTGGCAGCGCGCCGCGCTGGACGCCGCGCGCGTCGCCCCCTCGGCCATGAACCAGCAGCCCTGGCGCTTTTCGGCGGACGCCCAGAGCGTTTCGATCCAGCCTCGCCCCTCGATGCTGACCAAAAAATATGCGCCCATCGACTGCGGCATCGCGATGCTGCACCTGGCGGTGGGCGCATACAGCGCGGGCAAGGAAGGCGCGTGGCGGACGACGGACACGGGCTATACCTATAAGGGCTGAACCGCAAACGGCGGGCGGGGAATACCCGTTTGGGCACAAAACGCACCACGCTAAGGCGTGATGCGTCCTCGTGTCGACAAAGTGGCATCTGCCACTTTGTCGAATTTACGGGAGACTTTTTCCTCCGCAAAATGCCATTTTGCGGAGGAAAAATCCCCGCCCCGCCGGCAAAGCCGGCGGATACGATTACAGTCTTGCAGACGGCTTTTGGTTTGTCTGACTTCGATAGGTTTGTAGACAGTCTGACGCACCACGCTAAGGCGTGATGCGTTTTATCATCTTCCCAAACCGACGCTATGAAAGCATACGTGAGCCGTGAAACCGTGTATAGGAAGCCCAGCGCTCATACGTCTAAGCCGGGAGGGAATCCGTTGATTCTAAAAAAAGCCGAACCCTTCAACCTATTGCCTTCCCCAAAGGCATTGAATCCATATATCCTCTATTACAACGTCGTGTTCCCGGACGGGGATGTGTTCGCGCCGCAATACACGCTGATGCCCAACGCCTGCGGCACCTTATCCCTCGCTTTCGATGGTAGTGCCGTCATCGCTGAATTGTGGGGCGCCTCCCTAACCCCTTTTCCGTTAGGCGCGGAGCCCAATCGCTATCGCGCTTTGCTGCTCATACGGCTTTCACCCTATGGCCTATACCAGATCACAGGACAAGACCAGTCGGAATTGGCCGACAAACGCCTTTCGCTCGCGGACATTGACGGCGGGCTTTTCAAGTCGCTGCGTAAGGCCTTTATGACGTCCAATACCGTCAAGGATTTGGTCGGGCGCTGCGATGGCGTTTTCTACGGCCGTACCGAGAAGCGCGTCGTTTCGGACGCCTTGTTATGCGCGGCCGACTTGATTTCAAAGCGTCACGGGCGGGTAAAGGTGCGGGACGTCGCCCGCCAGGTCTGCTATAGCGAGCGGCACCTAAACCGCTTTTTTATGACGCAGATCGGAACGAGCATCAAAAAATACGCACGCCTGGCCCGCTTTCACTATGTGTTGAGCCGCATGCAAAAGACGCCTTGCCTTTTTGCGGCCCTGTCGCAACAGGCGGGGTATTTTGACCAGGCCCACTTCGATAAAGATTTCAAGGCCATCGGCGGCGTCAGCCCGCAAAAGTATTTGGAGACGTCGGATTTTTACTATGACGGGACGGAAGATTATCCTATAATCTCCTCGAAGGAGGAATGAAGCCATGAACTATCGAGGTTGTCTTTTAGCGGTCAGGGATATATCCGTCTCCAAACACTTTTATGAGGACGTGCTTCACCAAAATGCCGTCATGGACATCGGCACGCACGTGACCTTCGCGGGCTTTTCCCTGCAAGAGGGGTACGCCGGGCTCGTCGGTATCGCTGCCGATCGCGTGATAGAGCAGTCGCATAACTTTCAGGTGTACTTTGAGGTGGAGGATCTGGACAAAGCGTACGCCGAAATGAAGGGCATATCCAGCTTGCGGTGGGTGCATGAAGTCAGGGAGTATCCATGGGGGCAGCGCGCCATGCGGGTCTACGATCCCGACGGGCATATCGTGGAGATTGCGGAGGACATGAACACGGTCATTCGACGCTTTCTCGCCCAGGGCATGCCGGCGGAACAGGTCGCCGAGCGCACCCTGTTCCCGCTTGAGGCCGTGATACAGTTTCAATCATGAGGGAATATACGAAAAAGGACGGCTTGGGTAAGCTGTCCTTTCTTTCGCTAAAACACCTCAAAGGGCCCATCCATATAACGAATATAAAACGCGTCCTTGGGGATCAACGCCTCTACCCTGGCCTGGATTTGATCATCCGTACGATACGCGCCGACCTCCAACTTATTTTTCGACGCGTCAAAGGATAACAGCAGAATATCATACGCACTCATCCAGGATCTCAATATCCGTTGGTATTCCCGAATCTCGCGCTCTGTGTATTTGACTTCGTGATATTGCAGGCGGGTTTGATTGCTATAGGGAAGGGACGGGTCGTACTTCGACGCGATGCACACGTGCAGCATGCCGGTTTCCTGCTCAAAGTATTGCCCGGCGTAAATATCCGCAGGGATCAGATCGGGAATGCGATGGATCATTTCCAGCATGAAATCGTCATGGCCTTTGACGGGGGATGGCTCCCGCAAGGGCGTGTCGGCCCCGATACTCCACGCCAGCGCAAGGAGTACGACAAGACATAGCGCCTTTTTTAAAGAATGCCTCAAGCGCTTTCACCTGCGTTTCTTCAGACCACGAACCCGCCGTTTACGCCCAGCACCTGGCCGGTGATGAAGGCGGCCTCTTCGCCGCCCAGAAAGGCCACTGCGCGGGCGACATCCTGCGGCGCGCCCAGGCGGCAAAGGGGCGTCTCCTGCGCGAGCGCATCCAGCGTATTCGCGTCCAGCCGGGCGTTCATATCGGTGTCGATCACGCCCGGCGCTATGCAGTTGACGCGCACCCCAGAGGGCCCCGCCTCCTTGGCGAGGGCCTTCGTCATGCCGATGAGCCCCGCCTTGCAGGCGCTGTAGCACACCTCGCACGACGCGCCGACCTGACCCCACATGGAGGAGACGAACAAAACGCAGCCGCTGCGGCGCGAGATCATGCCCGGCAGGAAGGCGCGCGTGACGTAAAAGGCGCCGCTGAGGTTGACGCCGACCATGCGGCCCCAGTCCGCGTCCGTCACGTCGGTGAAAAGCTGCTGCGCGGCCACGCCCGCGTTGTTGACGAGCAGGTCCACTCGGTGATACACTGAGAGCACGTCCTGCGCCATGCGTCGCACCTGCGCGGGATCGGCGATGTCCGCCTGAAAGGGGGAGGCTGTGCAGCCCTCGGCGCGAAGGGAAGCGCAGAGCGCCTCGGCCTCTTCCTGCGAGGCGTTGTAATGCACGGCGACGTGGTAGCCCCTATGCGCGAGCAGCCGCGCCGTCTCCTTCCCGATGCCGCGCGAGGCGCCGGTGACGAGGGCGGTTTTGGGCATACGAAGACCTCCAATATAGACGAGAGTGGGAGAGAGCGAATGGTACAGATTTATGCGGGCAAGGGTTTTGAAACGCAGAAGGCGGAGCGCTACTTTAAGGAGCGGCGCATCCCCGTCCAGCGGGTGGACGCCGTGAAGTTCGGCGTCGGCCGCCGCGAGCTGGAAGCCATCCGCGCGGCGGTAGGGATCGAGGCCCTGATCGACCGGGAGAGCAAGGCGTTCAAGGAATCGCCCTTTCGATTTTCAAGCGACGAAGGGCTGCTCTTTTCACACCTGTGCGAGAACCCAAAGCTGCTCCGCCTGCCGATCGTGCGGTTCGGCAGGCAGGCGACGGTGGGGTATTGCCCCCAGGTCTGGGCGGGGTGGAATCTGTAAAGGGGCTAGGCCGCCGGCGGCAGGAAGCAAAAGAAGTACGACACGCAAAGCCATGAGAGCTTGTCGCGGGGCACGCGGATGAGCCCCGGCTCGTCCGGCAGAATCTGCAGGATATGGCGCTTATCCTGCGGGTATTTTTCACAGACGATGGGGTCGAGCAGGTAGAGGTAGTTGTCGTCGTAGCCCGCGGCGACTACGTAGTGCCCGTCCGCCTCGCTGAAGGGCTGCTGCGCGCCCGCGCTGAGCAGGATGACCAGGCCGCCCGCGTCCAGCGTCTCGTACATCGCCGCCTCCTCGCGCGTGGACGAGAGGGGGAGGCCGTAGATTTCGGCGATCTTGTCGAACAGGCGGTAGGTGGTGCCCCCACCCCCGCCGTTCTCGTCCCGCTTTAAGCGGTATTTGATGCCGTCCTCGTTATAGCCCAGCGCGAAGTTGCCGAAGACCAGCGGCAGCAGCTGCCGAAACGCCGCGGCGCTCTTCACCGCGATGCGTTCGTCCTCGTCGTGGTTCTTGCAATACAGGTCGCCGACCGTGCCCGCGCAGATCACGATGTCCGCGCCGTCCTTCGTGTGCGCAAGCAGGCGGAGAAGCGCCTGATCGGGCACGAGCGTCGCCACCACCATGGCCAGCGAGGTCGGGTTGCACCCGCCCCCGCCGAACGTGCGCCGGTTGCGGACGCTGTTGTGCAGCTCGTAGCGCGCGCCGTCCCAGATGGGATCGTTCTGCGCGTAGTATTGCACGCGCCGCCCGGTGGGCAGGGTGATCGTGCGCCGCAGGGCGGAGGGCTCGAAGGGCACGTTGGGCGCGGGCGGGATGCCGATGGCGAGGGCCGCGCCGCGCCCGTCCGCGG
>JAEYAR010000189.1 GCA_023404715.1 Bacillota bacterium | reverse complement strand
GGAGCCACAGGCGCGAACGGCGCCATCGGGCCCACCGGACCTACCGGCGCGAACGGCGCCATCGGGCCCACCGGGCCTACCGGCGCGAACGGCGCCATCGGGCCCACCGGGCCTACCGGCGCGAACGGCGCCATCGGACCCACCGGCGCTAACGGCGCCATCGGGCCCACCGGGCCCACAGGCGCAACCGGACCCACCGGAGCCACAGGCGCGAACGGCGCCATCGGGCCCACCGGACCTACCGGCGCGAACGGCGCCATCGGGCCCACCGGGCCCACCGGACCCACAGGCGCAACCGGACCCACCGGACCCACCGGTCCAACCGGCGCGAACGGAGCGACTGGCGCTGCTGAAACGATCGCCGTGCGCTACACGCAAACCGCCGAGCCTGGAGTGGCTGCCGCCGTCACAGATGTAAGCGGTAGCCCCAATCATGTACTCGATTTTGTCATTCCACGCGGCGCAACCGGCGCTACGGGCTCCACCGGCGCTACGGGCTCCACTGGCGCTACGGGCCCGCAAGGCCCGCAAGGACAGCCCGGTCAACTGGGCGCCACAGGTCCGACAGGTCTCACAGGCCCGACCGGTCCCACAGGTCCCACAGGCCCGACAGGTCCAACCGGTCCCACAGGTCCAACCGGTCCAACCGGCCCCACAGGCCCAACCGGTTCGGCGGCAACCATCACCGTCGGCAATGTGATCACGGGAGAACCCGGTATGCCGGCGGAGGTTATCAACACCGGTACGCCTGAAAACGCCGTCTTCGATTTCATCATCCCGCGCGGTGAACCCGGAGGGGGAGGAACACCGGAAGTCCTGGCGACGGTCGATACCACACTGCAGCCCACGTATGAAAACGGCGCGCTGACGTTTAATCAAACGCCGCTGGTATCGGGCAGCGCGATCACCCATGCGCCCGGTTCAACAGACGTGCAGATCAATCAGCCCGGTATTTACCAGGCCGCGTTCACCGGCACTGTCTCCATCAACCCCGGTTCGACGATCCCTTCGTCGATCATGCTTTGGCTTGAACTCGACGGCGTCCCTGTGACGGGCGCAACGGCGCGGCATACGTTCACAGCCTCGAATGAGGTAGCGACGATGTCCTTCAACGTACCGTTCCAAGTCTCGTCGACGGGGACCCTCCGGGTAGTCGCAAGCGCTGCGGGCTTCTCCCTTGAGGATGTATCGCTAACCGTCCTGCGCCTTGGCGACAGCACCAACGTCCGTAGGTACGTCTAAAGCCGGGCCCACGCATTGTGCATTGGGGTGCGGCGGCAAATGCCGCCGCGCCTTCCTTTTTCGATCATATCGCGTAAGCTTTTCCGCTTTGCATTGCATACTTGTACGTACCGTGCTATACTTGTCCGTGCAAATTTTGCTAGCGGGAGGAATACCATGGCTTCGTTCGATCCGCGTGCGCTCGACCTTACCGTGCGCGCCGGCGAGGTACTGCTCAGAAACGGCGCGGAAATTTTCCGCGTTCAGGAGACCATGCTGCGCATCGCCGATGCGTACAGCGTAAAACCCTTTCATGTATACGTCATTTCCAACGGGATTTTCTGCTGCGTAGACGGGGCAGATAGCCGCCGTGTCAGCGAAATTCGCCATGCTCCGCTTTCTCCTGTGCATTTGGGGCGCGTCGCTGCGGTCAACGCCCTGTCGCGCGGCATCGCTGCGGGACGCTTCTCCCTCGAAGCCGCGCTCGAAGAAATCGGTCGTATTGAGCGATTGCCCTTTAAGCCCGTATGGGTCCAGGTCATCGCATCCGGTATAGGCAGCGCTTGCTTCGGCTACCTATTCGGCGCAAGCCTTTACGACAGCGCCGCGGCCTTTCTTGCCGGCGCCGTCTTGCAGCTCTTTCTTAGCGATTTGGGCAAACGAAGGGTCTCTAAAATCCTGCAAAACCTCCTCGGCAGTTCAATCGCAGCCCTCATCTGCATCCTATGCCATTTGCTCTTTCCAACATTACGGCTTAGCAACATGGTCATCGGCGCCATCATCCCGCTCGTCCCAGGCGTACCGCTCACGACTGCTGTCCGCGATTTTTTTAATGCAGATTATCTTTCCGGAACCATCCGCCTCATCGATGCCGTGCTCGTCGCTTCGTGCATCGCCATCGGGGTCGGCTTCATGCTCAAGCTTTACAGCTTATTGCCAGGAGGGGTGCTTTCATGATCGCACAGGGAATGGCCGCCTTTGCGGCAACCATCGCCTTTGCCGTTCTCTTTCAAGTGCCGCGCAGCGAATATCTCCCCTGCGGCCTTACCGGCGCCGCCGGATGGCTCTGTTACCTCCTCTCCCTGCGATATTTTGGCTCCATCACGCTCTCTATCCTCGTGGCGACGATCGTTCTCACTTCGCTTTGCCGCCTGCTCGCCGTAGCGCGGCTAATGCCCTCTACCGTCTTTCTCGTTTGCGGTATCTTTCCGCTCGTCCCCGGAGCGGGCATTTATTATACCGCGTACCATTTTATCATGGGTGAAAACCAACTCGCCGTCAGCAAAGGCATCGAAACGCTGAAAATCGCCGTGGCCATCGCGCTAGGCATCGTGCTCGTGCTCTCCCTTCCCGGAAGCTGGTTTTCTATAGGACGTTTTCTTCGACCCCATACTTCCCGTCATATTTGATTCATTGCAAATAAAAGCGCCGGATTCACCATTCATGTTGAATCCGACGCTCTTTGATTTCTTTTAAGCGGTTTGCTTACCGCTCAGCGTTTCCGCAGCTCCCATGCGCGTGGCAGCCTTCGCCCTCGTGTTCATGATGATGGTGCGCGCAAACCGTTTCCGGATTGTAATCAAGTGTTCCCGCAATCAGCGCTTGCACGCATGCGTCCGCGCCTGCGTTTACGCCCGGATACAGCTCGATCCCGGCCTGCATCAGCGCCTGGCGCGCGCCGCCCCCGATGCCGCCGCAAATCAATGCCTGCACGCCCTGCTCCTTTAAAAAACCGGCCAATGCGCCGTGTCCCTCGCCCGGCGCGTCAATCACCTCAGCGCCGACGACGACGCCTGCATCCACGTCGTAAACTTTGAATTGCTTTGAATGGCCAAAATGTTGAAATACCCGTCCCTCTTCATAAGTTACCGCGATCTTCATCTACATACGCCTCCTGCTTTTTCGTTCGCTCGCAATGCCGTTGTGTACATAACCGGCATTGTCCCTTGCTGCAGCCGTTGCCCTCGCACGTGCGCCCGCAGCAATCCTGCGCATGCGGGCACACCTCGTAGCTTCCGCCCTGTATCACAAGCTTTGTGCCGCCTACTAACACCGAGGCCAGCTTATGCCGGGCGCTGTCATAAACCGCCTGCACGGTCGTGCGGGCGACGCCCATCTGTCGCGCCGTCTCTTCCTGTGTAAAATCAAGCAGATCGATGAGACGGATCGCTTCATACTCGTCCAGCGTCATCTCTACGGTCTTCGTCTGCGCATTTTGCGCGTCGCAAGGCGCAAACGCCATACAACCCGGCATCGCACAGATTCTGCGGCATTTTTGCGGCCTCGGCATCGTCGATCTCCCCTGTCGTTTCTGACATATGACAATATTAGCACCTTCTTCGGCATATGTCAAGACCGTCTCCACCGAAGTGTATGGGAACACCGCCGAACAAATACGCACTGAATGTATCTGGCATCCACCGACAGAGCATGTTACAATAAACACAAGAATAATTCAGGAGCGTGCTACCATGGAAGAAAATATCCACATGATGGCTTGGGAGCGAGAAACCGTACGAATAAGCGATTACACGCACGCTTTTGCCCACCTACACGATGCCTGTGAGGTGATATACGTATTAGATGGAGAGATTGAAATCAGCTTCCCAAACCGTGCATATCGCGCAGCGCAGGGGGACCTGATTCTCTTCGGCCCTTTGGAGGTGCACCGTATCCGGATCCTGCGTCCGCCCTACCGGCGCATCGGCATGCGTATCTCGCGCGAATCCCTGCTGCATGCGGTGCGCGATCCAGCTCTTTCCGCGCTTTATACCGCCCGTCCTAACGGCTTCTCACACCTTATCCATCCGCCGCAGGGCTCCGGCGGGCCACTCACCGCGTTTCAGGCGATCCTACACCTTTATGAGAAACAGGAGGCTTACTACCTAGAGGCGATGGAAGCGATGCTGGGGCTCTTCACCATCCTACTATATCGCGCCTGTCCGCAGGCTTTTCCTTCGGTCTCCGCAGCCATCCGAAGCGTCGTGTATGACGCGCGCCTCTACCTCGACGAGCATTTCACGCAGCCCCTCTCCATCGAAGCGCTTGCGCGAATGTTCTTCATGAGCCATTCCTACTTTACCCATGCCTTTCGCGACCTGACCGGTTGTACACCCAAGCAATACCTCAATTTGCGTCGCTTGGCTCACGCCCGCATGCTTCTCAAGACATCGCGCCTTTCGATGGATGAAATCGCCGAACAGGTTTGTTTTGCGGACAGCAATGCATTTATCCGCGCCTTTAAAAAAGAGCTGGGCATTACGCCGGGCGTCTACCGCAGGTCGATATACGCGGACGTTCCTGTGGAGGACGGCCATACCCCGACGCATCGTCTAGGGACGGTGCGCGTCGAGTCATAAAAATTGCGCCCTGCACTGCAAGACCCAACGAAGCACGCATTCCCCCGCTTGCTGCGCATCCAGGTTATCGACGCTCAGCACATCGACATTTTCTTTTTTCAAAAACCATTCTCTCTTGAGCGGCATCAGGCGCTGCAGATGATGATCGAAAAATGTCCGTGATCGCGTCACATCCGAAGCTTTGCGCGCGCGGAGCGTCTCCTCCCGCGCGTCGAGAAAGAGGATGCGCTCCGGCATGCATGCGCGCAGCTGCAAGAGCTCCTCCTTTAGCGCTCGCGCTACATCCCAGTCCGCTCCGATGCTGCGAGGATAACACAGTGTGTAAAACTCAATCTCCGCCGCGCCGAAATCCGTTAGCGCTACATCATACCCGCGTACGCGCGCAAAGCGTTCGACCTCGCCGCGAATCCAAAGCCTTTGGATTTCTATGTAATCTGTGAAAACCTGTTTATTCAATCCACGTACACGCACCTGCGCGATGACGTCCGCCGTTTCTTCAAAGCTTACGTGTACATCGGGCGCATGCGCGTGAACGTATGCGGCCGCGCTCGTCTTACCGACCGCCATGCATCCCTCCAATGACAAGACCAGTCCCATAGTCGATCCTCCTTCTCTTCTAAAAGCTACCGGTAGTATAACACGCATCCTCTACCTTCGCATCGGCAAAAAAAAGCGTAGAATCGGCAAAAAACCCGCAGGCATCGCCCGCGGGCTTTATCTGTTTACTTTTCCGCATTCTGCGCGGCAATGCGTTCCGCCAGGTCGTTTAGGTAGACCCAGCGTTCCATCGCCTGTTCCAGGCGCTGATCCAAATCCCGCTTTTGCTCCTCCAGCGCCTGCAAACGGATGTAATCGCTCGCCGCCCCCTCCATCTCGCGGTCGATTTGGGCGCACTGTGACTCCAGCCCGGCAATCGTCGCGTCGATCGTCTCGTATTCGCGCTGCTCTTTGAAGGAGAAGCGCAGCTCCCTGGTGCGCGCCCTGCGTGCCGGTTCGGCGGCGTTTGCTTCCGCGCGCCCTCGCGTGCGCTCCGCCTCGTCCCTGACGGCCGCATATTCGCTGTACGAGCATACATAGGGCGCGAGGGTCGTCCCCTCAAACGCGAACAGCCGCCCGCAGACGCGGTCCAGAAAAAAGCGATCGTGCGAGACGACGATGGACGCGCCCGCAAATGTGTCCAGATAATCCTCCAGAATCGCCAGCGTCTGGATATCCAAATCATTTGTCGGCTCGTCGAGCAGCAGCACATTGGGCGATTGCATCAGCACGCTGCATAGGTATAACCTTCTGCGTTCCCCGCCGGATAAGCGCGCGACCTGCGTATAGTGTTCCTCCGGCGCAAAGAGAAAGGTTTCCAGCATCTGCGTCGCGCTGAGCTTTCCGGATGGCGTCTGCACATATTCTGCGATCGAACGCATGTAGTCGATCACCCGCAGGTCCGGGTCGACCGGCGGATACTCCTGAGCAAAAAGTCCGAAGCGGACGGTATCCCCGATGATGACGCGCCCGGCATCCGGCTCTATCCGGCCCGCGATCATCGAGAGCAGCGTCGTCTTACCACAGCCGTTTGGCCCGACGATCCCCACGCGGTCGTCCCGTAGCAGCACGTAAGAGAAATGCTCGATCAGCGCCTTGCCGTCAAATCCTTTGGAGACGTCTTCGATCTCTACGATTTTACGTCCCAGCCGTGCGCTGGCGGAGCCAAGCTGCAGCCGCTCCGCATCCTGCGGGCCTTCGACCGATGCGAGCTCCTCATAGCGCTGAATCCGCGCCTTTTGCTTGGTCGAACGCGCCCGCGCGCCGCGGCTGAGCCACTCCAGCTCCGAGCGCAGAATGCTCCTGCGCTTACGCGCGCTGGCAAGCTGCATCTCTTCCCGGACGGCTTTGTTTTCGAGGTAAAACGAAAAATTTCCTTCGTGCACGTACAGCCCGCCGCCGTCGATCTCCACGATGCGCCCGCAAACCCGATCCAGGAAATACCGGTCGTGCGTTACCATCATCAGCGCGCCGGGATAGCGCTGCAATGTGCCCTCCAGCCATTCGATCGTCCGCTCGTCGATATGGTTCGTCGGCTCGTCCAACAAAAGCAAATCCACCGGCCGTATCAGCGCCGCCGCGAGCGCGACCCGCTTCTTTTGCCCGCCCGATAGCTCGCCGACGTCCCGATCAAATTCCGTAACGCCAATTTTCGTTAGCATGGTCTTGGCTTCATATTCCGCCGCATCCTGCACGTCCTTCGAGAGACCCAAGAACACCTGTTCCAGCACCGTACGTCCACCGGAGAAGTCCGGCGTCTGCGGCAAATAGGCGATGCGAAGCCCGCTTCTTTTCGTCATTGCGCCCGAATCGGCGTTCTCGATGCCTGCAAGGATCTTGATCAGGGTCGACTTGCCCGATCCGTTCAAGCCTACGACGCCGATACGGTCGCCGGGCTGGATGTGCAGGGTAACGCCGTCCAAGAGGCGTTTTTCGCTATAAGACTTGCGGATGTCTTCCGCGCTGAGTATGCTCGCCATGTTCTTCCTCTATTTCCGTATGATATCTTCCCGTAGACGGTAAAGCGTCGCGCCGCAACCCGGCGCGCTCAATACCTCCGCCAGCCAGGCCACCGTTCGCCTGGAGCCGAACTGCACCCAGCCGTAGCGCACGCCGCCGACCCGTTTGCCCTTGCGGTTGCTATCGGTAAAGATCAGCGTCTGCGCGTCGCAATCTTCCGTCAGCAGGATCGTATGCGGTCCGTTTCCGTCCACATAATTCCCGACGAACTGCAATACATCTCCACGCCGCGCGTCGCAAAGAAAGGCCGCGGCCTGCGCCTCGTTTTGCTCGCGCGTCTTGTCGTCCGCCTGCCGAAACCGCCCGACCTCGACGAAGGGGTTGCCCTCCTGGGCGGGCGCGTCCTGCCACATCACGCCGTAGCGGTATGGGCGGCAATCCTCCTTCTGCGCATTGAGGGGCAGCTTCAGCCCCGCCTGCGGCGCACTGGCCATCGCATAGCTCTCTGAAAGATGATCGAGCATACGCGCGATGAAGTTCTTGCAGGTGCCCGGGTCCCCCGGGTCGTCAGCCCGGGCGAGGTTCGTTCTGCTGTCCTCCGCCTGCTCGCGGGCCCAGGCGATCATGTCGTCGATCAGCGTGTCGCGCGGGGCCTTTAGCGTCACCGAGGTCGCCGCCGACGCGCCGCTCGCCGCATAGCCCCGCAGCGTCACCGTCACCGGCTCGCACACGGGCGGCACTAGCGCGGTCTGATCGATGTCCGCCCCGTCCGCCTCGAGCTTGAGCGTGCCGTCCGTCCAGCTCAAGACAACCTCCAGGCGCAGCACATGCGTGCCCGTAGCGCGGATCGCAAGCCGCCCGCCCTCGCCGATACCCTCATTTGCCGTGGGGTATGTCAGCTCCACCCGCGGCTTAGGCGGGACCGGTGTAAACGTATCATCCTCTTCCCCCAGCGTCGCCTGCGCCGGGGTCGTCATCATCAGCACCATCCAAAGCGTCGCAAGGATGCGTGCCCTCATGCTCCCCTTCCTCTTCCTTCGGCAGGATTTCCCGCGCGTCTGCGAGGGTGATCGTCTGCAGCTGCTCCACGCTCAGCGCAACGCTTTGCTCCTTCGCGAGGCGGTTGGCCTGGGCCTCCACGAGCTTTTCCAGCGTGTTTCGCATGCCGCGCGCGTTGCCGAAATCTACGCGGTCGGCGGGCGTCATTCGGTCGATCACGCCGCGGAGGGCGGCGTTCGCCTCTTCTTCGACCGTATATCCCTGCTTTTTCGCGTTCATCGCGAGGATGGCCATCAGTTCATCCGTCGTATAGTCCGGGAAGTCGACGTATTTATTGAAGCGGGACAGCAAACCCGGGTTGGAGCTTAAAAAGTCCTGCATCTCGCGCGTATATCCGGCCACGATCACCACCAGGTTACGGCGGTTATCTTCCATAAGCTTGACCAGCGTATCCACCGCTTCGCGGCCAAAGTCGTTTTCCATACCCTTGCGGGTGAGCGCGTATGCCTCGTCGATGAACAGGATGCCGCCCATCGCGCTCTTGACGACCTCCTGCACCTTCAGGGCCGTCTGTCCGACATAGCCCGCCACCAGGCCGGAACGGTCCGTCTCTACCAGCTGCCCCTTTGAGAGAAAGCCCAGCTGCTTGTAAATCTTTGCAATCAGGCGGGCGATGGTCGTCTTGCCCGTGCCTGGGTTGCCCGTAAAGACCATGTGAAAGGACATATCCATCACGCGCAGGCCCTTTTCCTCGCGAAGCTTGCGTATCTTGATGAGATTGACGAGCGTTTCCACCTCTCGCTTGACGTTTTCAAGCCCGATCAGTGCGTTCAGGTCAGCGAGCAGCTCGTCCAGCGACTTTTCCGGTTCCTGCTTGGCTGCCTCATTCTGCACGGCCGTCTCATTTTCCTGCTTTTGGACGCCTGTTTCTTTTTCATCCGGCGGCGCTTCCCGGGTCGTTCCGGGGCCGCGCTGCGTGACCGCTCCGCGCATCCTATCCGCACCCGCCTCGAGCATGTCGCCGATGCCCCGCAGCAGGTCCGAACCCGGATGCGCCGGCCTCTCCCTGACGGGCCCGGCGAAGGCCGTCAACGTGCGTTCGTAGTCGGCGATAAAGGCGCTTTCACGCTCGCTTACGTCGCCTGAGACCGCGGCAAACGCGCGCAGGATGGCAGACACCGCGCTCACAAACACGCCCGCATCCGCCGTGCCGTCCTTGCGGTCGCGCGCGCAGACGCAGCGCAGCAGCAGCGGCGTCCCCTGCGCAAACGAACGGTTACGGTGCGCCACGAGCGCCAGGTTCGCAGCATCCCGTACCCCCAGCGCGTCTACGCCGGGGAGCCCGGCAATGAACGCGCGCTGTCCGTCATCCACTTCGCTTTGCGTGCTGAGCGCCATTTGCAGCAGCAGCGCCTGTACGTAGATCGAAAGGAAAAGCCGAACGTCGGACACCCCGATTTGATCCCAATTCCCGCTCGCAACGACCGCGTCGCAAAGCGCCTCCAAGCGTGCATATTGACCTTTTGCTTCCTTCAAGAGCGCATCCATCTCGTATCTCTCCGTTTCCTAGCGTTTAATCCTTCGGATGATCGCGCGCACCTCGCTGCCGCGCAGTAAAAACACATCCGCCGCGCGCACGCTGTACGTGCGCATGAAGTAAATGAGAAAGAGCGCGCCCGCCACGGTATAGCTGAGGACAGAGGCAAGCGCAGCGCCTTCCTTGCCCATCGCCGGAATGGCGACGCAGTTGGCGATCACATTCACCACGACACTGCCCGTCAGCATCCCCAGGTAGGTGCCCTTCTTACCCTTGGCCAATAGCAATGTGCCGATGATCTTAAAATACGACATGCTCAGCACGCCAAAGAGTAAGATGACGGTCACCTCATAAGCGGGCAGGTATTTGCTGCCACCGATGAGCAAGATCGCGGGCTTGCCCAGCAGGATGATGCCGACGATCACCAGGATCGTCAGATACAGGTTGACCTTCAGGCTCATCGTAATCTCGCGCACCGCGTCGTCCTTCGCGGTACGCGAAAAAAGAACCTCTCTGAACGCATCGGAGATCAGCCAGCCGTATTCCGATAGCGATACGCCCAGCGTATAATAGCCGATTTGCGCGTCTACAACGCCAAACCACCCCATCATCAGCACGTCCAGACGATAGTTGAGCGAGAGCAGCAGCGTCGTAAGCATGGTGATAAACCCAAAAGGGATGATTTTTTTTGCGAATCTTAGGTCCGCCCTCAGCGGGTTGGGGCAGCGCCGCAGGCGCAGCAGCGCCATCACCACGGTGATTAGATCGCCCACCACGATCAGACCCAGGGCCACCAAAAGCGAAGGGCGCATCGTAAAAAAAGCGAGGATCGTGATCGCCGTATTGATGATACGCGCGGTGAAAAAGATGACGTTTTTATACTTGACGTCCTCTACCGTAATCGTAAAGCTCAATTGATTGGCCAGCACCTGAATCGGCGCGATCAGGCATACGGCCGTCAGCGCGAAGGAATGGAAGAGCTGCGCCAGCACGACGCCGACGACGGTATAGAGGACGAACTGCAGCAGAAAGATGCGCAGGAACTTATCCAGCGCATCCTCAAGCCCCTGCCTCTTGTAGTATGGATAGGGCTGATACAGGCCGAAGTTGGCCGTGATCGCGACGATCGTCAGCGTCGCGTTGATCCCTGCGAGCTGCCCCTTAAGCTCCGGACCCAGGTAGCGGTTTGAAAAGGCGGAGGCGACCAGCCCGATGATCAGCGCAAACACCTTTGTTAAAATCGTGAAGACATAGTCGTTGCTCACGACCTTACGGGCCATATTCCTGAAAGCCATTGCACAATCCCCTTCTACCCCGCTTTTGCGTTTCTTTTTTATTATACCCCGAAGTCATCTTTTTGCATAGCCGAATTTACGCACCTCCTGATTCCCTGACGCATAGGGTATATCGGGTCCCAACCCCTGCAACGGAGGTGTAAATAAAATGACTATCAATGATAATAACGATAACTGCACGTGGATTCAGCCCCTGGGCTGCTGCTGTGCTGACAATAGATGTTCCTGCGCGGGCGCCGGCTCTGTCACCGAAAACGGCTGCACGCTCGTCATTCATAAGATCCTGCTCGACGCCTGCGGCAATCAGGCCTGCACGCCCCGTACCTTCTCAATTTGCGTCAAGGGCCCCAGCTTTCCGTCCGGCGAGGTCTTTCAGCTCACGGCCGGCAACTGCCGGACGCTCGACGAGCCGCTCATCCTCACCGGCCTCATCTGCGGCGATTACAGCATCGAAGAGATCAGCGACGCGCCGCGCCGTTACTGCACGACGATTACTGGCACAGGCGTCTGCGGCAACTGCGTGCGCCTGACGCCCGGATGCCCGCCCGCGGTCGTGACGATCATCAACCGCCGTCGTATCTGCCGCTGGGGTTGCTGCAGCGGCATCGGAAGCATCGGCGGATGCCAAGGCGGCTGCGGCTGCGGCGGCGTCCTCGCCGGCCATACCGGCTGCTCCTGCGGCTGTGGTTGCGGCAACCGTGGCTGCTCGTGCGGCACAGGCGCCAACCCGCGCCTGAGCTGCGGCTGCGTAAACGCCAGACTGAAGAACTAACGAGAATCATGCGCCGCCCGGAAGCTAGGCTTCCGGGCGGCATTCGTCTGTGAGGAAATGAAGAAGACTTACGCCTTTAAACTGATCATTCGTTTGCGCCCGCTATCACGTTGGTGAGCAATATCTCGCCGGTGCGCGCATCCAGCACGACGCCGCAGCCCATGGCAACGCCGTCCTGTTCGACGTGGAAGTCGAATCCCCAGATGGGGTTGCCCTCTTCGCGCTCGGAGAAGTCCACCAGCACGTAGGCCCCCTCCAGCGTCTCAGGCCTTAGGTTCGTATCCTCCAGCAGCGCCGCCTTGGCGAGCGCCAGCGCGTCCGCCTCGGCGATGTCCCCCGGCCCGGGGGCGCCCTCCCGCAGGATCTGGCCTTGCCAGAACGATTCACCCTCCTGCAAGTCTGGCGGAGGCGTAAAGGCGGGCGCCGCCTCGGGGAGATCCATGGCCTGGATGATCGCCGATGCTTCGGCGTGATTGTGCAGCGCCCATAGCAGCTGCGGCTGCCCCCAAACGCGCGATTCCATGTCGCCGCCCTGCCAGATCTGCGGGTCGACGTCGTCGTACGTCCAGGTCGCCTCAGGTTGTTCGCCCTTCTTCTGCGTAACCGTGTAACTGCCCAGCAAAGCGGGGTGCAGCCCATCGGGCCTGAATGTCACGGTCCAGACATCTCCTTCGCTTTCGCTCTGTATGTTAAACAGTCCGATCGTCTCGGCGGTCAAACCGTATTGCTCGCCCAGCGCCTTACGCGCTGTTTGGACGGCCTCCGCCTCATCCGAGCGCTGCAGCACCCATGCGGCCAAGGCGCTCGTCGCCAGCAGGGCGGCCATAAGAACCGCTGCGATCACCGCAGTAAAAGCCTTTCGTTTCATCAAAGGAACCTCCTTTTTTGCCGCCATGGCCTCAAGCCGGGCCATCGTGCTATCGACAAATGCTGGCGATGGATCCGGAAAATTCCGGTATAGCGAGGCGGAATCCACATACTTCTTTTTCACTGAAAGGACACCTCCCAATCGCTCAGCGCTGCCCGCAGCACTTTCCGAGCCTTTGCCAGGCGGTTTTTAACGGTCGAAACCGGCAGATGCATGATCTGCGCGATCTCTTTTTCGGTGTATTGTGCGATGTATTTGAGCGTAAAGGGGATGCGCAGCCCCTCCGGCAGATCCCTTACCGCATTATACAGGTCCGGATCCGGCGGTTCGAACGGCGCCGGCGGCGCCGGTGCTTCCACCGGCACGACGCGCATCCTATGCCGCTGTACATTTCGGCATTCGTTCACCACGATCCGCATCAGCCAGGGGCCGAACGTCTCCGCGCGCGCCCGCGTGCGGGCGGACCACGCCTTTGTTAAGGCCTCCTGCACCGCATCCTCCGCATCCGCTCGCGCATGCAAAATGCTGTAGGCCACCTTATAAAGGCGCGTAAACTGCGCCTGCGTCTCTTGCATGAACAATGCTTCGTCCACCATACGCTACTCCTTTGTGTAATCTAAAAGGCCTTTCACCCTATATACGTGCTAGCAGGGGGAAAAGTATGCGCCCATGAAAAATAGCCCATGCACTTTACTGCATGAGCCACACGTCTATTGGGGTTCAAAGCATCGCCGCAGCAACTCGACCCCCGCCTCAAACCTACCCCGATCGTCTCTTTCTTTGTCGATCGCGTTGGTGAGGATGACTGCCGCCGCGCCGTCTTCCGGGTCGAAATAGGCCTCGCAGAGGATGCCGTACACGTTTCCCTGGTGCCCGTAGATCACCCGGCCGCGCGCGAGGTTGTCCCGGCGCTCCAGCCCCAGCCCGCGCCCGCTTGGGGCCGTCACGCTGCCTTCGCCGCCCTGCAGGCTGCGCATGAGCGCCGCCGTCTGCGGCTGAAGGACGCGCGCGCCCTCTACGCTGCCGTCTCCCGCAATCAAGCGCAGCAGCCGGATCAGGTCCGGCGCGGAGATCATCAGGCTGCCTACGGCCAGGTCGTAATCGTTCTCCGGATCGCACGCGGCGCGCCTGCCGTCCTTTTGCGGGTCATAGCCGAGGCTTCCGTTTTCGCGGTACGCCGCTGCGATGCGCGTACTGTCCGCCATCTCGCCCGCAGTATAGGCCGCGTCGATTGAAAGCGGCGCAAAGACGAGGCTTTGCATCGCCGCGTCCAGGCTCTCGCCCGTCGCTCGCTCGATCAGGCTGCCGACGATGCCCGCGCCGAAATTGGAATACTCCACGCGCGCGCCCGGCGCCCAGGAGGCGAAGTTTTTCTTCACATTGCCGCCGCTTGAGAGCATCTCCTGCAGCGTCTTGCGCTTTCGCCCATCCTTGAGCGCATAGTCCGCGTTGTGCTTGATGCCGGCCGTATGGGTGAGCAATTGCCGCAACGTCACCGGCGTATCCGGATGGCGCGGGTTGCGCACCGGGTAGCCCAGCACGTCGCCGATATCGCCGTCCAGCTCGAGCAGCCCCTCTTCGCATAGCCGCAGCGCGCCGATGGCCGTCACCAGCTTCGTCACGGATGCCGTGAGAAACGCCGTATCCTCTGTGACCGCTTCGCCGCTCTTCTTGCGCGTCTGCCCATAGGCTACGGTGCGCAGGCCCTCCTGCGCCGTATACAGGCAAACGACCGCCCCCAGGGCATGGCGCTTTGGGAGTATGCGCCGGATATCCCGTTCCCACGTATCGTCCGTATGCGCCCATACGCCTGCCGGCAATAGGCAAAGCGCCAGCAGCAGGCAAAGCAGCCGTCTCATGCGCCCGCCCCCTCTCATACGGAGCATTATACCAGATTTACGCTACGATGTCGATGCGGCGAAGGCGCAGCGTCGCCGCCGCAATGGATACCCCCGCGTAGACCGCCGCCGTCAAAAGCAAGCGCAGGCATTGCGCGATGTCCGCCGTCCTTTCTCCCTGCGCCCCCAGCCCGACGATGAGCACCGTGTTGGGATAGGGAATCGCCTTGCCGACCACGAACACGCCGAGGCCTACCACGCAGCTCGCCAGCGCGAGACCGACCGGTGCGGCGAAGCTGCGGATGCGCATGGACAGGTACAGCTGCACAGCGGCGACGGGCAGGGAGGCCAGCCAACCAAACAGCGTCCAGCCCAGCGCATCCGGAGGCATGGCCTCCTGAAAGCCGAAGACCAGCTTGCCGCACAGCAGCGTAAGCAGGACGAAGAAGGCGTGCTCCAGCAGCGTCACCGCGCACAGCACGGTGAACTTGGCTGCGATCAGGGAGAAGACCGATACCGGCGCGGTCATCATCCGGTTCCAGTTCCATTCCCGGTGCTCCAGCCGCCACAGGCTGGAGGCGCAGATCGCGATCGACATCGGGAAGAAGAAGTAGCCGTAAAACAGGCTCGTCTGCACCCATAAGCCTTGCCAGCGCGGGCCGGAGAGCAAGGGGGCGTTCATCTGGTATGTCAGCGCGCCGATGCATGCCGACAGCAGCGGTAGCAAAAGCGCCGGCAGCCAGAGCCTGGCGCCTTTACATTTTTCCATTTCTGTAATTAATACGTCTTGCATTTCTATCATCTCCTCAGCATTCACGCTGCGCGACCTTTGAGCGCGCGAGCGCGTATAGGACGATTCCGACGAGCAGCGTAAGCGCCAGCGGCAGCATGCGGATGGGTGTATCCAACACCTCGTAATATCCAGGCCGCACCTCCTGCGGCGCCGCGGTGACAAGCTCGGCATAATTGCCGTAGAGTAGCAGGTTGCGAAGCGGCGAGGGCAGCAGGTTGGATATAAAGCCGATGAGCGCCGCAAGCATGCCCACGGCCAGCGCGATCAGCTGGTTTTCAAACCAAAGGGCGAGAAACAGCGGGATCACGGCCGCGGGCAGGCTGACCATGAACGTGCCCGATATAAAGCGCAGGAGCATACCGGCGTCCGGCGGATGCGGCATGCCGATCGCCTTTCCGATCAGCAGCGAGACGCCCACCTGCAACCCCGTAGCGCATAGCGCAATCGCGAGCAGCACGCCCATCTTGCCATCCCACAGGCACGAAGTCTTTTGTCCGCACAGGCGCGTGAGGCGCATTCCGCCCTCGTGCTCCATGTCCGCCAGGCGGCTGGCGCATACGGCCAGCATCGCCGGGAAGAACAGCCCGTTGAACATGCCGAAGGGCGAGAGCAGGTAACCCCAGGTCAACGTATGCCCCTGTGCGTGCTGCGCCAGCAGGTTCAGGCTCACGAAAAGGGCCTCCGCGCCGATCATCAGCGCCGCGGTGAGCAGCACGCGCTTGCCGCGCAGCTTGCGCCATTCGAGTGCATAAGCGCGCATCACAGGGCGACCTCCTTTCCCGTCATCTCCAGAAAGACGGATTCTAGCGTGCGCTGGCGCTGCTCCACACGATAGACGTCGACGCCCGCCTGCACCAAAGCGCGCACAGCCAGGGCCGCCTGCTCGTCGGACGCCGCCTCCAGCATAAGGACGCCGTCATCCAGTTGGGCCCCATAAGGCGCGAGTACCTTCGCCGCCCGCCTGTCGTCCGCCGTGCGCAACAGCGTCCTGGGCCTACGGCGCTGCTCCAGCGTCTCCATGCTGTCTTGAAAGATGAGCTCGCCATGGCTCAGGATGCCCACCGCCGTGGCCATGCGGTCGACCTCGGAGAGCAGATGGCTGGAGATCATCACCGTCATCCCGTAATCCTGCGGCAGGCGCTTGATCAGCTCGCGGATCTCCTCGATGCCCGCCGGGTCGAGCCCGTTCGTCGGCTCGTCGAGCATCAACAGCTTGGGAAAGCGCGCGATCGCCATCGCGATGCCCAGGCGCTGCTTCATGCCCAGCGAGTAAGCGCGCACGCGCTTGTTCATCTGTCCTTCCATGCGCACGATGCGAACCGCCTCCTGCACGTTGCGCTCCGGCAGGTCGAGCAGGCGCTGGAGCACCCGCATATTCTCACGCCCCGTAAGGTGTCCGTAATAGGCGGGCGATTCGATCAGGGAGCCGACCGCCTTGAGGATCGCTATGCGGTTCTTTTGCACAAACGGCATGCCCAGCACCGTGACGGCCCCCTCGGTCGGCTTGACCAGGCCCAGGATCATCTTCATCGTCGTAGACTTTCCCGCTCCGTTTGGCCCCAGGAAGCCGTATATTTCCCCCTCGCGCACCTGCAGCTCGACCTGCTTTACCCTTACCGCGCCGCCATACAC
>JAEYAR010000104.1 GCA_023404715.1 Bacillota bacterium | reverse complement strand
GCGATAAGCAGAGCGCCCGGCCCTTAACATGTTATTTTGCTTAGCGCCGGGGCCGCTACAGCATGCCGTTGCCTTTCAGCGTGCCGACGACCAGGCATACCACGATGGCGGCAATCAAGACCCAGATGATGGCGTCGAGCACGCGGATCGGGATCTTGATCTTCGAATACAGCCGTTCCTTATAAGGCAGCTGCTCCGGGGGAACGGGGGTGTCCGAGTGGCGATTTAACTTCTCTTCATTCATAGCTGCTTACTTCTTGGCCAGGTATTTGCGCAGGTCCAGCGCGACGGCCACGATGATGACCAGGCCCTGTACGATGTAGGTGTAGGAGGATTCCACGCCCAGAAACTGCAGGGCGATCTTCAGCACCTCGAAGACGAGCACGCCGATGAGGATGCCGGAGATCTTGCCGACGCCGCCGTTGACCGATACGCCGCCGATGGTGCAGCCCGCGATGGCCTCCAGCTCGTAGCCCAGGGCGGTGTTGACCGAGGCGCCGCCGGTCTTCGACGCGCTGAGGAAGCCCATGACGCCGTAAAGGATGGCCGCGAGCATGTAGATCAGGATCTTGCTCTTGTTGGTGTTGATGCCGGCGACCTCGGCGGCGACCTCGTTGCCGCCGATGGCGTACATATATTTGCCGTGCCGGGTCTTGTTATACAGGAACCACATCAGGAAACCGATGCCCACCGCGATGAGCAGGATGTAGCTGAGCATGCGGTTGCCCAGATAGCCGGTGGCGAGGCTTGTGTAATCCTGGCGCAGGCCGCCGATCGGCGAGGCGCCGGTATACACGAGGCAGATGCCGTAAACGAGCGTCTGCATGCCCAACGTAGCGATGAACGGCGGCACCTTGAAGAAGGCGATGACCGAGCCGTTGACGATGCCGATGATGGCGCAGATGGCCAGGACGATCACGAGCACCACGGGAATCGGCAGCTCGGGCATGCCGGGGTAGAAGCGCGCGCCGTAATCGCCGCGCTGCAGCAAGATGGCGCTGATACAGGCGGCAAAGCCCGCGACGCGGCCGGCGGACAGGTCCGTGCCCTTCGTGATCAGACAGCCGGAGACGCCCAGCGCGATGATGAAGCGGACGGACGTGTTAGAGAGCAGGTTGCGGATATTGTCCTCGCCAAGGAAGTTCGGTTTCAAAATCGCGACGATGGCGGCAAATATCATGATCAGGACGATGATGATGTTGTTGCTGATGTACTTTCCGACCTTTTTCGGCGCGAACTTTTCGGAAAGATAATCGCCGACGCCCTTTGACTGCGCCTTGGCCCGCTGCGTCATGCCCAGGAACATGCCGGCCGCCGTCGCGAGCGCGAACAGGATCACCGCGGGCAGTAGCACGGGCGCGAGGGTGAGCAGGAAGCGACTCCAGCCGTTCAGGCCCTGCCACATGTTCTGTGAAAACGAGATCGTGCCGACGCCATAGGAGGCGCCTTCGTTTTCCAGCAGCTTGACCGCGCCGAACTTGTCGGTGGATAGCTTGCCGCCCAGGGACTTAAACGCTTCCAGCGTGTACAGGTGATAGTCCGCGCCCCCGACGCTCAACGTCTGCGCGCTGTCGGGCAGGGGCTGTTGCCCGGCGTTTTCGGAAAAATTGGTCTCCATGCCCTCGGTGATTTCGGCGGCGTCGATCAGGGCGTCGACCTTGACGGAAACGTCCGTATCATGCGCGACCTTGGACAGGGCGCTATTCGGCACGTCGTTTAAATCCGGGTTGAGCCGGACGACGTCCGAGAGGCTCAGCATAAAAAACAGGGAGACGGCAAGCAGGACGCCGCCAATCATCTTCAGCCAGCTTCCGATTTTATCATTGCGCATAAAGGTTTCCTCCTCGCTCATTCAAACTGGGTGGCCAGGGCCATGATGCTCTCTTGCGTGGCGTCCTTGCCGTCGATAAAGCCGGTGACGCGCCCGTCACACATGACCATGATCCGATCCGACATGCCGATCAGCTCGCCCATTTCGGAGGAGATCATGATGATGGATTTGCCCTGCTTGGCCAAGTCGGCAATGATGCAGTATATTTCATACTTGGCGCCCACGTCGATGCCGCGCGTAGGTTCGTCCAGAATGAGAATATCCGGGTTGTTGGCGAGCCAGCGCCCGATCAGCACCTTCTGCTGGTTGCCGCCGGAGAGGGATTGGATTTGCGTCTTGCCCGAGGGGGTTTTGATGGCCATCTTTTTGACGTTATCTTGAACGAGAAGGTCGACCTTCCTGCTGTTGATCATGATGCCAAAATCGATGTAATGATCCAGACTGGCGATGGAGATGTTGTCTTCGACGGACAGGACGCCCATGATGCCCGTGCCGCGCCGGTCCTCGGTGAGCATGGCGATGCTCTTTTGAATCGCATCACGCGGGCGTTTGATGTGCAGCGGCTGCCCTTTATAGCGGATCTCGCCCCGGGTATGGGCGCGCACGCCGAAGAGGCCTTCCATCAACTCCGTGCGCTGGGCGCCTACCAGGCCGCCGACGCCGAGGATTTCGCCCTTTTTGAGCGTGAAGTTCACGCCGCGGAAGGAGCGCGGGTTGATCGATGTGAAATCCTTGACTTCCAGCACCACCTCGCCGGGCGTGTTTTCCCTGGGCGGGTATAGGTTGGTCATCTCGCGGCCGACCATCTGGGTGATGATCTTGTCGGTGGTCAGCTCCCGGGCTTCCCAGGTGCCGATGTATTTGCCGTCGCGCATGATCGTCACTTCGTCGGAGATGCGCAGGATTTCGTCCATCTTGTGGCTGATATAGACGATGGAGACGCCCTTGCCCTTCAGGTCCGCGATGATGCGAAACAGCGCCTCGACCTCGGCTGCGGTCAGGGAGGAGGTGGGCTCGTCGAGGATCAGCACCTTGCAGTCCGCCGAGACCGCCTTGGCGATCTCCACCGACTGCATCTGGCTGACGCTTAGCTCGCCCAGGCGCTGCTTGGGATCGAAGTGCATACGCACCTCTTTGAGGACGCGCTGCGTGTCCTCGTACATCTTGGCGTGATCGACCACGGGGAGGATGCCCGCGATCTTCTTGATGGGGTAGCGGCCGACGAACACGTTCTCGGCCACCGAACGCTCGGGGATGGGCTGCAGCTCCTGGTGCACCATGGCGATACCCATGGTCAGCGCCTGCATGGGGTCGCCGATGTGCACCTTCTGTCCCTCGTAATAGATTTCGCCCTGATCCATCTTATAAATGCCGAACATGCATTTCATCAGGGTGGATTTGCCGGCGCCGTTCTCGCCCATCAGCGCGTGCACCGTGCCCGGACGCAGCCGCAGCTGGGCGTTATCCAGGGCCTTGACGCCGGGAAAGGACTTGTTGACGCCGCGCATCTCCAGCCGATATTCCGACATGAAGGGGCCTCCTTTATCGCGTATTGAGAAGGGATCGTACCGTCCCCGTATTCTCGATGTCATGGATCTTTGGAAGGAATGGAGATCACAAAATGCCGGTAAAAAGCGCGTGCGCGCCGAAACGCACACGCGCTATTTTACATTTGGCCTTAGCGCTTACATGAACTCTGCGGCGTTTTCCGGGGTGACCTTTACATAGTCGACCCAATCGTAAGCGCTCTCAAAGTCTTCGCCCTTCGCGACCTTGATGGCGGCGTCGGCAGCGCTGTGGCTCTGGCCGATGTGGTCGTTGAGCACGGTGCCGGTCATGGTGCCATTGCTGACCATTTCGACGCACTCAGCCAGCGCGTCGACGCCCAGCAGGTAGATGTCTTCGTTCACGACGCGGCCCGCGTCCACGATCGCCTGATAGGCGCCCAGGGCCATCGCGTCGTTGTTGCAGAAGATCACGTCGATGTCCTTGCCAAACTGCGCCAGGGCAGTCGCCGCCAGTTGCTGGCCGTTTTCCTGCAGCCAGTCGCCGCGCTGCTCGAAGAGCTTGTTGACCTTGAGGCCCGCGTCTTCCAGCGCCTTGATGGAGAACTCGGTGCGGTACTGCGCGTCGATATTTTCCGGATCGCCCATGATCATGACGTAATCGACGGCGCCGTTGCCGTTGATGTCGCCCTTGTTCTCGGTGGCGGCGACGATCTCACCCTGGAAGGTGCCGGACTGGCGGGCGTCCGCGCCGACGTAGATGATCTTGCCGGGCCACTTTGCCATGTCCTCTTCGACGGGCTCGCGGTTGATGAACACCGTGGGGATGCCGGCCGCCTGCACCAGGTCGATCACGGTGGCGGCGGAGGTGGACTGCACCAGGTTGATGATCAGCACGTCCACGCCCTCGGCGATGAAGGAATTGATCTGGTTGGTCTGCTCGGTCTGGTCGTTCTTGCCGTCGACGACGGTGACCTGAGCGCCATAGGTCTCTTCAAGGTACTTCTGCAGCTCCGTACGGTACAGGGTCATGAAGTTGTCGTTGAACTGATAGATGCAAACGCCGACCTTGATGGGGTCTTCCCCTTCGGCGCCCGCCGCGACGACCATGCCCAACATCATCATGACGGAGAGAACCAGCGCGAGAATCTTTTTCATGAGAATCCACTCCTCCTAAATTCGTTCAGCGGCGATGCTTACGGCATCTCCACTAAAACTGATGGTAGAATTATAGTATACAAGGCCGAGGAAAAGAATTGAAAATCGCGTTGAAATGTATAGAAATTCTTTTCTGTTTGCGCTTCCGCGGCGTTTGATTTTGAGGGAATCCGCCGGATGCGATTGACAGACCCGCGCGTATGGATGATAATGGGGATAGAGGTGAAGCTGCTGTGTATAAGCTCCTGCTGGTGGATGACGAGAGCGACATCCGCGAAGGGCTGCAAGAGGTAATCGACTTTGAAAGCTACGGTTTTACGGTGGCGGGCGAGGCGGCCAACGGGCTGGAGGCGGTGCAGGCCTGCGAGCAGCTCAAGCCGGACCTGGTGCTGACGGATATCCGCATGCCGCTGATGGACGGGCTGACCATGTGCCGGCGGGTGCTCCATACGCTGCCCACCACGCGGTTCATCATCCTGAGCGGCTACGACGATTTTGAATATGCGCGCCAGGCGATCACGATGAATTGCCTGGGCTATCTGCTCAAGCCGATCTCATCGGACGAGTTTCGCGAGGTGCTGGCCAGCGCCAGGGAGAAGCTGGACGAAGAGTTTTCATACCGGCGCGATTTGACGCGCCTGCGCGATCACTTCCGCACGAGCCTGCCCTTTTTACGCGAAACGCTGCTCGTCTCGCTGCTCTCCGGCGGCATTACGGGCAAGGAGGCGCTCGCCTCCGCCCGGCGCTACGACCTGCCCCTGACCGCGGAGCAGTATGTCCTGGCGCTCATCCGGCCGGAGTTGGCGGGCGGCAGGGCGGCGGCCATACAGGATCCGGAGCTGCTGGGCTTTGCTGTGATCAACATCGCCCAGGAAATCCTGGACGCCCACGCGACGGCGCATCTGATGCATTACCATGGCATGCTGGCGGCTCTGATCCTGCTGGACCGCGCGGGGGAACAGGCGTTTTCTGCGTGCGTCGGTTGGCTGGAGGAGATGCGCAAGACGATAGACCATTACCTGGAAACGCGGGTGCTGGTGGGCGTCAGCGCGCCCCTGCAACGCCTGGACCATCTGGCCAACGGCGCGAGACAGGCGCTTTCGGCGCTGAACCAATGCGTCATACAGGATTCGCAGCAGGTGCTGTGCGTCACCGACCTGGAGCCGGGCAGCCGGGGCGAGCTTTTGATCAGCGATCTGAGCCTGCGCCAGCTGAGCAACGCGCTCAAGCTGGGGCAAATGGATAGCGTACGGCAGATTCTCAAAGAGCTGATGGAGGAGTGCCGCGAGTACAAGCCCACGCCCAGGATGTACTGCACCTATCTGCTGGAGATCTTCATGACCCTGCTGCGCACGGCGCGGGATATGTCCCTGGATGTCGAGCTGTCGGGCGGAGAGGGGGAGGGCGTGCTGGAGACGCTGATGAGCTGCCCGCCGCCGGATCAGGCTTTCAAGCTGCTTGTGTCCGTCTGCGGCCAATTTTCCGCCTCGATCAGCGAAAACCGCGCGTCGTCGAGCCGGATGCTCGCCCAGGAGGCGGTGGAGTATTTGACCGCGCACTATGAGGACGAGGAGCTGACCGTCGAAAAGCTTTGCGGCCAGCTGCACATATCGCCCTCCTACTTCAGCGTTTTGTTTAAAAGGGAGACGAAAAAGACGTTCGTGCAGTACCTGACGGAGCTGCGCATGGATCGGGCGATGACGCTACTGGCGGGGACGGACATGAAGACCGTGCAGATCGCCAAGGCCGTCGGCATTCCGGATCCCAGCTATTTCAGCTATTCCTTTAAAAAGCACTGCGGCATCTCGCCCTCGCAAGCCCGCAAGCAAAGAGGAGGCTCGCTATGAGACGGGGCGCCGCTCGCCGGGGGGAGACGGGCGCAAAGGGGCGCAGCCTGAACTTCGTGTTGATCGCCTCCTTCATGTCCTGCATGGGGGTGCTTCTGCTGTTCGTCGTCTTCACGCTGGTGCCCAGGCTATCCACCCTTTTGGAGAAAAACGCCATCGAGCGTACCAAGGAGACCGTGCTGCAGAGCGTAAACACCGTGGATATCTATGTGGACAACATGCTCTCCACGCTGTACTTCGCCACGACGATCCTGCCCGCCAGCATGGATGGCGAAGGAGACGGCGCCTGGCTTTCGCAGATGGATTTGATACGACGGAGCAACTCCAGCATCATCACCATGGCCTTTTTCGACGAGGAGGGGAACCTGTTCGGCTCGACGGCCGGCACGTTAAAGGGCGGCGCGCAGGACGCGGCGCAGACGGATTGGTTCCAAAAGGCGCTCAGCTGGGGCGGCACGGTCACCTACTTTTCCCAGCCGCACGTGCAGAATCTTTTTGAAGGCAAATACGCCTATGTGATCACCCTGGCGCGGGCTGTGCACTATCTGAAGGACGGCCGGCTGACGCGAGGCGTCGTGATGATGGACATCGACTATTCGAGCTTTGGGGATCTGACAGAGAGCATCTCCCTGGGTTCCAGCGGGTATATCTACATCCTGGACCGGGAGGGAAAGCTGATCGCCCATCCCAAGCTGCAGCTCATCTATAACGGTCTTGCGGAGGAAGACCTGACGGCGGTCAATCAGTTTTTGGTGGGTCAGGGGCGCGACCAGACGGAAGGCCGCGAGCGGGTGCTGATCTCGGCTACGCTGAACCAGACGCGCTGGCGCATGGTGGGCGTGGCCTACATCGACGAGATCCTGGAGCTGCAAAACGCGTTCATCCGCATCATTACCATCGTGATCCTCAGCGCGGCGATGCTCTCCTTCGCCGCGGCGTCGGTGATGGCCTACTGGGTGACGCGGCCCATGCGGCATCTGGAGGACACCATGCATAGGGTGGAGTCGGGCGATTTGAACGTGACCATCGCGGAGACGGGCTTTCGGGAGGTGCGCGCAGTCTCGACGGCCTTTAACCTGATGCTCGCCCGTATCCGGGCGCTGATGGATCAGATCGTGCAGGAGCAGGAGAAAAAGCGGCTCTATGAGCTCAACGCCCTACAGGCGCAGATCAACCCGCATTTCCTGTATAACACGCTGGATTCGATCATCTGGATGGAGGAGCGGGGCCGCAGCCGGGAGGCGATCACCATGGTGTCTTCTCTGGCCAAGTTCTTTCGCATCTCGATCAGCAAGGGGCGCAGCGTGATCACCGTGCGCGAGGAGCTGGAGCACGTGCGCAACTACCTCATCATTCAAAAGATGCGCTTTAAGGACAAATTCGCTTATGAAATCGAGGCGCAGGAGGAGGCGCTCGGCGAGCGCACGGTGAAGCTGATCGTACAGCCTCTGGTAGAAAATTCTATCAATCATGCGATCGACGAGACGCAGCCCGAAGCGCTGAACATCCGGATCGAGGCGTATTTGCAGGGCGATGATCTGCTGTTCATCGTGGCGGACGACGGCATCGGCATCGCGCCGGATGTGTTGGCGGGCATCCTTACCTCCCCCGCGGGGCGCAGCGGCATCGGCATCAAGAACGTGCACGAGCGCATTCAATTGACGTTTGGTTCACAGTACGGCCTGCACATCGAAAGCGAAGAGGACGAGGGGACGACGGTCACCATCCGCCTGCCGCGCTATAGGGGAGGGGATGTACAATGAACAAATCCCTGATCTTTTCGGCGGCGCTCATCGTGTGCGCGCTTGTGCTGCTGCTCTTTGGCTTTGACGCTTTCATCCCGCAGGCGTCCCTGCCCGCGGGGCCTACGGTGCTCGTAGTGCAGGATGATACGGGCGCGTTCCTCATGCAGGTAAAGCAGGGCGCGCAGAAGGCCGCCGCGCAGGTGGGCAGCGAGCTATCGCTTGAAACCGTCACGGCTGCGTCGGTAGAGCAGGCGGCCGCCAAATGGGCGGACAAGGGCGCCGAGGCGGCGCTTTTGCTCATGGAGGACGAGGCGCTGGCCGCCCGGACGTACGAGTCATTCACAGCGGCGGGCATTCCAACGGTGCCGATTTCGACGGATGAGACGCGGCTGCCCGGCATCGGCGCGGATGAACGTCAGGCGGGCGCGCTGCTCGGCGCGTTTGCGCGCGACTATGCCAGGGTGTACGTATTCGGCGACGCGCCGCTGCGCCTGGAGGGCGCGGCCGGGGTGCTCAAAAAGAATGTGCTCGTGACGGACGGCACGCTGCCAGCGCCGCAGGAGGATGCATGCGTCCTCGCGCTGACGGGAGAGGAGACATTGCGACTGGCCGGGCTCAAGGCGGCGGGCGGGTTTTCGGCGCCCGTCGCCGGCCTGGACCCCGGCGAGGAGCGCGTGAGGCTCATGGAAGAGGGATTCGTGTCGGCCCTGGTGTGCCGGACGCCTTATGCGATGGGCTATGCCGCGGCCGCCGCGGTCTACGAGGAGCAGGAGCCGCAACGCGCGCTCCCCTATCGTATCGTCTACCGCAGCGACATGTACAGCGCGGAGAGCGTGAAGCTTATGTTTCCGCTGCTGCATTAGGGGGGATGGTTCGTGCGTAAAAGGATTGCTTTTGGCGTATTCAGGCTTGCCTTCATCTGCATGTGCCTTGCCTGGGGCGCTTTGCCCGCCCGGGCGCAGGCGCTGCGGATCGGCGTATGCATTTACGACGGAGCCGACACGTTCATGGCCAGCCTGCGCGCGCAGATCGAGCGCGGCGCGCAGGGCATGGCTGATTTGACCGTCTACGAT
>JAEYAR010000064.1 GCA_023404715.1 Bacillota bacterium | reverse complement strand
TCCGGATACAGCACGAACTGGTGCGCGCGGTTCCCCAGGTCGTATGTCTTGCTGTAGGCCGTTCGCTTGCCTCTCTCTTCCCGTCCGGCCATCTTTTCGCTGTGCAGCTTCCCCTCCCGCGCCAAAGCCTTGGCGGATGTCTGATGGGGATTGATTGGGTGGGTGTGATTTGTGCGCTTCATATCGAAGCCTCCCTTTCTTTGTTGTTTGTCGTTTGGGGTATAAAAAAAGAAGGGTTCTCCTTCTCGTCCGTCTGCGGCAGGCTTTCACCTCCGCGATATCGATTCTGTCCGGCGGCACTGCCGCGCAGTTTTTTCTTCCGTATAGATCCGTGCCCAAGGGCATCGCCCCCTTTCTCTCGTCCCGCTCAGCCCTCCGCCACGCTTTGGCGCGCCTTCAGCAATTCGCCCGCGACGATTTCGCGCGCGGTCACCTCGACACCGGTGCGCCGCGTCAGATAGCCCTCTACAGTGATCAGCTGTCCGCGCGCGATGTTCTGCATGGTCCACTCCGCCAAGCCGTTCCAGCAATGGATCGGGTACAGTTCCTTTTTCGTGCTGCCATCCACGGTCTTATGCCGGATGGAGATTACGAGGTCCGCATGCTTGAACGTTCCGTCGCTCGGCGTAAGCTTGGGTTCTTCGGCCACAATGCCGGATAAAAATACCTTGTTCATAACCGTCCTTCTTTCTCGTCAGCGCTATGCGCTTTTATTCGTAAGTCTAATCCGCACCTGGCGGGCTCTGCGTCCCGACGCCCCTGCGTCGCCCTGGCTCTCATGCCTGCCTCGCTAAGTCATGTCATCCCCTCCTCTATCCGGTCGTTCATCCCCTTCCCCTGTAAATGGGCATGAAAAAAGGCCGTGTACTCTGCCACTGGCCCCCATGATATTATTTTACCACGTTTCTATGTACCTGTAGTCCCCTAATTGCGAAAATTTATATTTTTTTGCTGATCCCCTTCTTCCTCGTCAGCGCCATGCGCTTTTATTCGTAAGTCTAATCCGCACCTGGCGGGCTCTGCGTCCCGACGCCCCTGCGTCGCCCTGGCTCTCATGCCTGCCTCGCTAAGTCATGTCATCCCTCCTTTATCCGGTCGTTCATCCCCTTCCCCTGTAAATGGGCATGAAAAAAAGGCCGTGTACTCTGCCACCGCCCCCCATGATATTATTTTACCACGTTTCTATGTACCCGTAGTCCCCTAATTGCGAAAATTTCATTATTTTTTTGCCCCTTACCTTTGCAGCGCTCTTTTTTGTTGGGGCGCGCATTGCGCGCGCCCATAGCCCAATAGGAACACGCGACTGCTTCCGGCGGGAAAACGCGCTCCACCTGCTGACGCCGTTAGTACGAACGTGTTCATCTTCCCTTATCGATTGCTTTTTGCTTATCCGCGATGTCGCATAGTTCCTGAAAGCATTGCTGCAACGGGTTCGCGCTATCGATAACATACTCGTCGTCGAATGGTTGGATATCAGCGTTTTGATAGTGCTCCATGATATGTTCCAACGACTGAAACGATTGATGGGGCAGCGGGTTCTTCAGCCTCTCCCTATGCCTTCTTTTCCATTCCTCCTCGTCGCTGCAATCGATAAAGAACTTTAAAGCCGTGTTGCCCTCAAAGTCCAGCCTGTTCAAAAAGGTGGCCGCGTTATGCCTGTCTCCAAGCCCGATATCTAAAATCAAATCGACATGCAACTCCAAATTTGTCTGAATGATCTTATACAGGATGTTGTAGCACACTTCATTGTTGATACTGCTTTTGGACATGTTTTTGCTTGCTTTCAGCGCGTCCACGACATCATCCTTCCGTATAATGGAAATGGATAGCTTCTGCGCAAGCATGTTGGACAGTGTCGTCTTGCCGGTAGCCGCTTTTCCTCTGAAAATGAAGATGGTTCCCATTAGACACCCCCGAAAACAGTTTCTTTAACTACGCAACGGTTTTTGCTCTCATTCTCTGTTCCTCAAGGGTATGTATTGATGCTTCTTGGCTTTCCCGTCCTTGATCGCACTTCTCCGCAACTCGATCAGCTGTTTTATACACGCAACGTCAACCGCGTCAGGATTGGTGAACACAATTGACTTTTCGCAGGCATGCTCATATTCCTTTCCGAAAACATGCTCCAGCTGTAAGGCGCATACGCCGCAGTTCTCGCAGGTCCTCTTTTTCGCCCAAACGATCTCTTTATATTCGTCTGGCAGGGATGAGGCTTCATACGCGCCGATAAACGGCACGACATGCCAAGTACCCGCATGCAGTCCATGATATTCCGCAGCGCCGAACACCCTTAGAAAACACACGCTGAATGATTTATAGCTGATTTTCCAGACATTCGTGGCAGACCAAGCGGGATTCATCTTGTTTTCCCTCAGATAAGCAATGAGCTGCAATGCATTTTCCAGCACATCGCCCTCTAACACGCCGCTGACGACATCTTCAATATCCGGTTTGGCGCTCTTGCATTTCTGCTGATCAAGCATCGCTGTCCTCCTCAAAATATCTCTTATTTGTGGGTTCTCCTCTTTGCGTACTTGCTCTTGGCGATGATTTTGGCCGCGCGGATGCTGTTTTCGATGGAGGCGATCAGCAGCTCGCGCGATTCGTTGTCGAGGGGCACGCCGTCGAACATGAGGCCGTTCTCGGTGTTCAAGCGATCCAGCGTTTTTTGCAGCGACTTGGCGATGTCGACCTCAGCCTTCATGGCGAGCTTTTCATTTTTTACGGGCGCGGCGGGTATGCGCACGTCGCTCACTCCGGTCAGCCAGTCGAGGGTGACGCCGAAATAAGCTGCGATCCGCTGCAACTTATCGTTCTTAGGGGTATACGCGCCTTGCTTCCAGCTGGTCAGGGTCGCGGTAGAGATACCGGTATCCTTCGCCAGCTTGTAGGCCGTGATTCCGTTTTCGCGTAGTAGCGTTTCAAACCGTTCATACATAAGCGCACCTTCTTAAAAATATATGGATCGGTACAGAAACATAAGCTCTCTGCTTTTCTTTATGATATCATATTTCTAAGCCATTTGCAAGATCAGAAATCTTGTTTTTAAAAAAAGGTGCAATTCAAACTCCTCGGCGGATAGCTTGAACTGGCTGTTTTTCTTTGATTTTCAGTGATTTTATTATCCCCATTCTTCAAAAAATTCTCTCGTATTTGTGCCAGTCAAAATTTTTAGAGCCAAATTAGAGCCAACCAACCCCAATATATTTTTCCCTAAAGACTACTTCTACATAGATGTTGAAACCGCTTTTGTCACGCAATAAAACATAATTTTAGGCTTAATGCGTGGTAATCATGAACTAGATGTGGGGAAATGTCTTGCGTAATACCCCCGGCACGATTCTCTGCCATGTAGGATGCATATGCAGTTCAATTTCGTCAATCAATACGATTCCGGCGCCTTCTAACGGATTTGTTTGTACCATTGATACCAAAAAACATGGTGCTTTTCCCCTGCAAGTCCAGATCAATGGTTTGGAAGCCCTTAAAATCCTTTGCTTTTATATGGCCTATGGTCATTTCCAAACGCCTCGCTTTTATGCCACCAACCGGTATCGCCCGGTGATATGCTCTATTTGCCTACAGTATACCAGAATCGCTTGGTTTTAGCCAGCGCACCGGCGAACTTCGCCGCAACGGATCTTCCGTTCTCTACCCATGCCGTTCATTCTATGCGGAAAATGTCCCATCACACCTGTAAGGGCGGCCTTGCGTCGCCCAGCCCCAAGGCTTCGCACCCACTGCGACGAGCCGGCGCTTTGAAAACGCCGGCTCGCCCATTTTTTATTTAGCCCCGCCCGATGCTTTACCGGCTTTCCATTTTCACCCCGGCAAAGCCCTGCTGTTCCAGGTTCTCGTTTACGCCGCGCTTGTCGGCCTGGGCGAGCAGCTTCTGGCGCATGCGCACGGTGACCTTGGGGTCCTCGCAGCTGCCCGGGCCCGCGATGCAGCCGCCCTCGCAGGCCATGCCCTCTACAAGCGTCTCGGGCAGGCGCCCCGCGCCCAGCATCATCAGCGCCTTCTTGCACTCCGCCGCGCCGTTGCACTTCAGGCACGAAGCAGGCGTCTCGAACCCGTCCTCGTCCAGCACGCGGGTGACCGCCGCCGCGACGCCGCCCGACTGCGCGAAGCCCTTGGCGTACAGGCTGCCCTGCTGCGTGGGCTCGGCCTTGAGCTTCGCCGGGTCGATCCCCCGCGCCTGAAACATCGCGTACAGCTCGTCGAACGTCAATACGTAGTCCGCGCCCGATTCCACGCGCCGGGCCTCGCTCTTCTTGGCGATACAAGGGCCGATGAAGACGACCGTCGCGCCCGGATGCCGCGCCTTCACGAAGCGCGCCGTGGCGGTCATCGGCGATACGGTGGAGGAGACGAGCGGCATGAGCTTCTTAAAGTGCTTGTCGATCATGTTGTAGAACGCCGGGCAGCAGCTGGTGGTCATGTGTCCGCCGCGCTGCGCGACCTCCTTGAGCTCCTGCGCCTCGTGCTGGGCGACCGCGTCCGCGCCAAGGGCGACCTCTACGCAATCCGTGAAGCCCAGCGTCTGCACCGCCGCGCCGATCTGGCCGATCGTCGCCATGCCGAATTGCCCCTCGGCCGCCGGGGCGACGATGGCGTACACCTCGCCCTTTCCGCGGATCTTCTCGATCACGTGCACGATCTGCGAGGTATCGCTGATCGCGCCAAACGGACAGGAGGAGACGCACGCGCCGCAGGAGATGCACCGGTCGTAATTGATGGCCGCGCGCCGGTTTTGATCCATGGTGATGGCGTCCACCGGGCAGGCGCGCACGCAGGGGCGCAGCGTATCCGAGATCGCGTTGTAGGGGCAGGCCTGCGCGCAGCGCCCGCACTCGCGGCACTTCTCCGGGTCGATGTAAGCGCCGCGGCCCGTGACGCTGACCGCGCCGAAGGGGCACGCCTCCACGCACTTGCGGGCCACGCAGCGCTGGCAATTGCTCGTGACGGTGTAGCGGTTGATCGGGCAGCCCTCGCAGGCCGCGTGCATCACCGCGACGACGCCGGGCTTGTTTACCCGGTCCGTCGCCCAGCGCACGCGGTAGCGGATGATCTCGCGCTCTCTATATACACAGCAGCGCACCGTCGCCTGGCTTCCCGGCGGGATGAGCTCCATAGGGATCTCGTCCATCGTGTCGATGTTCAGGTTCCCTTCGTAAGCGAGCTGCGTAATGCGCTTGAGCACCTCAAATTTAAAGTGTTCGGTGTTACTGCAAACTGGCATAAGTTCCTCCCTTTTTGACGCCCCGGCCCTTTCAGTGCCGGGGTACGGCGGGCATATTGGCTTCGCCAAATTGCCGCGCGTCTCCCCGCCGGAGGCGGTTGCGCATTCCTACTGGGCTACGGGCAGGCGACCCATGGTCGCCCCTACATCAAGTCTGCGGCATTCTACGCCTTCTCCCGTCGTATATACGCACAAAGCCACGCCCGGGCACGCCCCACCCCTTAATAATAAACCTTCTCCACCGTCTTGCCAAGACGCTCGAGCTCGATCTGTATTTCATCTATAAGGCGAAACTTGATCGACAGGTCCGTCGGCAGGTTCGGATTCTGGTGCGCGGGGTTGATCGCCGTGCCCACGAATAGTTTCAAATGCGTGCAATCCTCGAGCAGCAGGCGGGCGAGCTTCGCGGCGCCGTTGTCCTCGTCCAGGCGCTTGAAAGGCGTCGTGTCCGTCTGTGCGGCCTGCGCCGCGCGCAAAAGCTCCAGCGTGCGCGACATGGTCAATACGCCCTCCGTGACCAGATCCAGCCCTTCGATCTTGCCGATGGGCGGGATCGCGGGGTCGGAGTACGTCAGCGTCGTGTATACCTTGCGGCTCAGCACGCGCCCGACCATGTTCGCGCTCGACCCGCCGCAAACGACCTTCTTGCCCGTGGACTTCATGAAGTCGCGCACCATCTCAAGATCCTTCTCCTGGTCCTTGGGCGGACTGGCGAGCAGGCTGACGGACTTGCGCGGCAGGATTTTTACCGACATCACCGTCGAGTCGTCGCCACACTTGCCCATGTACAGGTCGCTTACGGCTTGCGAGAGCATCGTGGCCAGACGCAGCGCGGACATCTCCTTCGTCACCGTGCGCGTCAGCCATTCGGCGACGGCGTCCCACGTCCAGCCAAAGTTGAGCGTCGCGCCCACGCCCGCATAGATTACCCCGTCGGAGACGACCGTCAGGCTGTCGCCGGGGATGACGTTAAACCGGCTCTCGTACACGCCCTTGCCCGCGTACTCGCGATAGACGCAGGGCAGCTGTACGAGCTTGCCATCCCGTACGTAGATGCAGAAGGGGTTGTCGAACTCTACGAGATAGGCCTCGCCCTCGTCCGTGATTTGCAGCACGCTGAACGTCGAATAGGCGACCTTGCGCACCGAGCAGACCGGCAGCGTGCCCGCCAGGGTCTCCACCGCCTCCTCCATCGTCGCGCCCTCTTTGAGCATGGTCACGATGATCTGGCTGGAGAGCGTCGCCAAGATGTTCGCCTTGACCCCGCTGCCCAGGCCGTCCGCCAGCACGCAGATCGTGCTGTTTTCCGTGCGCGCGATGGCGACCTTGTCGCCGCACAGCTCTTCGCCGTACTTAAAAAGGCTCTTATACGCTACATCGATCGTGTATTTCATGGCTTATCTCCGTCGTAGACGATCATGTTCTTGAGCTTCGTCAGCGTCACCTTCGTCTCCGCGGTCGTCTCGCCCAGCAGCGAGGCGATCTGTTGGGCGACGATCATCTGCTTGTCGATGACCTTCTGCGTCTGCTCGATCGTCTCCACGCGCAGCTTGTACTGGCTCTCCTCGCGCGAAACCTCCGCGGTGATGTCGCGCAGGATGCCCATCGCCAGGTTGCCCTCGGGGACGTAGACGATGGTCTCCAGCGCGGTGACGCCCTGCTCTTGCAGGGTGATGCGCTTGTCCTCGATGGGCTCGTGCGTCTCCAGCACAAATTGGAAGTCGCTCGCGTCCATCACCTCAAAGAGGCATTTTTGCAGAGCCTCCGAGCGGGTGAGGCCGAACCTGCGCTCCGCCGCGCGGTTGAACTCGCAGATGTTCAGGTCGCTGTCCACGATGAGGGTGATGTTGGGCGTCGCGGTGAGCACGACCTCGGAGAGCGACTCCGCGCGCTCGCGCATGTAAGGGATGCACATGTTGAGCTCGGCCTTGCCCTGATAGACGGCGATGGCCTTCTCGCGGCAGGAATTGTAGCCGCACATGCCGCAGTTGAGCTCCTGCTCGGGCGTGTCCTTGCCGGTCTTGCGCAGGATCGCGCGGATTACCTCCTCGCCGGGGATGTCCTCGCGCTCGCTGCGGTCGGTAAAGACCTTGTGCATGCGCAGGCTCTCGGGCGTGGGCGGGTATTCCCGGCTGGAGCGCTTCGTGCGGTCAGATACGCGCAGACGGCTTTCAAAGCGGCTGTGCGCATGCTCCGAACGCGCGGGCCCGCCGGTACACCCGCCGACGCAGGCGTTGAGTTCAATAAAGCAGTGCTGCATGTCGCCGTGGCGGATGGCCTCGAACAGCTCGCCGCAGTTCGTCAGCCCCGTGATGTCCAGGAAATTATAATAGGAAGTGCGCTCTTCGCCCATCAGGCGCTTGACCGTCTCGTTCACGCCGCCGGGTACGGGGTACATGCGCGCGATGGAGGGGTTCGCGTTGAAGAACGGAGTCTCCTCCATGTCCTGCGGGCGCACGCCCGCCTGCGAGAGCCACGCGGCCAGGTCGTCGAACGTGAGCACCGCGTCGATCGCGCTGTCGTGGCGAATGTCGCGCGCCTCCTGCTTTTTGGCGATGCACGGCCCGATGAAGACGACCTTTACGTCCGGACCCAGCTGCTGGTGCAGCAGCGTGCCGTGGGCGATCATGGGGCTGACGACGGGGGCGATGTAGGGCAGCATGTCCGGGTGGTGCTTCTCGATGTAGTCGTTGACCACCGGGCAGCAGCTGGTGATGATATGCTCCATCTTCTCTTCGCGCACCAGGCGGACGAACTCCGTCGTCACATAGGCGGCGCCGAGCGCCGTCTCGCTCACCTTGTCAAACCCAAGCTTTCTTAGCGCGCTCACCATCTGCTTACCCGTGCCCTCGAACGAGCCGGTGAACGCGGGCGCGAGCGAGGCGACGACCTGTTTGCCCTCCTCTACCCAGCCCTGGACGAGCGAGAGGTCGGATTCCAGCGTCTTCGCGTGCTGCGGGCAGACGAGCAGGCAGGTACCGCACAGCACGCAGGTCTTCTCGATGATCTTGGCCTGCCCGCCAACGACCTGAATCGACTTGACCGGGCAGTTCTTGACGCACTTATAACAATGTTTGCAATTGGCTTTTTTGAGGCTGATGATGCTCATGCTTTCCCTCCTACGGCGGGCAGGACGGTCTCGTTAAAGAACGACTCCGCATTGCCCGCATTCAGCGCATAGCGCTTGCCCTCGAACTCGACGCAAACGCCGTTTTGGCATTCGCCCATGCAGAAGGAGCCGCGCAGGTTAATCTTCTCCCCCAAGCTGTTGGCTGTGATAAGCTTTTCCAAAATGGTCACCACGTCGCGCGAGCCGCGCAGGTGGCAGGACGAACCGATGCAGACCGTAACGTCTTTCATAACCATCCTCCATAAACAAGCGTCTGATAACAAGACGCGCATAACGGGGAAATTATTCGCCTTTATACGCGCCAATTCCTGTTAGATCAAAAAAAATTGACATAAAATAAACGATAGCGTCTCCAAAATAAGAAAATTATGGATTGTATGTCTTTTTAAACATTTTCGAACATTTGGGGACTCTTTTTGAACAAAAAAATGGTTAATGAAGATACGCCAGGACGGCGGCGACGGCCTCCTGGAGGAGGGCCTGCAGGGGCTTGTCCCCCGCGCCCGCGACATGGGTATTGCACCGCTCCGTAGGGATGAGCACCCGGTAGGCGTCGGATTCGCCGACCGCCGCGGCCATCTTCGGCGTAAGTTCGCCGAGCATCGAGCAGGAAAGCGCGATGGCGATCGGCCCGACGATGACGTCCGCGCGCATCGCGCCGCGCACGATGGCGTTTTCCCCGGTCGCGCCGCGGTGCGCGCCCGAGCGCAGCATGCTGGCGGTGGCCAGCGCGTTGGTGCCCAGCGCGATGAGCTCATGCCCCGGCGCGAGCTTCGCGGAGAGCTCCTGGCAAAGCGCGCGCCCTATGCCGCCACCCTGCCCGTCGATCACGACGATACGCATAAGAGAATTCCTCCCTTCCTATCGATTGGCTTGAATCGATCAGGGACATCATAGCAAAACGCCCGAGCAATGGCAAGCCCCGCGGCCCGGTCATTTGTCTTTTGCTGGCTGAGATGTTATAATGCATGCATGCATGCTGCGAGGGTCTGGCCTTGCAGACTAGAAGGAGGTGGAGCATGAAAAAGCTCTTTCAAAACAAGCACGGGGCCATACGCTCCGGGTGGGTCATCCTGCTGTGTCTGGTCGCGTCTGATCTGGTGTACTACGCCTTGAGCGAGGGCGTCATCTTCCTCCTGCGCTCCATCCTGCGCGCTACTGGCGACATCGACCCCATAACAGGGGCCGTCAGCCCGCTTGTCGATTGGCTGAACCAAGCGTTCCTGCCGATCGCACTGTATATCCTGCTGGAGCTCACCATGATTGCGGTCGCCCTGCTGACATGGAAAATCCTGCGGCGCAAGTGGGCGGACATGGGGCTGCAAGGCTTCCGCACGCGCTTTCCTCGCGAGGGCGGGACGGGCATGGCTCTGGGGATCGTCTGCTGCACCGCAATTTTTGTCATTTTGCTGCTCAGTGGCAGCGCCGTCGTCACGAGCGGGCCGCTTCTCCCCTCCCCGGCATGGCTATGGTGGATCCTCGTCTTTGTCCTCGTCGGCATCGGCGAAGAGGTGATGTACCGCGGCCTGGTCATGTCCGCTTTGCGCCAGACGAACAACGTGTTCCTGATTCTGATCGTTCCGTCGGTGGTATTTGGCCTGATCCATCTGAACAATCCCGGAGTGACCCTTCTATCCATCCTGAACATCATCCTGTTCGGGATCGCGTTTTCGTGGATGTACTACCGGTCGGGTAACCTCTGGATGTGCATTGGCTACCACATAACGTGGAATTTCTTTCAAGCCTGCGTCTACGGTATGCCGGTGAGCGGCGTGACGCACATCGAATCCATCCTGATCACCGAATACCCCACAGCCAACCTGCTCAACGGCGGGGCCTTCGGCATCGAGGGCGGGCTGCTGACGACCGCCTTTTGCCTGGTGCTGGTCGCCTTCACTGAGCTTTATTACCGCAAGTCGAAATACCGCTTCCTTTCTCCGGAAGACCCAGCAACGAAATAGCCCAAAAAGGCGACGGCGCCCCGGCTTTCCATCGATGAAAGCCGGGGCGCTTGGCCTCGCTTATTTATCCCGCCGGATCGTGCAGTACAGGCATACGCCCGTGACGAGCAGCAAGAGCGTCGCCCAGAAAAGCGCGGCCCATTCCTCCTGCGTCGCCCCCAGGAACGTCGTGCGGCTGAGCGTCACCTGCGCGACGTTGCTGATGCCGGGCGCCTGATTGCCCGCCCGGTAGGTGGAGAAAACGCCCAGCAGCCGCTGACGCTCCCCTTCGCCCACCGCCTGCGCCTTGGCGACGAACTCAATGCGCTCCTGCGTGGGCACGAGCCTGCCATCCAGGCCCATCTGGGCCGCGTCGAGATGCACCTGCCAAGAAAGCGTTTGACCGCTGATCTTGTTGTGCATGCCCCGCGTGACAAAACGGCTGAGCGCCATGCCCTTGGGCAGCACGGTCTGCAGCGTCACGTCCGCGTCCGCACGCCCCTTGTTCGAGACGATCAGGACGACGGGGATCTCGTCCCCCGCGCGCACGTTTTGCACCCCGCACTCGATCTGCAGCGAGAGCAGCGGACCCTGTACCGTGAGCCGTTGCGGAGTCAAGCGCTCGCCGTTTGCCGTCACGTCGCTGACGAGCACCTTGCGCCCGCTGGACACCCCGTCGAGCACCCCCGCCTCGACCTCGACCTTGGCGATGCGCACCACGTGGGCGGGCTCGACCAACGTGTCCCCGTCGTACGTGGCGGCGGGCACCGTGACATCCCAAACCAGCGTTCGCCCCTCTATCCTGGCGGCGGCGGGCGCCTCCAGATCTATCGCCTTCAGGCCCTCCGGCAGCTCCTGGCGCACCTGCACGCTGCCGGCGGCGGGCCCGTTGTTCGTGCATACGACGGTGTAAACGAGCGCGCCCTCAGGCTGCGCGGTGCGGCTGCTCGCGTTCGTGCGCACGCTGATGCGGGGGGCCAGCAGTTCAAAAACCGCCGCGCTCTGGTAATAGCGGCTATCCTGCGCCATGGTCACCACCGCATCCAGCTCCTGCAGGCCGGCGTCGCCGCCCGGCACGGGCAACACGCGCATCTGCCATACAAGGCGCGTGCGCGAGGGCTCCACCGTGCCCTTGGCGTCGATCGTCGCGGCAGGCAGCTTCCCCTGCCACTCCAGCGGCGACCCGTCGATTTCAAACCGGTCCTGCGCGACGCTCAGGCGAACGCTGACCGCTTCCTCGTACAGGTGCGGGTTGGTGACGACCGCCTCGAGCGTCACGACATCCCCCTCTACGATCGTCTGCTTGTCCGCCTGGGCGACAAGCGAAAGGTCCCTGGCGTTCGACTGGCCCAGCGCGGCCGCGTACTGGCTGACGCCCTCCTCAATGCCGGACAGGATCTTATTCAAATCGAGGGAAAAACCCTCCGCGCCGGCGGGCAGCGCGAGCACGAGAAGCACAAAAAAGACCGCCCAGCGAATGCATTTCTTCACCTTTACCCCTCCCTGTGCAAATAGCTTGCCAAGGGAGCGCAGGTTTATGCAAAAGCGGAGCGGTTTTCACGGGATTCTTTACGGTCAGCGCAGCACGTCGTGGCAGATGGCGTCGCCGCCGCCATCCTTCGCGCGCTTGAGCGCGCGCTGCGTGCGCGTCATCGTGGAGTGCCAGTTCTGGTCGCCGCCGAGTATGAGCGACACGCCGATAGAGAGCGTCGTATGGCAGGGCGGCATCGTGCCGAAGAATTGCTCGGCCACGGCGCTTCGAAGGGTTTCGCAGCGCATCAGCGCGTCCTTCAGGCTGATCGCGCTGAGCACGAGCATGAGCGCATCCCCTTCCCAGCGCGCGACGAGGTCGCTCTTGCGCGTATGCCCGTCGATAAACTGCCCCAGCAAGACGATGAACTGCTCCGCTGTCTCGCGGCCGTTCAGCTTCCTGATGACGGGCATGTCGTCCGGATAGATCAGCGCGAACGCGGCCGTCTGTCCGCCGCCGAGCAGCTCCTCAGACGTAAGCTGCACGAACCTGGGATAGTTGGCGTCCAGCCAGCCGGTCAGCGCCGCCTGCGTCAAAAACCCGCTGGCAGGGTCGACAAACGCGGCGGTGCGCAGATCCGCATACGCCTTCTTTAACTTGGTCTGCTCGCTGAGCAGCTCTTCGCGCGCGGACTCCAGCTGCGCCTCGCTCTTTTTCTGGGCGATGTCGCTCTGGCGCTTCGCGTACCTGAGCACGAGATAGGTGACGGCCATCAGGGCCGCGACCAGCGCGAGGAGGGACAGCGCGGACTGCAAGAGAAGCGCGCGCATGGAGGCAGGCAGCGCGTCCATCGTGCCGTCGATGACCGCGCGGCGCGTCAGCGCAAAGATTTGCTGCGCAAAGAAAAAGATATCCAGCGCAAAAGCGATGGCGAACACACCCATGGTCAGTACGAGCGGACGCCCGATGCGCGTCTTTTTCATGCGGTTTCGCTCCTTTAAAAAGCGGTGAATTTTAAGCCCTGAGCGTACTTTATATCATATGCGCCGCTTTGTCAATCTATCGACCGTAAAAAACCATCCATTGCCCGGGCGAGCCGGGTTTAACGGGCATTTTTGCGCTCATCCACGCGGTGTGCAAAAATTTCGCCTTTTTGGTACGGTTTGTGCACGGTATTTTCACTCCCACCATTCGAACAATTGCCGTACAATAAATATAGCAAAAGGATGCTGGCCAGCGACCCGGATGCAAATAAAATAAAGGAGAAAATCTATGAGCAATATCTCGAATTCGGTTCGCCCTGTGGACAGCAATTGGCGCGGTGCGAACATGAGCAGCAGGCACATGCCGGGGCAGGAGCTCCCTGAAAAACGCGGACGCTGCAGCAAGGTCTTTGACCTGGGGCGTGGCGCCAGGCAACATGTGCTCTATCCCGAGGCGGTTCACTTTCAGGATGCAGCTGGACGCTGGAATGAAATCGATAACTCGCTTTCCAGAGGGAAAAACAGCGCCGGTGAATCCGTATATCGAAACAAATCGAACCCCATTTTGTTGCAGGTGGCGGACACCCCGGCGAATGTCGCGCTCGTCCGTCTTTCCGATGCCGAAGGAAACAGCCTCGCCTGGTCGCTAGACGGCGCTGATACGAATGTCAAAGTCAAGGTCAAGAAGTCCGCACCGCGCTTTCAAGATGAGGACGACCGGCGTTCGTTCATTACGGCGCTCGAATCCACGGCGGTATACGAAGAGATCCTGCCGCATGTAGATGTCGCTTGCCACATGAGAGGAACCGCCTTTAAAGATGACATTATCCTCAAGGACGCGCAGTCGCAGCATGCGTTTAAGCTGCGGATGACCTGTTCTCCGACGCTTCGCATCGTCAAGGATGGCGACGGTACGATTCTCGCGCGCCCCTTTGATCCGCGTAAGCAGCCGGTTTTTACTCTGCCGCCCGCCTTCATGCGCGATGCACAGGGGAATGTGGGCGCGGTGGATACCCAGCTGATCCGAAGCGAGGCCGGCGTCGAGCTGGTGCTGACTTGCGACGAAGGATTTTTAGCCGAGGCCGTTTATCCCGTGAGCATCGACCCGATCGTGCATACGGTAGAGCATTCCAGCTCGATGGAAGATAATTTCGTCACTACGCTGAGCCCGAATACGGTGCAGAATTACGCACAGGGGCGTCTGCGCGTATGCAAAAACGCCAGCTATGGCGAGTGCCGCAGTTTTTTGAAATTTACGAACCTGCCCTCCATCGGCTCCGCCGATACGATCACCAAGGCGTACCTGAAGATGTCCTTGTACACGAAGCAGAGCACGCAGGCTGTGCCCGTCCACCTGAAGGAGGTAACGCAGGACTGGTCCTCGCAGACCATCACTTGGAACAACCAGCCTGCCACCGCCGAGCACGATACGGATTATGTGATCGTCCCGGCCAATGCCGGACAGGGGTCATCTTTCCATTTCGACATTTCGAATTTGGTCCGCAAGTGGTATGACGGCCAGAATTACGGCGTCATGTTCGAGAGGCGCATCGCGACCACGCCGAATACGGTAGAATTCGTATCCTCCGACAGCGTATACAACAAGCCGGTCGTCCTGATCAACTACGTCAGCAACGCGGGCCTGGAAGATTACATGACGTACGAGACCTACGACTGCGGCCGAGCGGGCGTCGCCCACGTCAACCTGTGTAACGGAAACCTCGTGCTGGCGCGGCCGCTGACGACTTGCAGCGGCAACCGCATGCCCGTGCCGATCACGCTCTATTACAACAACAACGTGAGCGGTTTCAGCGCATACATGAGCGGAGGCTGGTGCCTGAGCTGCGACGAATATGTATACGCCGCGAACCTCAACGGCACGCTATACTATGTGTACAAGCAAGGGGACGGGACCGAACACTACTTCCAACAGGAGTCCGGTGTATATAAGGATCTCTCCGGTCTGTCTATGAAGATGACCGTCTCCGCCGCTGAAATGGTCATTACCACTAAAGACGGCATCGAGCGCCACTTTAAGCGCTGTCTGGACAATGGCGATACGTATGGATACCTTCTTTCCATGAACGATCCCTGCGGCAACACCGCCACGTTCTCCTATAACAGCGATGGGAATCTGACGGAGATCACGGACGGCGCGGGGCGCGTGACGACCCTGACCTACAATTCCTCCCTCACACTGCAATCGATCCTGGCGCCGGGTGAAACCCAGCCTATCCAATTTGGATACTACGACTATGATCTGACCACCGTTACGGATGCAGACGGCGAGGATACGCGCTATGAGTACAATACCTTCTCGCCCAAATACTTACTGAGCGGCATGTACGACTTGGATGGCCGCGGCCTCTTCTTCACCTACACGGATACCCGGCCGTACCGCATCGCGGACGTACGCGAGATGGCCCCCAACGGAGAGGATATCGTATACGGCAACCATCGAAAATACACGTATGGCGACCGCATGACCACCGTGCAGGATATGACGGTGGAAAACGGCAAACGGCTGATCTATCAGTTCAACGACTGGGGAAATGTGGTTTCCGTGCGCGATGAGCTGGGCTATGCGAGCTACAACAAGTTCTCCGACGCGCTGCTGCCGGGTCACCCGGAGCAGGTTTCCAAACTGCAGCGTAGCGTGGTCAACCTATTGCCCAACCATAACTTCGAGTCTGACGGCAGCTGGAGCACGGTCGCCTACGGCGGCGTCGGCACATTCGGCTACGCAACGGACCAGAAATATTTGGGTACGCGCAGCATGAAGGTGAATAAGACCAACAGCGACGGCAACATGTGCGTCTACATGAATTACTCCAACTTGACGATAGGTAAAACTTATACGCTTTCCGGTTATATCCGCAGCACGGGCAGCGTTTACACGTATGCTACCATATCCCATAACAGCAAGTGGTACGACGGCGAAAAGGTGACGCCCGGCGGCGAATGGACCCGCATCTTTACGACCTTTACCGCCAGCGCCGTCAACGCCACGCTGTACTTCATCACCATGGGCGGCCCCGGGACGATGTGGATCGACTGCGCACAGCTGGAAGAAGGCGCTGTGCCCAACCGCTATAACCTGCTGCAGAACTGCGATTTCTCTCAAAACAACAGCGGCGTGCCGGTCTCTTGGGCGGCCAACGGCGCGAACACATCGTCCGACGGCATCGTGACCGGCGCCGATGCGCTGCACCCCTCCTTCCTGACGAACAACCGCATGCGCCTGTATGGCGATCCGCAGATTAACAAAGGGTTTTACCAGGATCTTCCGCTCAGCGGCAGCCAGGGCGACGTCTACGTGGCCGGCGGCTGGGCCAAGGGCTATTCGCGTCCGATTCGGGATGAAAGCCGGCGTTTCTGCATCCGCGTCGCGTTCCGCAACGGCGCCGGAGCCTTCGTCGACGGCGGGTTCATCAGCTGGAACGAGGAGTGGACCGACTGGCAGTATATTAACGGCGCCGTCATCGCGCCAAGCGCCTATACGGCCGTCCGCTTCAACGTCGACTACGAGAAGAACCTGAACTACGCGGATTTCGACGGCCTGACGCTATACAAGGAAGAGTTTGGCAATACGTTCTCCTATGACGAAGATGGAAACGTCACCGCTGTAAAGAACCTGGCGAAGCTACAGGCCCATGCGACCTATGACGCATACGACAACCTGACCGGCTACGTGCAGCCCGGACGCCCGGATACGGCGAAGACCACCATGACCTACGGCTCCAGCGATGCCGAGAAAAAGAAGCGTCTGCTGCGAACGATGATGACGCCATCCAACGTCCGAACCTCCTATACATATGACAGCATGGGCAACCGGACGGGCACCTCGACCATCGATATTATGGATGGCACCATGGTTATCCAAACCGCTTCTTCCTATACGGCCGATGGAAACCACATAGCCTCTCAGACGGACGCACGCGGCAAGACCACATCCTTCATCACGGATACAGGAAAGGATACGCTTACCAGCGTTACCACTCCGAACGGGCAGACGGTAAGCTACACATATGATGCCAGGAAGCGCATCACCGCGACGACCGCGACTGCCGGTGGCTCCCTTCGCAAGAACGCATACACCTATCAAAAAGACCGACTGAAAACCGTCGCACATAATACGACCACCGATACGCCCGATGTAACCTACTCCTTCGACTATGACAAGTTGGGCAATCAGACCACCGTCAAAGTCGGAACGCAGGTGCTTTCCACCCACGTGTATAGCGAAACGGGAGATAAATTGCTCAAGCGTGTAGAGTACGGCAATGGCGGCAAGGTCAGCTACACATATGACGATTTCAAGCGCATCAAGGGGATAGCTTTTGATACGGCCACTTCACCCCGTTTCACCTATGACTACGGCGCAAACGGCCAGATCGCTTATGTACGTGACAACGATCAGAACCGCACGTGGTGGACCGAATATGATACGGCAGAACGCCCCATTCGTTACCATCAATTAGAAAACGCTACTACCTCATCGATTGGAACGCCGCGCTATGTGGCCACGTATGGCTATGATCCGTATAACAACCTCGCGTCTTTTAAAGAAAAGGTTCTCGACACCTTTCATTACGAGACGACCTATACCTATGACAATGAAAACCGTCATACCATGATCCGTTTTGGTTCGGATGACCGTAAGGTCAACTACGCATACGACGTCATTGGGCGCATCCGTCAATCGACAATGACGCTAGGCAGCAACGTTTATCCGACGTCATATGCTTATCTACCCGCGAAAGCCGAAGAAACCATCCCCACCACGACCCTGATTTCCGCTATGACGCAGCCGGGCCATGCATTCTCGTATACGTATGACGACATGGGTCAGATCACCCGGGAGGTATATAACGGGAAGAACACCAGCTACCAATACGATACGTTGGGGCAGCTCATTCGATATAATGACGAGCGAGCCGGAAAGAGCTGGACGTTTACCTATGATCGCGGCGGTAATCTGCTTAAAGAGACGCGCTATGCGTATACGGAAGGCGCACTGGGCACGGAAGAATTCCATCAGGACTACGAATACGGGAATGCGAACTGGAAGGACGTAATGACCAAGCGGGTTTACAACAGCCAGTATCAATATTCCATGACGCATGATGCCTGTGGAAACATGGCCACGTATTCGGGATGGACATACACCTGGGCCGGAGGCAGAAAGCTCGTCAAACAGGTGCAGGGTGACAAAACCCTCACCTATCAGTACAACGCCGCCGGTGTAAGGATCAAAAAGACGTACAACGGCACTGCCAGCGACTATATCTGGTCCGGCGGAAAGCTGGTCGATCTGCAAATTGGCCCATCAACGTATCTGCATTTCTGCTACGATGCGCAAAACAGACCGGCCATGGTGGTTTACAACGGTACCCCCTATCTATATGTGAAGAATCTACAAGGCGATATTGTCGCCCTTGTAGACAGCGCCGGTAACTCCGTGGTACAATATAAGTACGATCCTTGGGGGAGAATTGAGAGCAGATCGGGCTCTTTGCGGGACACGCTTGGCTATCATAATCCCTTCCGGTACCGCAGCTATATTTACGACGAAGAAACCTGGATGTACTACCTCAAGGACAGGTATTATTATCCGGAGCTGAGAAGGTTTATTTGTCCGGATCGTGTTATGGGAGACCCAGATCAGTTGTTGAGCCATAACCTCTATGTCTATTGCGGCAACAACCCCATCATATTTGAGGACAAGAGCGGAAGGCTGTTTGGATTTAATTTGGTAGTCACGCTGACCGCTGGTTTCATAGGTGGTCTTATCGGAGGCGCAGCCCAAATTGTATCTAATCTCGCAACGGGATCTTCAGCCCTAGAGGGAATAGCGGGGGCTTTTGTCGGCGGCGCGGTCTATAACGTGGTTTCGCTATACTCCTACGGAAACACGGCAATGGCAGCTTATGCTTCAGCCGCTGCAGAATCTATCACAAATGAGATTGTCAGCTACACACCGCTCGCCGGTAACGAACAAAAAGAGCTGAATGAAGGCAATATCGGCAATTCCTTGGGTCAAGTTGCAGAGGATACCGTCATAAACGGTACGGCCTATCTCATCGCTGGTAAGATGGCCGAAAAAGCCATCCCGGTAACCGCAAAGGTCAAAGGCAGAAAACCGACCCTCAAGGCTCAGCTAAAAACCTTATGGGCAGAACAAACTGCCATGCAAACTGTGAAGCAGGGTACATATGTCATCAACTACAACATCGGGAAAAAGATGATTAGGATGACGCAATAACGGCAAGGAGGTTAAGTCATGCGCAAAGATTGGAAGGCTAAATCATGGAAAGACTTTTCTAGTGCTGCAAAGACTTGGTTTTTCATTGACATTGTTCTTATAGTCTCGATCATTGCCTTCTCGTTTTGTGTTCCCTCTCCTCCAAGTTGGGTTGGAATACCCATCATAATCGCCCTTTTGTTTGGCGCGTATAAACTCGCTTTATCCGTCGGCATGTTAAATGACGATAATGATGACGACGATGATGATCCGCAAAGCTTGACCCGATGAACCAGCTGATTGGGAACGCAAATGCGCAATGCTTGCTTACTTACGCATGACAAACACCCTCGCAAAACCTGATCGTCGATAAATGGCTAATGCGCCTTAGTTTGTTCTTGGGTGCATTAGCCATATCATCGATTACCTCTCTGTTCTTAATTATACCATTTAAAAAGTAGAGGGGAAATAATGCGTAAAAATTGGAAACAAAATCGTGGAAGGATTTTTCATTCTCAGCATGGTTTTGGTTTTTCGCTGTATTTGCTTATCTAGTATCTTTTATTGCAGTTACTATAACAGAAAAAGTATATAATATACATTTTCCTAAATGGTTACTTATTATTTGGTTGGTATCCGGGCTGTTCGTTGTGTACAAACTCGCCTCCTCCGTCGGGATGTTAAATGACGACGATGACGATGATGATGATCCGCAAAGCTTGACCCGATGAACCAGCTGGTTGGGAACACTACACGCCCGTAAAAACATGTAAAAAAGGAGCGCAACCGCCAGGTGTTGCGCTCCTGCCATTTTATAAAATAATACGCTTACGTCTTATGCGCATCCCCGTCGATATCAAAACAGAGAAAATCAAGACGCCGGTTCATCACGGAGGCAATCTTCTTCAACGCCATTGCCTGACAGACCTTGAAGCTGCGCACCGACTTCTCCAGCTCCTTCCCCCATTTGTCGGTATATTCTTTGATCAGCTGCGGCCAATCCAGCCCGTCTACCACGTGGCGCTGAATGACAAACGCTTCGTTTTCCGTGAGCACGGTGAACATGCCGTCGATCATGTGCAACTGACGATCGAGCTCGCGCAGCCGTTCTTGCGTCTCCTGCGGCATCTGCTCCGGCGCATAAAGATAGTGCGCGCGGATTTGCTTCAGCTCGAATTCCAATTCCTTTCGCGAGGCGATGAGCCTTTGGACATCCTGTTGCGTAATCATCCAGACACCTCCTCGGTTGTCATAGCCTTGTGCACGCTCGCCAAACCCGCGATCACCGGCAAGATCTCGTCCTCGTGAGTTTCGCGGCGATGAAACGGTAATACCCCCTCTTCCAGACACCTTTCGCAGATGATGTCGCCGCTGGGCAGCCGGAAGAGCAGCTCTCCCCTGCGGATACCGTCGCCGCAGCCAGCGCAAGGGCATAGCGCCTTGGCCTGGGGCTGTCGCGTTTTGACAGCCCGTGTGTCTTCGATCATAACCTCACCTTCCTTCAAATAAGATTTCTGGTGTTCGACTTGCCAATGACTAAGAAATATGATATCATAGAATAAAGCGATTGGCCTATGTTTCTTGGTTTTTAGTAAATAGCAAAGAATTCTTATTTGTCCTTAGAATAGCACAGATTCCAAAGTCTGTCAACAAAATTAGCTTAGATTCCTTAATTTTTTTGAGAAGGTGCGCTTATGTATGAACGGTTCGAAACGTTGCTGCACGAAAGCGGGATCACGGCCTACAAGCTGGCGAAGGAGACCGGCATCTCCACCGCGACCCTGACCAGCTGGAAGCAGGGCGCGTATACCCCTAAGAATGAAAAGCTGCAGCGGATCGCGGCTTATTTCGGCGTCACCCTCGACTGGCTGACCGGGGCGAGCGACGTACGCATGCCCGCCCCGCCCGCGCAAAATGAAAAGCTCACCCCGAAGGATGAGCGCGACATCGCCAAGTCGCTGCAAAGGACGCTGGACCGCTTGAGCACGGAGAACGCCCTCATGTTCGACGGCGCCCCCCTCGACGACGAATCGCGCGAGCTGCTGATGGCCTCCATTGAAAACAGCATCCGCACGGCCAAGATCATCGCCAAGAACAAGTACGCACCGAAGAAAGCCCGCAAATAGGGAGGGGCCGCTTATGAAGAAGCCTCCTGCTGCGCTCGCACAGCAGCTTCGTATCAAATTTCAGACGGGCGATCCCTTTTCCATCGCCCGTGCGCTTGGCATGCTCATCTACTTTGAACCGCTGGGCGAAGTGGGGGGCTACTACAACACCGCCTATCGCCAGCGCTTCATCCACATCAACGAAGAGCTGAGCGAGGCGCGCCAGCGCTTCACCTGCGCCCACGAGCTCGGCCACGCGCTGCTGCACCCCAAGGAGAACACGCCCTTTTTACGCGGCAGCACCTACTTCTCCGTCGATCGCCTGGAGCGGGAGGCCAACCTCTTCGCGGTCTGCCTGCTGATATCGGACGAGGACCTCGCAGATCACGCCGATGATTCAAACGACTTCCTCGCCTCCCTTTACGGCCTAGACGAGCGCCTGATCGCATTGCGGCGGGCACATTAAGGATTTGTAACGGCGAGCTTAAGATTACTGTCTGCGCCTCCAACTATATTTTGTTCGTGATAACAGAAAACAAGTGATCTTACAGCTCCCGATTCCATTGCATTTGTACTAAATACCGCCACAGTTTGGAGATTTATATAAAAAGAACGATACTATTGCTTTTATTCTGTATATTCACGGTATTCGCAATAACTGCCCTAGCTACAGATCAACTGCTCGAGCCTACTGATGCGGATTTAACGATGAAGCAAGCGATAAGCATCGCAAAAATGCAGCTTTCCAGTCAGCTTGAAGGGACAGTTATTCTTGATGATCTCCCCATGAAAGCGACATTTCTATCCCCGCAGATAGACCGGCTCGATACGAAGGTATGGATCGTATCCTACTTCCCCTCCTATCCTTCTTCTACCGTATATGCAGTTACGATTGAATCCCCCTCAGGCATAATCCTCAATGAGGGGATAGGCCTCTCGTGGGATTTTAAGGATGTTTGGGAAAAATGGGGGCGAGAAGAATACTACTTCTGGCCGGCTGAAGAAAAGGCGCTATTCCACGAGGCTTACCAACTTCATCCTACGCGCATTATGCCGGAGGAGGATGCCCTTCCTCAGGAGAAGGCGCTTGCAATTGCCTTTGAAGCGATCGAAAATAAGTTTGGAGTCCCCCGCGGAGCGATCGAACCCACCTATAAGGTAGACTACAATTACGTTAAAAACGCCGATCACACGTATGATATGGTAGACTGTATGGTGGATTGGAGCGGCGCTTTGCTCTGGACGCAGACCTTGCCGTTAGGGGTGGCCATGCCATGGGGCGATAACAGGATTAATGACACTGGGGACGGATACCTGTTCAGCACAGAGCAGCATATTTGGAAGAGAAATGGCAAAGGCGAGCTCGTCTGGCAAAAGGAGCCTCAACTGCCGGAGGCTTTCAATTTGCAAAAATATTGCAGGGTGGAAGATGTAGATGTCGTCATAGGCTCATACTACCCGAAACAGGATGATATACCGGCATCTTTGCCCCTTTTGTTGTTTCTGGATCAGGATGGAAATTTGATTCATCATAGAAAATATTCTGCACAAGAGTTGGACATTACGGGCGATTATATCGAATCTGTTTCTGTAACGTTTAAAGAGGTGCGCAGCATAAAAAAAGGAATGGCGGTTGCAATGAAATATTATGGTATACGGCGTCCACAAAAATATGACTTCATGTTGCTCGATACAGAGGGAGAAATTGTCGAAAGATATCTCTTACCGATCAACAGCGAGCAAGACCTCGTCGATATGTTCGTGGATTCAGAATCGAGATTAAGGTATGTTTTGAGCAACCTAAACCAGATAACCATACTATGATCTATATAATGACGGCGGCCACGTAAATCATTTTTACGTGGCCGCTCAGACTGTCAAACAACCCGCTATTCAAGCAGCAAAAAGCCATCGTATGAAAGATTTATTCTTTATCTTCCGTCTGGAAAGTCTGTCCGCAATGAAACAAAAAAGCGCGATTGCTCGCGCCTTTTGGGTCACTTAATGGAAAGCCGCACACGCTCCAGCACTTCTTCCTGCAGTCTTCGTCGTGATGGGGCACACGATGGCCATACGCGTGTAACGGTGGAAGCTGGCGTTGCTGATGACCAGCGCGGGCCGCCTACCTCCCTGTTCGTGACCGGCCTGCGGCGTAAAGTTCATCATCACAATGTCGCCTTGGTTCGGCTTGTATGTCATTCGATGACCTCTCGCCCAACGTCCTCACCCGTGTCAAACTCGGCTGGCCGGTAGTCGCTCTCATACCTAACAAATAGCGCGTCAAGGCTGGTGTACCTTCTGGCTTTACGGATGGTGATGGATTGTTCGGTAGCGATAATCTCTACCTGATCGTCTTCCTGTAGCCTTGCAGTATGAAGCGCGCCTTTCGGCAGCCGTATCCCCTGGCTGTTTCCCCAGCGTTGAATCGTACCATACATTATGGGTTTCACCTCGCAACTAAGCCTTTTATACAAAAGCCTCCCCATGAACGGATCATGAGGAGGTTCCCGCGCAGGGGCCGCAGGTCAGCGCCGCACCGCGGCGAGGCGGCGGCGCATGGCAAGGCGCTGGCGGATGCGCGCGGGCGAGAACAGGCTCGCCACCTCGCACGTCGCGCAGACCTTGTCCGCGAACGTCACCACAAAGCTCTCCGCATAGCGCGGAAGCGTATAACCCAGAGGAAACATATGGCTCTCGATGATGTTTTCTTCGCGCTTCGTCAGCGTAAAGTACTTGCGCGCATTTTCGAGCGCCACCAATGGATGCCTGTGCGCATGGCAGCCGCAATCGGGCCCGCTCACGTGCCAGTCGTAGAAGAACAGGTCGTGCAGCAGGCCGCCTCTCGCCGCCTCGCGGGCGTTCAGCCTCAGATGCACGGCGATGCGAAAGCTCATATACGCGACGTAGATGCTGTGATCGAGGCGCGAGACACTGCCGTGCTGCTGATAATCCCCCAGGGCTTGCACCTTGGGATGTGAGAGCAGGTCGTTCGTCTCGCGCAAAAAAGCTTCAAAGGAATCGTCGTTGTTCAACGGAAAACACCTCCTGTTACGCCCCGCCTGCTTCGCACGCGGGGTACGCGCCGGCGATTTTTTAAATCGCGCGCCGCTAGTCGGCCGTATGGCCTCCCTTGCTTACGCCCCGCCTGCTTCCACACGGGGTACGGACGGGCGACCATAGGTCGCCCCTACAGGGTGAATGCTACTTTTGCCAGTCGGCCTTGCGGCATCTGATCATTTAACGTAGGGGACGATTCTTTTCTTCCCCTAAGCCGCGCTTTACAAACCCCCATTGCGTTACGGGGGTTTGTCTGCTACACTGAGATACGGCCCTTCTTATCATATCACATTTGAGGCGCAAGGACACGATTTTTTCATATTTTTAATGGGAGGGAATTTTATCATGTTTGACATCGCAATCATCGGCGGGGGCCCGGCCGGCCTCTCCGCCGCCATCACCGCGCGTCAACGCGGCAAAGAGGCGCTCGTCGTATCGCGCACGGATGCGCGGGGCTGGCTCGCGCGGGCGGAGCGCATCGACAACTACCCCGGGCTCCCCCATCTATCCGGGCCTGAGCTGCTTTCCGCTATGCGCACGCATGCCGAAGGGATGGGCGCGCAGTTCATGGAAGGCCTCGTACAGCAGATCCTCGCCATGGGCGACTCCTTTGCGATCGCCATCGGCAGCGAGTACGTAGACGCGCGCCGCATCATCCTGTGCATGGGCGCGCGCCAGCCCAAGGTGCTTCCGGGCGAGGAGGCGCTGCTCGGCCGCGGCGTCAGCTACTGCGGCACCTGCGACGGCATGCTCTACCGGGGCAAGCACGTCGCCGTCGTCGCCGAGAGCGCGGAGGCGGTGCATGAAGCCAACTTTCTCGCGGGGCTCGCGGCCCATGTCCGCTACTTTGGAAAGCCCGACGCGGCGCTCAATCCGCAGATCGAGGTGCTCGCCGCCCGGCCCGAGGCTGTGGAGGGCGAAGACGCCGTGCGCTCTCTCTTGGCGGGCGGCGAGCGCTACAATGAAGACGGCGTCTTCATCTTCCGCGACGCGATGGCCCTCTCCGCGCTGCTGCCGGGCATCGCGCACGAGGGGCCCTTCATCCGCGTGGACCGCAGGATGGAGACGAGCATCCCCGGCGTTTTCGCGGCGGGCGATTGCGCAGGCAAGCCCCTGCAGGTCGCCAAGGCGGTCGGCGAGGGCTGCATCGCCGCGCTCAGTGCGGCGGAATAACGCCCCTCTTCGACGGTTTATTTCTCTAACGGCTGGCATTTCGGGCAGTAGTAGACCGATCCGCCGAGGTACGCTTCCTTCGTGATCGGCCCGCCGCACGCAGGGCAGCCCGAAGAGAGGGTGTTTTTCGACATCCGCGTGCGGTAGCCCCCGTACGCGCCGTACAAATCCTTTTCCGTGTCGCGGCCGCCGGCGGCCGTCATCTCCCCGATGACTTCGACGGCGCTGTGCATCAGCTTTTCCTTCTGCGCATCCGTCAAGGTCGCCAGCTTGCGCTTGGGGTTCATCCCGGCGCGAAAGAGGATGTCCTGGAGGACGCCGTTCCCGATGCCCGCAAAGCGCTGCTCCGTCGCCAAAAAGGCCTTGAGGCTCAGGGACTGTTTGCAGGCGGAGAGCGCTCTTTCATAATAGGCCGGAAAATCCGGCGAAAGGGGCGAGACCGCGTTCAAGCTCTTGCGGTAGTACGCGTCGTCGTAATCCCCCGCGTGCAGGATGACGCCGCCGTACATGGCCACCGTGAAGGCGAGGGCCGCGCCGTCCTCGAAGAGCACGGCCAGCTGATAGGCCTTTGGCAGCGCGCTGGAGAGGGTGAGCCGCACGTTGACGCCGTCGTTCACGCACAGCTGCCTGCCGCCTTCAAAGTCGATCGCGCAGAAGATGCCAAACCCCTGCGCTGTGACCACCCCGCGGCCCTTGATCTGCGCCTCATATCTCTCGGGATCGCCTTGATACCAGCAGAATTTATGCGGCTTATTGGGCGGGAGCACCGCCGCAACCGTCTTGCCCGCGACCTCTTTTTGCAGCTGGGCGGATAGGGTTTGCACCTCCGGGAATTCGAGCATTTTTCTTCCTCCTCATCTAAGCGGTAAATTCTTTAAATTTATTGCGTCATGGAAATATCCCCTGCACGCTGCTTGACAGCGCGCAGGGGCTTGTCGTACAATGTAGGCAGGAAGGTCGCTTTCCTTACATGCGGGTATCCCCGCAGGGATACCTAACCGCCGTGCAGTTTGCGGCTACGCGGCGGTTTTTACTTATCTCGCTTGAGTAAAAGTACTACAAGGGATAAGATCATGAGGAAAATTGAGATTATTTTAAAATCACTCATGCTATCACCCCGCTTTCGTACGACATTTACGGGGCGCCCGCCGTAAGCACTTCCTGCCTACATCCTTATGATACCAAATCATTATACAGTTGGCAACCCCCCTTGAACGGCAACGGGCAAGGGGGGTCTTTCTTTCCCGTTGCTCCCTACCCCTCGCACGTTCTCCTTGACAAACGCGAGCAAAGGCATTAGGATAATTGTAACAAATCGCGGCAAGGCGATTTCCCATTTGAAACAGATCAAGGAGCGTGGAGATCATGTTCACTGCCTTCTCGGTAGACCCCTGGAAGCTCACGGAGACGGCGCTGCCCAAGGCGCATATGCGCCTTTCCGAGAGCCTGACGAGCATCGGCAACGGCTACATGGGCATGCGCGGCAACTTTGAGGAGACGTATTCCGGCGACAGCCACCGCGGGACGTACCTGGCGGGCGTATGGTTCCCGGATAAGACGCGCGTGGGCTGGTGGAAAAACGGCTATCCGCAGTATTTCGGCAAGGTCATCAACGCGATGAACCTCATCTCCCTGCGCGTGAACGTCGGCGGCCACGAGATCGACCTGGCGAAGGACGAGGTCGTCTCCTACGAGCGCACGCTCGACATGCAGCGCGGCGTGCTCACCCGCGAATACACCGTGCGCTTGCCGGAGGGAGACGTATCCGTCGCGGTCGAGCGCTTTGTATCGATCCGCCGGCGCGAAATGCTTTGTATCCGCATGGCCGTCACGCCGGGCTTTGACGCGCCCGTCCACCTCATCCCGGCGCTGGACGCGCGCGTGAAGAACGAAGACAGCAACTACGACGAGACGTTCTGGACGTTCACCGCGCAGGGCGAAACGGGGCTGCAAAAGGGGCTAAAGCTGCCCGAAGCCTACCGCTCGTCGTATCAGAGCGAGGATGCGCACGCCGTGCAGTACGTCTGCGCGAAGACGAAGGAGAACCCGTTCGGCACGCCGCGCTTTGCGGTCTGCGGCGCGATGACGAACGTGGTCACCGGCGCTACGCCCGTGGCTGGCGAGACGGACGAGGGCTATACCGCCCTGGTCTTCAAGACGAACGCCGCGGCGGGCGAGACGGTGGTCATCGACAAGCTGGTGGCCGTCACCACCTCGCGCGATATGGACGAGGCGAAGCTGCCCGAGGCGGCGGCGAAGCTATGCGCCCGGGCGCGGGAAGCGGGCTACGACGCCCTGCTCTTAGAGCACGAGGCGGACTGGGCCGCGCGCTGGGAAAAGGCGGACGTGGTGCTTGAAGGGGACGACGCGGCGCAGCAGGGCGTGCGCTACAACATCTTTCAGCTCTTCTCCACCTATTACGGGGAGGACGCGCGGCTCAACATCGGCCCCAAGGGCTTTACGGGCGAAAAGTACGGCGGCGCGACCTATTGGGATACGGAGGCGTATTGCCTGCCCCTCTACATGGCCATCGCGGGGCAGGATGTGGCGCGCCAGCTGCTCAAATACCGTTATTTGCAGCTGGACGGCGCTTACCACAACGCCAGGCAGCAGGGCCTGCCCGGCGCGCTGTATCCCATGGTCACGTTCACGGGCGTCGAGTGCCACAACGAGTGGGAGATCACGTTTGAGGAGATTCACCGCAACGCGGCCATCGCCTACGCGATCTTCAACTACGTCACCTACACGGGGGACGAAGCCTATCTGGAGGAATGCGGCCTCGACGTGCTCATCGGCATCGCGCGCTTCTGGGCCGGGCGCGTGCACTATCACAAGGGCAAGGACGTGTACATGATCCACGGCGTCACGGGGCCGAACGAGTATGAAAACAACGTGAACAACAACTGGTACACCAACCGCATGGCGGCCTGGTGCCTGACCTACACAGCGCAGGTCGCCCGCGCCGTCGGCGCGCAAAAACGCGCGCGGCTACACATCGAGGAGGCGGAGCTGAGCCGCTTTGACGAGATCGCCCGCAAGATGTACCTGCCCTACGACGCGCAGCGCGACGTCTTCGTGCAACACGACACGTTCCTGGACAAGGAGCTCATGCCCGCCAGCGATCTGCCCGAAAGCGAGCGGCCGATCAACCAGCACTGGTCGTGGGATCATATCCTGCGCTCGTGCTTCATCAAGCAGGCGGATACGCTGCAGGGCCTGTATTTCCTGGGCCATCTGTACGACAAGGAAACCAAGGAGCGCAATTTCCACTTTTACGAGCCCATGTGCGTCCACGAATCAAGCCTTTCGCCCTGCGTGCACGCGATCCTGGCGGCGGAGATCGGCGATCTGCCCAAGGCGGTGGAGATGTACAGCCGTACCTCGCGCCTGGATCTGGACAACATCAACAACGACACGGAGGACGGCCTGCACATCACCTCGATGGCGGGCGGCTGGCTCGCCATCGTGCAGGGCTTTGCCGGGCTGCGCACGCAGACCGGCCGGCTATGCCTGAGCCCGGTATTGCCGGACTGCTTCACGCGCTACGCCTTCAAAATCGTGTACAGAGGCCGCCTGCTCGAGGTGGCCGTGGACGCTTCGGGCCCCAAGGTGACGCGCCTTTCCGGCGAACCGCTCGCGATCACGCTGTGCGGCGAGGAGCTCGTCGTGTAAGGGTTTTATGCCGACAATAAGCAAATAGGGGGAAGCCTTGCGGCTTCCCCCTATTACATAGTATTTAGCCCCGGCTGCTCTTCGCGCCGGCGGCGCGGCCCGTGCGCGCGCCGCCTCTGCCGCTCGCGCCCTGCCAGCGCCGGTGCTCCGCCGCTGGGGTGCCG
>JAEYAR010000060.1 GCA_023404715.1 Bacillota bacterium | reverse complement strand
GTCGTAGATCGGTTCGAGCCCCATATCCGAGAGCGCGGCGGACAGAGGCGCAGGGGTCACAGCGTCTGCGAACAGCGGGAACACCCACAGTCCGCCGAGCAGGCGCTCGCTTCGCTGGCGCAGCAGCACGCGCTCGCCGCAGCGCACGACGGCGACCCCCATCCGCTCCACACGCGGAGCCTTGGCCTTCTTTTTGACCGGTAGCTGCGCCGCGACGCCTGCCTTTCGCGCCTCGCACAGGCCCAGCGCCGGGCAGAGCAGGCAGCGCGGCGCGCCGGGCACGCATACGGTCGCGCCCAGCTCCATCATGGCGTTTGTGAAATCGCCCGTGCGCGCCGCGGGAACCAAGCTTTGCGCCTTTTCGGCGATGGCGCGCCTGACCGCGGGCAGCGTCACGTCCTCCTGCACCAAAAAGAGACGGGAGACGACGCGCTCGACGTTGCCGTCCACCGCCGCGACGCGCTCGCCAAAGCAGATGGACGCTACAGCCCCGGCGGTGTAGGGGCCGATGCCCGGCAGGCTGCGCAGCTGCGCAGCGCTTTGCGGCATCCGCCCCCCAAAGTGGCCCATTATTTTTTTCGCGGCGGATTGTAAATTGCGCGCGCGGGAATAATATCCCAAGCCCTCCCAGGCCTTGAGCACGTCCTGCTCGGGCGCGAGCGCGAGCGCGCGCACGTCCGGGAAGCGATGGGTAAAACGTTCATAATAGGAAACGACCGTTTCGGCCCGCGTCTGCTGCAGCATGATCTCAGAAATCCAGATGCGGTAGGGGTCGCTCGTACCGCGCCAGGGCAGCTCGCGGTGTCCCTGGTCGTACCAGCCCAGCAATGCGCGCGAAAATTCCGTCGTATTCATCGAATCCCTCCATCATGTTATTATAACATAGCAGCCTACAAATCAAAGGACAAGAAAAAAGTTTAAAATTTGTACGGTTTTCCCACTTGTCACAAGCGGAAGAATGGCTTAAACTATCAGCATGAATTAGCACTCATCAAACGAGAGTGCTAACAACCCCAAACCCAATAATCCATCAAGGAGGCATTGATTATGAACGTGAAACCGCTTTTTGACCGCGTGGTCATCAAGAACCTCGAAGCTGAGGAGACGAGCAAGGGTGGCATCATCCTCACGAGCAGCGCCAAGGAAAAGCCGCAGACGGCTGAGGTGCTGGCGGTAGGCCCGGGCGGCATGGTGGACGGCAAGGAAGTGACCATGCAGGTGCAGGTCGGCCAGAAGGTCATCTACTCCAAGTACGCGGGCACCGAGGTGAAGATCGACGGCCAGGAGCTGATCATCGTTCGCCAGAGCGATATTCTCGCTGTCGTAGAGTAAGGTTTCCCCTGTGTTGTCTTTATCGATAAGCATGGCTGAGTGCCAATAAAGAAAGGATGTTATTCACATGGCGAAGCAGATTATTTTCGGCGAAGAGGCCCGTCACGCGCTGGAGCGCGGCGTCAACGCGCTGGCCGATACCGTAAAGATCACCCTGGGGCCGAAGGGCCGCAACGTGGTGCTGGACAAGAAGTTCGGTTCCCCGCTGATCACCAACGACGGCGTGACCATCGCCAAGGAAATCGAGCTGGAGGATGCCTTCGAAAACATGGGCGCGCAGCTCGTGAAGGAAGTCGCCACCAAGACGAACGACGTCGCGGGCGACGGCACCACCACCGCCACGCTGCTGGCGCAGGCGATGATCCGCGAGGGCCTCAAGAACCTGGCCGCGGGCGCGAACCCGATGGTGCTCAAGACGGGCATCGAGAACGCGACCGAGGCTGCGGTCGAGGGCCTGAAGGAGCTGTCTAAGCCGATCGAGGGCAAGGAAGCCATCGCGCACGTCGCCGCGATCTCCGCCTCCAGCGAAGAGGTCGGCCAGCTGGTCGCCGACGCGATGGAGAAGGTCGGCAACGACGGCGTCATCACGGTCGAAGAGTCGAAGACCATGAAGACCGAGCTGAGCCTGGTCGAGGGCATGCAGTTTGATCGCGGCTATGTCTCCGCCTATATGGCGACCGATACGGACAAGATGGAGGCCGTGCTGGACGATCCGGTCATCCTGATCACCGACAAGAAGATCTCCAACATCCAGGATCTGCTGCCGCTACTCGAGCAGGTTGTGCAGGCCGGCAAGAAGATGCTGATCATCGCCGAGGACGTAGAGGGCGAAGCGATGACCACGCTGGTGCTCAACAAGCTGCGCGGCACGTTCACGTGCGTGGCGGTCAAGGCGCCGGGCTTTGGCGACCGCCGCAAGGCCATGCTGGAGGATATCGCCGTGCTGACGGGCGGCACCGTGATCACCGAGGAAGTGGGCCTGGAGCTCAAGGATGCGACGATGGCCATGCTCGGCCGCGCGCACCAGGTCAAGGTCGACAAGGACAACACCACGATCGTCGAGGGCGCGGGCGACAGCGCGGCCATCAAGGCGCGCGTGAACTCCATCCGCACGCAGATCGGCGAGACGACGAGCGATTACGACAAGGAAAAGCTGCAGGAGCGCCTGGCGAAGCTGGCGGGCGGCGTGGCCGTCATCCAGGTCGGCGCCGCGACCGAGGTCGAGATGAAGGAGCGCAAGCTGCGCATTGAGGACGCGCTGGCCGCGACACGCGCCGCCGTGGAAGAGGGCATCGTCCCGGGCGGCGGAACGGCGCTGTTGAGCGTACTGGGCAAGGTCGCAGCCGAGCTGCCCAAGCACACCGGCGATGCGAAGACGGGCGTATCGATCGTCCTGCGCGCGCTGGAAGAGCCGGTTCGTCAGATCGCTGCGAACGCCGGCATCGAGGGCTCCGTCATCGTGGAGACCATCAAGAAGTCCCGCAAGACGGGCTACGGCTTCGACGCGCTCAAGGGCGAGTACTGCGACATGGTCGTGCGCGGCATCCTCGACCCGACGAAGGTCACCCGCAGCGCGCTGCAGAATGCGGCCTCCGTCGCCGCGATGGTGCTGACCACCGAATCGCTGGTGGCCGACCTGCCCGAGAAGAACCCCGCGCCGGCGGCGGCCCCGCAGGGCGGCATGGGCGGAATGTACTAAGCGGCGGCGTTCGTTGAAAAACTGCGTTTTTCAACGAGACGGGGACGAGGATTCGGCCTCAAAATCTGCGGATTTTGCGGGCGGCCTCAGGTGCGGGTTCGCTTTTTCCTCCGTTTCACTCCGTAAAAAGCGCGCAAATCCACCGCGCATGTCGCTGGATTTGATTGCCCTTGGGGAAGCCTCACGGCCTCCCCAAACCCCTCTTAGGCTTTTGGGGGAGGCTTCGGCCTCCCCCTTGCCCCCTTTTCGGGGGCTTTTTTCGTTGGCGTGGATGTGAAATTTCCGCGTGGCGTTTCTTTGTTTTTATGGTATACTGTCCTCATTATGCGCATGGGGGAATCCTGAAATGGGCACATTGCTCGTCGTCATCTATCTCGCCTTTATCAGCCTGGGGCTGCCCGATTCGCTGCTGGGGGCGGCGTGGCCGGTCATGCGCGCGGAACTGGGCGCGCCGCTTTCTGCCGCGGGCGCCGTCTCGATGGCCGTCAGCTTCGGCACGATCGTCTCCAGCCTCATGAGCAACCGGCTCATCCGCCGCTTTGGCACGGGCAGGGTGACGTTCGTGAGCGTGGTGATGACGGCCTTTGCGCTGCTGGGCTATTCGTATGCCCGCTCCCTTGGGTGGCTCTGCCTGCTCGCCGTGCCGCTGGGGCTCGGCGCAGGATCGGTGGACGCGGCGCTCAACAACTTCGTCGCGCTGCACTACAGGGCGCAGCACATGAGCTGGCTGCACTGCTTCTGGGGCCTTGGCGCGACAGCCGGGCCGGTGATCATGGCGGCGTGCCTAATAGGTCGGGGATGGACGAGCGGTTACCGCGTCATCTCCGCCTTGCAGTTTGCGCTGTGCGCGGCGCTCGCCTTTTCCCTGCCGCTTTGGAAAAGGACCGAGCAACCCGCCGGGCAGGCGGAGGGGTCGCAGGCGGATTTCGTTTCCAACGCAGAGGCCCTGCGGCTGCCCGGCATTGCGTATGCATTGCTCGCTTTCCTATGCTATTGCGGCGTAGAGGTGACGGCCGGGCTTTGGATGCCCAGCTATCTCGTCGAGCTGCGCGGGCTCGATACGTCGACCGCCGCGGCATGGGGGTCGTGTTACTTCGGCGGCATCACCGCCGGGCGGGCGCTCTCCGGCTTCCTTTCGATGAAGCTGGACGCGCGCCGGATGATCCGCATCGGTTGCGTGGGCATGCTCGCGGGCGCGCTATTGCTGATCGCGCCGCTGCCGCCGCTGTTTTCGTTCGCCGGGCTCGTGGTGCTGGGCGTCGGCTGCGCGCCGATCTATCCCAGCATGATCCACGAGACGCCCCGGCGCTTCGGCAAGCGCGCCTCGCAGGCGGCGATGGGCCTGCAGATGGCCGTGGCCTACGTAGGCTCGACGTTTATGCCGCCGCTCGTGGGCGCCGTCGCAGGCGCTACGTCGCTGGCTGTGGTGCCCGCAGCGCTGCTCGTCTTGACGCTTTGCGTGTGTTTCTTTACTGAGACGCTCGAACATAAGGTCAAGCCCATATCCTGACAAACGAATTCGAGGCGCTTCGCTGCCAGGCGAGGCGTCTTTTAACATGGGTTCTTTCCCCAAATCCGACATGTTTCGCGCGCGGCGCCGCATACTAACCTCCAAGAGGAGACATAGGGAGGGATGCGGCAATGGAGGAGACGCGCAATAAGATCGTCATGACGGCATTGCTCGCGGCGCTCTTGGCGGCGCTGGTGTTCATCGGGCAGCTCGTTCAAGATCGCACGGCGAGGGGCGGCAGGAGCTTTACGGACGCACAATGGGTCTTTGTGCAGGAGGCGGAGCGATGATCTATTTACGCATGCTGGAGAGCGTGGAATGTAACGTCAGGCAGGAGCTGCGCGTGCCGGACCTGTGCGATACGCTGTGCGACGCGCGCATCGACCTGAGGGAAGTGCCCGTCTGTGTGCCGCAGGAGGAGGGCGTCTACTGCGTGCAGGCGATGCAGGTCGTGCGCGCGATCGGCGCGCGCTATCCCGGCGAGCAGGTTTCGCTGATGGGGACAGGCTCCACGCTGCTCACCCGAAGGCGCGAGCGGAAAAAGCGGGGGATGGCGCTGCGCACGGCGATCGCGTTCCTCGTGCTGCTCACGGGCAGCGCGCTGGCGATCATGTGGTTCCACGCCGACGTCAACATGTTCGAGGCGCAAAAGGAGATGTACCGGGCCATAACGGGCGGCAGCGAGCCCTCCGCATGGCTTGTCGCGCTACCCTATGCGCTGGGCGTAGGCTTGGGCGTCGCTTTCTATTATGCCCTGATCGGAAAGAAAACCATCTCCCCGCTGGATGTAAAGCTTTCCGAATACAAGACATCCATTCTCAAGGAGCGCGCCGCGCGGGAGGAGCAGCGCGGTGATTGACGCGTTCGCCGTTTTTTTGGCGTCGGTAGCGGGATGGATGGTCGGGCTTTGCAGCGCGGCGCTGTACACGGTGCTGAAGCTGCCCATGCGCGTGATGCACGTGTGCGGCACGAGCGGGGGAAGGATCGAATCGTGGGCGCTGGCGCTGGGCATCACCGGCGCGACGCTTCTGTCTTCGATGCGCTGGTCGCTCCATCTGCCGGGCGCCTTTTTTGCCCTTTCAATGCTCTGCGCGGGGCTGTTTACGGGCGCGCTGGCGGCGGCGCTCAGCGAGATTTTAGACGTGCTGCCCTATACGGTAGACCGCCTACACCTGGGCAGCGCGATCACCTGGCTGCTCTGGGCGCTGGCGATCGGCAAGGCGGCCGGCGCGTTCCTGGGTACGCTGCTCGTACGCTAAGCTTATTGCAAAGATTGTTACATCATGGTAAAATACCGGTATAACCTCGGCAAACGACGGCTTGTATCGGTTTTAGCGGTCCTCGCAGGGGCTCGCGCTACAGATACATAAGCTTAAGGAGCGTGAACTCGTTGAACATTGCGGTGGCTGGCACGGGTTATGTCGGCTTATCCAACGCGGTGCTGCTCGCAGGGCGCCATGATGTGACGGCGGTAGACATCGTACCCGAAAAGGTGCGGATGATCAACGCCCGCCAATCCCCGATCGCAGATCGGGAAATAGAAGCCTATTTGCATGAAAAGGCGCTTCGACTGACCGCGACGGAGGACGGGGAGGCGGCGTATCGCCAGGCGGACTACGTCATCGTCGCGACGCCGACCGACTACGACCCCCAGAAGAACTACTTCAATACCTCCTCCGTAGAGGATGTGATCGCGCAGGTCGTCGCCGTGAACCCGGAGGCGATGATCGTCATCAAGTCGACCGTTCCGGTCGGCTATACGCAGCGCCTGCGCGAACGCTTGCATTGCGAGCGCATCCTCTTCAGCCCTGAATTTTTGCGCGAAGGCCATGCACTATGGGATAACCTCTATCCAAGCCGCATTATCGTGGGCGCGCCGATACAAGCCCCGCGCCTTTACGCGGCGGCGGAGGCGTTCGCCGGCATGCTCAAGGAGGGGGCGATCAAGCGGGATATCCCTACCCTGATCATGAATTCCACCGAGGCCGAGGCGGTCAAGCTATTCGCCAACACGTATCTGGCGCTGCGCGTCAGCTTTTTCAACGAGCTCGATACCTATGCCGAGGTGCGCGGGCTCGATACGAAGTCTATTATCGAGGGCGTGGGGCTCGACCCGCGCATCGGCACGCACTACAACAACCCATCCTTCGGCTACGGCGGCTACTGCCTGCCCAAGGACACCAAGCAGCTGCTGGCCAATTACGACCAGGTGCCTAACAACATTATCGGCGCCATCGTCGAGGCGAACCGCACACGCAAGGATTACATCGCTGAGCGCATTTTGCAGCGGGCCGGATATCCGCATAACCCGCGCCCGGTCGTTGGCATCTATCGCCTGACGATGAAGGCGGGCAGCGATAATTTTCGCCAAAGCAGCATACAGGGCGTGATGAAGCGCATCAAAGCCAAGGGCGTTGAGGTGGTCGTCTACGAGCCTACGCTGCAGGAGGAGACCTTCTTCAGCAGCCGCGTGATGCGTGATCTGGAGGCGTTCAAGGCCTGCTGCGACGTGATCGTGGCCAACCGTTACAACGAGGAGATCGCAGACGTGATCGATAAGGTCTACACGCGCGACCTGTATTTCAGGGATTAACGAAAGAAGCGAGAGGATGTGCGATTAATGAAAGCGGAAACGTATCAGGCGGCCGAGCAATACCGAAAGGATAAGCTGTGGAGGCGTTTAAGCAGCGAGCAAATCTTTGCCGTACGCTATGCGGACGGCGTGACGGGGTATTGCGCCGTGCTGGGCTTAATAGGCGACAGCATCGGGTTGAACCTCTATCTGGGGGAGACAGGCCTGCACAGCCTGCAATGGATGTTCGAGGTCGGAGACAATTTGTCGGTGCTGTCTGATGTAGACCGGGGAGGCATTTTGCGATATCAGGATTTCATCCTGTGCGGCTTTGTCAATAAGAGCATTTTGGACGAGACGGACCGGTACGAAATCGCCATGATGAAGTTTAAAGCCAAAGGGAAGAATGCATATCCATATTTCCGGCGTTTTAGGCCCAGACGTTTGCCCTGGCATATCCGGGATGAGGACGACGAACAAAGGCTGTACATTGCGTTGCTGGCTGCGCATCAGGTCGGCCTTCGCCTTTCCGAGCAGGGCGCGGGCGAGCTGGGTTTTTCCGACGGTTTTCATGAAGGCAAGACGATGCCGCTGCTCACGGTGGATGCGAATGCGCAGGGCGGCTTTGCGTGGAGCACCCAGACGCTGCCGAAGTACATCCCGGACGCGGATCCGTCGCCCGCCATCGCGGACGAGCTGCGGGCAAAGCGGCTGAAGGGGAAAAAAGCTGCGTCGAGATCCTGCTGGATGTGCAGGCAGGTGATGCTGCCCACGCCGAATGGGGACGAGGCTGAAACGGAGGTTGCGCCTGTTTTTCCCATGGCGTTGTTCATCTTAAATAGGCGAGACAGGATGATCCTTCCTATTTTGGTGAGCGATGAGCTGGAAGGCGCGGCGGAAGATCTGATCGATCAACTCTGCGAGCTGATGGAGGAGGAGCAAAAGCCTTATAAGCTGCTCGCCTATGACGAGGAGACGTATCGTCTGCTCGAGACGGCGGCAGGTCAGGTCGGCGTCGGGCTGGAGCGTATCGAAAAGGAAGACGATTTGGAGATGATGGACGAAGAGATTGAAGACCTTTTCGGCTATTTGATGAGCGATGGCGAGGATGACGACGAGGAGTTCGATGAGGACCTATTCGATGAGCTGCTGAATGCGGACGATCTGGATTTCTTGGGCAAGTTAAAAGAGCGGACAGAGGAGGTATTATCCCATATGTCCCCGGAAGAGGCAAATGCGTTTTATGCCGCGCTGGAGCGTGCGAAGCGTCGATTGCCAGGCGGCGAAGGGGAGCGGGAACAACCGCGTGAAGCGGAAGACAATAGATCCTATGTCGTCGCCGTTTCGCTTGGCAAGGGCTGCTACCGGCACATCCGCATCTCCGCCTGCGATACCTTGGAGGACTTGCACGACGCCATCCTTCAGGCCTATGCATTCGACGACGAACACATGCACGCCTTTTTCATGGACAACAAATACTGGAGTCGTGGGGATGCCTATTACGACAGGCGGAGCGGCGACGACGAACGGTATACGTGCGATTATAGACTCGGTCAGCTGGGGCTGGCGGTGGGGACGCCGTTTAAATACCTCTTCGATTTCGGCGACGAATGGCGCTTTCAATGTAAGGTGCTCAAGGAGCTGAACGAGAAGACGGAGGAAGCGGCGGTCATCCGCAGCGTCGGCAAGGCGCCGGAGCAGTATCCGGAGAACCCGGACGATTGGGTTGATGAAGAGGACGAAGCGGAATACCCGGACGATCGGGACGACGGAGAGGGCCCGGACGAATGACGGCCTTTCTTTAAGGTTCGGCGGTTACCGGACCTTTTTGCATGTTTGTATGTTTACTTTGGGTGCGGGCCATACTAACCTCACGCACGGCGGCGAATGCCGCCGGTGGAGCGGATCCGAGGAAAGGATGACCGGCATGGAACACAAGCATACCATCCCGACCTATGCGCTGGAGGCGCAGCCGAGGCCGGGCGCGCGGGAGACGCGCATGCGCCCGCCGCGCGCGGAGAACCCCATGCGCAACGAACGGGGGGAACAGGCGTGAGTCAATCAAATCAAAATCACAAGATGAAGGAATATGCGCAGCTCGTCATGCGGCTGGCGCCCAAGTCCGACATGGGCAAGGGCCTCGTACGGGCCTTTTGGGTCGGCGGGCTTATCTGCGTGCTGGGGCAGGGCATTACGGACTTTGCAAAAAACGTCCTGTCGCTCGATCAAGAGGCGGCCGGAACGGTATGCTCGATCACGCTCGTGTTTTTGAGTGCGCTGCTCACGGGCCTGGGCGTATATGACCGTATCGGGAAATACGCGGGCGCGGGCTCTATCGTGCCCATTACGGGCTTTGCCAACTCCGTCGTCGCGCCGGCCATGGAGTTTAAACGCGAGGGTTACGTCATGGGCGTGGGCGCCAAGATGTTTTCAATCGCGGGCCCGGTGCTCGTATACGGCATCGGCACGTCCGTGATCGTGGGGCTGATATACTTCTTCATCGGGAGGTAGCGAGATGGCAGGGAAACGCATGGGGGCGCAGACGATCCAGCTGGGCTCCCGGCCGCGCGTGGCCGCATGGTCGGCGATCGTCGGCCCGAAGGAGGGCGAAGGGCCGCTGGGCGGCTGCTTTGACCGCGTGGAGCGAGACGACATGCTTGGGCAGGAGAGCTTTGAAAAGGCGGAGTGCAAGCTCTTCGAGTCCAGCGTGCGCCTGACGATGGAAAAGGGCAAGGTGCAGCCGGGGGACGTGCACGCGCTGCTCGGCGGCGACCTGCTCAACCAGATCATCTCCGCCGGGTTTGCGGCGAGGCAGCTGGCGATCCCCTTTTACGGGCTGTACGGCGCGTGCTCGACGATGGCGGAAAGCCTTTCGCTGGGCAGCATGCTGGTGGACGGACAGCACTGCGCGCGCGTGCTTTGCGCCACGAGCAGCCATTTTTCGACGGCGGAGCGCCAATACCGCACGCCCTTGGAGATGGGCACGCAGCGCACGCCGACCGCGCAGTGGACGGTGACGGGCGCGGGCAGCGCGCTCGTATGCGAGGAGGCGGCCGCCCGCGGCGCGCGCGTGTGCGTGACGCACGTGACCACGGGCAAGGTCATCGACCTGGGCGTCAAGGATGCGAACAACATGGGCGCCGCGATGGCGCCGGCCGCGCAGGATACGCTGCTGGCGCATTTTCGCGATACGGGGCGCACGGACAAGGACTATGACCTGATCGTGACCGGCGATCTGGGCAGCCTGGGGCATGAACTGATGCTGGAGCTGCTCCGCCAGGAGAAGCGGCCCGTGTCGCCCGAGCGTTGTATGGACTGCGGCATGCAGATCTACGCGCCGGAGCAGGATACGCACGCGGGCGGGAGCGGCTGCGGCTGCTCGGCCTCGGTGCTGTGCGGCAAGCTGCTGGGCGAGCTGGCGAGCGGGCAGTTGCAGCGCATCCTGTTTATGGCTACCGGCGCGCTGCTGAGCCCGACGACGACGATGCAGGGGGAGAGCATCCCATCCATCGCGCACGCCGTCGTGCTGGAGCACATCAAGGAAGCGGGAGGAAAGCGCACATGCTGATGTATATCAAGGTATTCCTCGTCGGCGGCATCCTGTGTATGATCGGGGAGGCGCTGCTGCTTCGCACACAGCTGACGAGCGCGCGCATCCTCGTGGGGTACGTGACGGCGGGCGTGCTTCTGGGCGCGGTGGGGATCTACAAGCCCATCGCCGAGTTCGCGGGCGCGGGCGCGACCGTGCCGCTCACGGGCTTTGGCTATGCGCTCGCGAAGGGCGCGATCGAGGGCGTGCAAAAGGATGGGCTGCTCGGCGCCTTTACGGGGGGCACGGCGGCCTGCGCGGGCGGCATCGCCGCGGCCGTGCTGTTCGGCTATCTGGCGTCCATCCTTTTCAGCCCCAAGACAAAGAAGTAGTAAAAAGAGAAGTGGATATAGCCGCTGACTGCGGGCCGAAGTCAGCGGCTTCTTGCTATCTCATGCAGAGTCTGGTATAATATGCAAAAGCGGTACACCCCAAAGATTTCGCGCAGAAAGACATGGCTTTTCTGCTGCATGAAGCGCCCCACATACCCGACCACCAGTCGGTCTGTCAGCCCCAGCTTCGTCTGTTGCGCTGCGGGAACGACGCCGGGACGTGGTGCTGCTACTCGTCGGCGATGACGAACTGAGGGACGAAGTGGAAAATGTGCGCGGGAGCAGGGATTGACGCCGTACGCTCGTTTTATGGGTATCAGAAAGGATATGGCACGCCTGTACAGCGCGATGGATGTCTTCGTGCTACTCGGCTTTTATGAGGGATTGCCTGTCGTAGGCGTGGAAGCGCAGGCGGCGGGGCCGCCGTGCGCCGCCATGGATTTGACATCGGGGATACGGGAGAAAAACTGAGCGCCCTGTACGAAGCGTTCGCGGGGCGCCGGGAGCGGAGAAGGAAAGATGATTAAGCAGAACCAGCGCCTGCTCAACCAGGTGAACGGCGTTCTGGACGCGGGGGTCGCCTTCGTGGCGATGATGCTCGCCTTTGCGGTGCGCTTTTACTGGATGGACGATGGCGTTTTAAGCTACAGCGTCTCGTCCCACGTGCTCTTGGCGATGGGCAGCGCGGTGCTGCACGTGGTCGTCTACAGCGCGATGGGGTTCTATAAATCGCTGCGCAGCGCGCGGTATTACAAGGAAATCTGGAAGATCGTCGTCGCGGAGAGCCTGTGCTTCGCGGTGGTGATGAGCGCGTTTTACGTGCTCGAGCTGGCCGACTTTTCGCGTATCATGCTGGGGTACAGCTATGCGTTCGGCATCCTGCTGAGCGTAGGCAAGCGCATGGGCGTGCGGCTGGCGCTGCGCGCCTACCGCAAGCAGGGATACAACCAAAAGCACGTCGTGCTGGTCGGCAGCGGCGACGTGGCGGGGGACTATCTGAACGTCGTCAGCGAACATCAGGAATACGGCTTTCACATCAAGGGCTACGTTTCAGGCGATCAAAAATGGCGAGAGGCCTCTTACCTGGGCGGATACGACGCGCTGGAGCACGTGCTGGAGCGCTTAAAGCCCGACGAGGCGGTGATCGCCATGAGCGCCCAGGACTACGTGCACATGGAATCGGTCATCCGCGCGTGCGAGAAGACGGGCACGCACCTGTCCATCATCCCCTGCTACGACCGCTTCATCAGCGCGCGCATGCAGGTGGAGGAGGTGGA
>JAEYAR010000034.1 GCA_023404715.1 Bacillota bacterium | reverse complement strand
CGCCAGAACCCACGCCCGAGCCGACGCCTACGCCGGAACCGACCCCCACGCCGACCCCCACGCCCGTGCCGTATAGGGTATCGCGCGTAGAGCCGGATGCGAGCGCAGATCCGACGGCGCTTGGCATGACGACCGCCGTAATCGCAGGCGGCGTGGAACAGGAGAGCATCTCGCGCGAGATTTCTATGGGCGATCCGGAAAAGTACGGCCGCCAGGACGGCGTGCTGACGTTCCGCGGAGGCTCGATGCGCCAAAACGCATCGTTCGGCGCGGCGGAAATCGCCGAGGAGACGCTGACGCAGATCTGGACGAACAAGACGGGCATGATCACCGGGCCGGACAAAGCGCTCTATCAGGGCTCTGATTGGACCGGACAGCCCTTGATCGTGAAGTGGCATAAGGAAATTCGCGAGCTGATGAACATCAAGGATACGAAGAAATCGATCACTGCCCTCAAGGAGGTCATCTTGCCCGCGATGGACGGCAAGGTCTACTTCCTCGACCTGGATGACGGCAAACCCACGCGCGACCCCATCGAGCTGGGCTATCCCTTCCGCGCGACGGGCGCAGTGGATACGAACGGATATCCGTTGTTGTTCGCAGGCCAGGGAATATCCAAATTGCAGGGTAAGACAGGCACCCTCGGCATGCGCATTTACAACCTGATCGATCAGTCGCAGATCTACTTCGAGAGCGGACGCAATGCGCTGGCGAACGTGAGCACGGGCGCGGTGGATAGCTCTGCGCTGCTGGAGCGCGGGACGGATACGCTCATTTACACCGGAGAGAACGGGCTGCTTTACACCATCGGATTGAACACGGAGTTCGACCTCACGGCGGGCACGATCGAGCTCGATCCGCAGACGGTGGCCTATCGCTACAAGAGCGACCTAAAGGGCACGCAAGGGATCGTAAGCAGCGTGGCGATGTACGGCAATTACATCTATTTCGCCGACAATCTGGGCGTGCTGCAATGTGTAGACGCGAACACCCTGCAATGCCTGTGGGCGGTCGATGTGACGGACGCCACCTATTCGACGGTCGCCCTCGAAGATGAGGGAGACGGCCGCGTAGCGTTGTATACGGCCAACACGATTCAAAAGCGCGAGCGCAGCGGGGACGTAGCGATCCGCCGTTACGACGCTTTGACGGGCGTGATGGAGTGGGAGTACGTCGTCAAGTGCAAATACTCGAGCAGCAATACCGCCGGGGCGATGGCGTCCCCCGTCGTCGGCCAGGGCGATATCAGCGACATGGTCGTCTTTACGATCAACCAGACGGGCGAGGAGGAGATGGCCTCCGTCATCGCGCTGGACAAGCTGACGGGCGAAGAGCTGTGGAATCAGCCGCTTGATGCTTACGCGTATTCTTCGCCGACGGCGGTTTATTCCACGGACGGCAAAGGCTATATCGTGCAGGGAGACAACAACGGCACGCTCCGCCTGATGGACGGCTATACGGGATCCACGCTTTCGACCGTGCCGCTGGGCTCGCCGATCGTCGGCTCGCCCGCAGTGTATAATGAAATGATCGTCGTATGTACGTCCGCCGGCAGGATTTGCGGCGTGAAGGTGCAATAAAAGAAATGAAAGAGGCCGCTTCGATACAGAAGCGGCCTCAGCGTTTCGACAAAGTGGCGTACGCCACTTTGTCGAGTTTACGGGTGACTTTTTCCTCCGCAAAATGGCATTTTGCGGAGGAAAAATCCCCGCCCCGCCGGCAAAGCCGGCGGATACGATTACAGTCTTGCAGACGGCTTTTGGTTTGCGCGCAAAACGAGGCTTTTTCAACGGTCTGAGGCCGCTTCGATAGAGAAGCGGCCTCTTTCTCGTGATTAGCGCGTACTCGGCTCATTCCAATTGTCGAGATAGTGTACGATCTGATTGAGCGCCGTGCGCTGGCGGTCGCTGAGTGCATCAGGCATAGGCGTTTTGTCGGTGATGGTGAGCGATTCCTCGAGCAGATAGGATGGAGAGATATCCAGCACGTTGCAGATGGAGACGAGCGTTTCCAGGCTGGCTTTACGGCTGCCCCGCTCAATATGCCCTAGAAAAGAGACCGAGAGATCGACAGCCTGCGCCAGATGCGCCTGCGTCCAGTGGAGGGTTTGGCGCTTTTTGCGGATGCGTTGACCGAGAGAGACATAATTCATGAATAAAAGCTCCTTCTTTCTGCCCTACGATTTACATACGAACCGACGCGAACACGGGCAATTTTTTGTAAAGATTCGACTTTTGGCTGCCGAATCCTGCCGAAAAATATCGTTTTTTACGCTTTCCGTAAATTGCCTGATTATTTAGAAAAAAAGACTGGCTATTTTCGGCTGTACGTGTTATAATGTCTACCGTTGGACCTCAACCAAGGTATTGCCCGGTTCGTATTTCAAGGCCTCCTTCGTCTATCGCTTCGTTCGATGACCGGAAGTCAGTCTGGAGCACATCAGGGTTGTCATCGGGTGAGGCACAAGATATTTAGGAGGTTTTCTACCATGTATGAAGACAAGACGTTGACCTGCCGCGAGTGCGGCGCCGAATTTGTGTTCTCCGGTTCTGAGCAGGCGTTCTACGCCGAAAAGGGCTTCCAGAACCAGCCGAGCCGTTGCCCGAACTGCCGTGCGAACCGTCGTGCGCAGAATGGCGGCAATCGCCCGGAGCGCCAGATGTATGAAGTCGTTTGCGACGGCTGCGGCTGCACCACGCAGGTGCCCTTCCAGCCCCGCGGAGACAAGCCGGTATACTGCCGCGATTGCTTCGAGCGCAACCGTCAGAGCCGCTATTAAGAGCAAACGTTCAGGCCGCTTGCGCCTGAGCGGCGATTTGGCGAAACGTAAGGCGCCTTTCCCAAGGACGAATGAAACGTCCGGGGGAGGGGCGCTTTTTTGTTGAATCAGATACATAAGGGAATACCCGGCGCCGTCTTTTTGTGAGCGCGCCATTGTACTGCGGGCGCTTTTCTGCTACAATAAACGCATATCGCCGCGTCGGGCCCCTGCCTGAACGCAATACGAGATGAAGGTGAAACGCACATGCCAAAGCTCGAAGCCTACGATCGGTCGCTGCCGTATGCCTATGCGCCCGGCATATTCCCCGCGATGGAGTGCCTGCACGCGTGCCCGGAGCGATGCCTACGCTTGCTCGTGAGCAGCGCAGGCGAGCGGAGCGAGGGCGTGCAGCGCCTCGTTCGGGAGAGCGAGGCGGCCGGCATCCGGGTTGAGACGGCGGACCGCGTGCTCGCCCGTATCGCCCATAAGGACAACTGCTTTGCGGCGATGGTCTTTGAAAAGCGGGAGGCGCCGCTTCGGGCGGACGCGCCGCACGTGGTGCTGCACCATCCATCGGACAGCGGGAACCTGGGCACGATCCTGCGCACATGTCTTGGATTTGGCTTTCGGGATTTGGCGATCGTCCGCCCGGCTGTGGACCTCTTCGACCCGCGCGTGGTACGCGCGTCGATGGGCGCGCTCTTTTCCATGCGCGTGCGCCACTACGACGATTTTGAAGACTACCGTACGGCCTTTGCGGGGCATGCGCTCTATCCGTTCATGCTCACGGGCGCCATCGAACTTTCCAAGGCCGCGGCGCAGGTAAGCGCACCATACGCGCTCGTCTTTGGCAATGAGGCCTCCGGCCTGCCGGAAGCGTTTGCACGGATGGGCACGAGCGTGCTGATCCCGCACAGCGGCGCTATCGACTCGCTGAACCTGGCCGTCGCCGTAGGAATCGGCGCGTATACATTCGCCCAGAGCGATGCGAACCGAAGGCAATAAGACCCACCGGCCCGATCGGGCAGGATCGAGAAAGGAAGCGTCTTGGATGGAAGCACAGGAACTGCGTATACAGGTGAAAGAACAAGTGGAGAAAGCCATCGATTATTTAGCGGTTCAGGGGCGCCTTGCGCCCGGCAGCCTCGTGGTGCTCGGTTGTTCGACGAGCGAGGTATGCGGGGGGCGCATCGGCAAAAATTCGGATCCGCAGATGGGCAAAGCGCTCGCAGAGGCATTCCTTGGCGCCTGCGCCGCGCACGCGCTGGTCGGCTGCGTGCAATGCTGCGAGCACCTCAACCGCGCGCTCGTCATCGAACGCGCCCAGGCGGAGCTTCGCGGGCTGGAGATCGTCATGGCCGTACCCTATCCCAAGGCCGGCGGCTCCGCAGGAGCCGCCTATTATCGTCTGCTGCGCGACCCGGTGCTCGTGGATGCGGCGCTGGCGGATGCGGGTATCGACATCGGCGATACGCTGATCGGCATGCACCTGCGGCGCGTCGCCGTGCCGCTGCGCGCGCCGTTTCACACCGTAGGGCATGCAAACCTCGTCATGGCCTATGCGCGCCCCAAGCTGATCGGCGGCGAACGGGCCAGGTATACGCTTGAAGAATGAGGCAAAATTTGATACAATAAAGCGATACCTTGAAAGTGGGGCTAAGAGATGAAAATAGTTGTGGATGCGATGGGCGGCGACCTCGCGCCTGGCGTGAACGTGCAGGGGGCGATCGACGCGCTACGCGCCTTTGCGGACGTTCAGATCGTGCTGGTAGGCCGCAAGGACGAAATCCGCGCGTGCATGGGCGAATACGCCGACGTCGCCGACCGTTTGGAGATCGTCGACGCACCGGACGTCATTACCACGCACGAGCACCCCGTAATGGCGCTGCGCAAGAAGCCTCAGTCCTCATTGGTGGTGGGCATGAACATCGTGCGCGCCAAGGAGGCGGAGGCGTTCGTCTCCGCAGGCAGCACCGGCGCGATCATGGCCGGCGCGATGTTTAAGATCGGTCGGATCGACGGTATCGAGCGCCCGGCGCTCGCACCGGTGCTCCCCGCGCCCAAAAAACCGTTGATGCTCATCGACGCGGGCGCGAACGTCGACTGCCACCCGGAATGGCTGGTGCAATTTGGGCTGATGGGCAGCGTGTACATGGAGAAGGTGATGGGCGTCAAAGCGCCGCAGGTCGGTCTTCTCAACATCGGCGAGGAGGCAGAGAAGGGAGACGATCTGACGAAGAAGGCGTACGCGCTGATGTCGAAGGACCAGCCCTACCGCTTTTCGGGGAACGTCGAGGCGCGCGAAATTCTCTCGGGCCAGGTCGACGTGCTGGCCTGCGACGGGTTCGTCGGCAACGTCGTGCTCAAGTATACCGAGGGAATGGCGAGCGAGATGTTCGGGATGATCAAGACGGGCCTGATGGCATCACTGCGCGGCAAAACTGGCGCGGTGCTGTGCAAACCGGTTTTTCGCAGCATCAAGCACGCCATGGACTCCACCGAGGTCGGCGGCGCGCCGCTGCTGGGGGTAGAGGGCGCGGTCGTCAAGGCGCACGGCAACTCGAACGCCCGGGCGATGTTCTGCGCGATCCGTCAGGCGCGCAAGATGGTGGAAGGCCAGGTGGTCGAGATCATCCGGCGCGAGGTGACCAATCTCGTGCTCGCGCAGGACGTACAACCATAACAATCGAATGCAGAAAGGGGAAATCAAGATGGTTTTCGAAAAGCTTAAGGCGATGATCGTCCGTCAGCTCAAGGTACAGGATAATGCCGTCACGCTGGAAGCACGCTTGCAGGAGGATTTAAAGGCGGACAGCGCCAACGTGATGATGCTCATCATGGACATCGAGCAGGATTTCGATATCACGATCGACGACGACGCTATCGCCACCGTCAAGACGGTCGGCGATCTGGTCAGCTACATCGAAAAGAAAAAGTGACCCAATGGGCGCGGACGACATCGTCCGCGCCCGAAAGCCGCTTTGTATGGAAGCATGAGCAGTGCACCCCGCGCCGCGGGCGGCAGTGCTGATGCTTCACCGGTATGGAGGAAGCCATGGATTTGAAGATGATGGAAAGCGCCTTGGGCTATTCGTTTGAAAGCGAGGGGCTGCTGCGCCAGGCGCTCACGCACCCCTCTTATGCGCTGCAGCACCACGCGGCGGACAATCAGCGGCTCGAATTTCTGGGCGACGCGGTGCTCGAAATCTGCGTCAGCCGCGTGCTATACACAAGATATCCCGACATGCAGGAGGGGCAGCTCACGCGCAGGCGCGCACTGCTCGTGCGCGAGGCGACGCTGGCCGCCGCCGCCAGGCGCCTGGGCATCGGCCCATTTCTGCTGCTGGATCATGGCGAGGAGCTGGACGGCGGTAGGGATAAGCCCTCGATCCTCGCGGACGCGATGGAGGCGGTCTTGGCAGCCGTGTATCTGGACGGCGGCATAGAGAGGGCGGCGGCGCTCGTAGACCGCATGATGGGCGATTACGAACCCAAAGAAGAGGAAGACCGGGACGCCAAATCGCGCCTTCAGGAGTTTTTGCAGGCCGCAGGCGAGAGCGTGCCGAAGTATGAGATCGTCGCAGAGGCGGGGCCGCCCCACGCGCGCAAATTCACCGCGGAAGTGTTGCGCGCGGACGGGCAGCTGCTCGGCCGCGGCGAGGGCGTGAGCAAAAAGCGCGCGGAACAGCAGGCGGCGGAGCAGGCGCTCTTGCGCCTGCGGCAGGAAAAGCGATAAGGAGTTGGAACGCGTTTGCGTCTAAAAAAATTGGAGATCTACGGCTTCAAGTCGTTCGCAGACCGCACGGAGATCGTCTTTGACCAGGGGATCACCGGCATCGTCGGGCCGAACGGAAGCGGCAAATCGAACATATCCGACGCCGTGCGCTGGGTGCTGGGCGAGCAGAGCGCGCGCAGCCTGCGCGGCGGGCGCATGGAGGATATTATCTTCGGCGGAACGGAAAAGCGCAAGCGGCTGGGATACTGCGAGGTATCGCTGACGTTTGAGAACGAGGACAGGGCGCTGCCGGTGGATTTCTCCGAGGTGTGCGTAACCCGGCGCGTCTATCGCAACGGCGAAAGCGAATATCAGCTGAACAAGACCACCTGCCGCCTGCGGGATATCATCGATCTGTTCCGGGATACGGGCATTGGCAAGGAGGGTTATTCGCTGATCGGTCAGGGCCGGATCGACGAGATCCTCTCCGCCAAATCCGAAGATCGCCGTCAGGTGTTTGAAGAGGCGGCGGGCATCGTCAAATACAAGGTCCGCAAAGACGAGGCGGAGCGCCGCATGGAAAACACGCGCCAGAACCTGCTGCGCGTTGAAGACATCCTGGAGGAGCTGCAAGGGCAGCTGGAGCCCCTGCAAAAACAGAGCGAGACGGCCAGGCGCTACATCGCCCTGCGCGAAGAGCTGCGCGGGCTGGAGCTGAATGCATTCGTCGTTCGCTCCGACCGCGCGAAGGAACGCATCGACGCGCTGCAAAAGACGATCGACGGCCTGCAGGAGGCGATTGCCGAAGGGGAACGCCGCACGCAGGAAAACGCGGAGGAGCGCACGCGCCAGGAGGAGGCGGTATCGGAGCTGGACCGCCAGGTATCCGCCGCGCATGCGCAGGTTTTGGAATTGACGCGCGAGCTGGAAGCGCGCGAGGGCGAGAACAACGTGCTGCGTACGCAGATCGCCCACGCGGGACAGGACGAAGAGCGGCTGCGCGCGCAGATCGAGGAGGCGGAAAAGCGCCTGGAGGCGCTTTCCGCGCTCGAGGCGGCCAGCAGCGGCGACGAAGGCGACCGCACGAGCCTACTGGATGAAGGGCGCGAGGCGCTGCGCGCGCTGGAGGCGGAGCTGGCCGCGGCGCAGGAGCGCGCGGAGCAGGCCGAGGAGACGCTCAACACGCACAAGACGGCGATCATCGAGGCGATGAACCGCCTGTCGGACGTGCGCACGACGCAGGCGCGGCTGACCACCATGCGCCAATCGCTGGAAAAGCGCCTGGAGGAATCGCGCTCACAGGACGGCGACATGGAGGCGGAGCAGGCCCGCCTTGCGCAAGCGCTGCAAGGCGCAAAGGACGCGCTGGCCGCTGTAGACGGCGGGCTCCGGGCGCTGCAGGAGGAGGCGCAGCGCCTGGACGCCCAGGTGCGCGCCCACGGCGAGCGGGGCGAAGCGCTCAAGGCGCGGTTGCAGGAGCTGAGCGGAAAGCAGCAGGGCCTCTCGTCTCGCCTGCGCGTGCTGCGGGAGATGGAGCGCGACTACGAGGGCTATCAGCATGCGGTCAAGCAGGTGTTGCTCTACGGAAATAAGCAGGGCGGGGTACACGGCGTCGTGGCCACCCTGATCCACGCGCCCAAGGAATACGAGCGCGCGATCGAAGCGGTGCTGGGCGGCGCGCTGCAAAACGTCGTCACACAGGATGAATACGTCGCCAAGGATATGATCGCCTACCTGCGCCAGAATCGCTACGGACGGGCGACGTTCCTGCCGCTGACGAGCATACGCGGGCGCGTGCTCTCGCCGGCGGAGCGCCAGGTGCTGTCGATGCCCGGTTGCCTCGGCGTGGCGTCGGAGCTGATCGCGTACGACGAACAATACCGCGGCGTCGTAGAAAGCCTGCTCGGCCGCACGATCATCGCCAAGGACCTGGACGCGGGCATAGAAATCATGCGTCGCGGCAGGCAGGCCTTCCGCCTGGTGACGCTAGAGGGCGACGTCATGCACTCCGGCGGATCGATGACGGGCGGAAGCGCGCAGTCGCGCATGACGAGCCTGCTCTCGCGCGAGCGCGAGATTCAGGAGCACGAAGCCCTCATCGCGCAAAACGCCGGGCAGATCGATGCGATCAAGGCCGAAATCATCGAGATCGAGCGGTCGCGCAGCGAAGAGAAGCGCCTGCGTCAAGAGCTTTATACGCACCTGCATCAAGAGGAGATCGCCGTCGCGCGCGAGCAGGAGCGCGTCGCATCCGCACAGGCGGAGCTATTGCAGCACGAGGCGCGCATGCAAAGGGCGCAGGAAATGCGAGAGCAGATCGGCGACAACCTTTCGGATATCGACGAGCAGCTGACAGGCATGACGCAGCGCCAGGACGGCGCGCAGCAGGACACCGTCCGCATGCAGCAGGAGACGGCGCAGCTGGCGCAGTTGCAGAGCGAAGCGAGGGCACACGTGGACGGCCTGCGCGAACAGGTGACGGCGAGGCGCGTAGAGATGGCCTCGCTCGAACGCGAGCTGGAGGCCCTGCGGCGCGACGGCGCGCGCCTGAAGAGCGAACGGGCGGCGCATACGGCGCGAAGGGAAGAAAATGCGCGCGCGCTTGCGCAAAGCATCGAGCAGCAGGCGCAATCGGCGCAGCGGCTTTCGACGGGCGTAGCGGAGCAGGAGGCGTGTCAGGAGCGCCTTTCGCAGGCGCAAGCCTCTTTGGAGGAGGCACAGCGCAGGCGCACGCACCGCCAGCAGACGGTGCGGGAGCTGACCGAGACGCTGGACCGCCTGCGCGAAGGCGTCGCGCAGGACGTGGACAAGCATCACCGGGCGGAGCTACAGCTTTCGCGCGCGCAGGGCGAGCTTACGCAGATGCAAGAGCGCATCTGGGAGGACTACGAGCTCACCTATGCGGGCGCGCTGGAGTGCAAGGTCGAAGGCTTTGAGCTGGGCGACAGCGAAAAGCGCATCGGCGTGATCCGCGGGGAGATCCGGCAGATGGGCTCGGTCAACGTCAATGCGGTGGAGGACTATCGGGCTTGCCGCGAGCGCTACGACGACCTCAGCGCGCAGCGGGACGATCTGGTGCGCGCGCAGGAGGATCTACAGGGGATCATCGAAGGGCTGATCGCCAAGATGGAGCGTCAGTTCAAGCAAAATTTTGATCAGCTGAATCTCTTCTTCGGCGAGACGTTTACGCGCCTTTTTGGGGGCGGACGGGCGGAATTAAAGCTGCAGGATCCCTCAGACGTGCTCGGATGCGGTATTGAGATCGTGGCCCAGCCGCCGGGCAAGAAGCTGCAGATGCTCAGCCTCCTATCGGGCGGCGAGCGGGCGCTGACGGCGATCGCGATCCTGTTCGCGATGCTTCGGCTTAAGCCAACGCCGTTTTGCATATTGGACGAGATCGAGGCGGCGCTGGACGACGCCAATATCTCCTATTACGCGGACTATCTCAAGGAGTTTGCGCGCAACACGCAGTTCGTCGTCGTCACCCACCGCAAGGGCACGATGGAGCGCTGCGACGCGCTCTACGGCGTGACGATGGAGGAAAAGGGCGTGTCGCGCATGATCAGCGTACAGCTGAGCGACCATGAAGAGGCCCAAGAGGCCTGATGAGATCAATACCGGAGGTGTAAAGAGATGGCGGAGGAGAAAAAAAAGGGCTTTTTTGCGCGTCTTAAGGAAGGGCTTACCAAGACGCGCGATTCGCTGGCAGGCAGGGTGGAGGAGCTCGTCGGATCGACCCGCGAGATCGACGACGACTTTTACGAGGAGCTCACCGACATCCTGATCATGGCCGACATCGGCATGAAGACGACGGACGAGATGATCGAGGAGCTGCGGCGCAGGGTGGCGGAGGAGCGCACCAAGAGCGCGGACCGCGCGCACGAAATCCTCAAGGCGATCCTCAAAGAGAAGATGAGCATGCCGCGCCCGCCGCTGAAGTGGCCGATGGTCATGCTCGTCGTAGGCGTCAACGGCGTGGGCAAGACGACGACCATCGGTAAGCTGGCGCTGCGCTTTAAAGACGCGCAGCATACGGTCATGCTCGCGGCGGCGGATACGTTCCGCGCGGCGGCGGCGGACCAGCTTGAGATCTGGGCGGACCGCGCGCAGGTGCCCCTCGTGCGCCGCGAAGAGGGCGCGGACCCGGCGGCCGTCGTATACGACGCGGTGCAGTCGGCCAAGGGGCGCGGCGCGGACCTGCTCATCGTCGATACGGCGGGACGGCTGCATAACAAGAAGAACTTGATGGAAGAGCTGCGCAAGATGACGCGCATCATCGAGCGGGAATATCCGGAGGCCGAGATCCGCACGCTGCTCGTCATCGACGCGACTACGGGACAGAACGGCCTATCGCAGGCCCGCGAGTTCAACGATGTGGCCGATATCAGCGGCATCGTGCTCACCAAGCTGGACGGCACCGCCAAGGGAGGCATCGCCGTTGCGATCCGCGACGCGCTGAACGTGCCCGTGCTCTACGTAGGCGTGGGCGAGGGCATCGACGACCTGCAGGCCTTCGACGCCTCGGAATTCGTGGACGCGATCTTCTAAACGCGGCAACCGGCAAACATGTGTTTGCCGGTTGCGATAAGGCCTATAGATTTCCCGAACCCAGCGTGATCTGGGAGACGTTGTTGTCCTCAGGGTTGACGGTGTAGCGGCACCAGACGTTCGGGTACTTCACATAGCACGCGCCGACGTTATCCGGATAGGCTGTGAGCGGGGCGACGAGGGTGATTTCGATCATATCCGACTTGACGGTCAGCATGCCGTAGGGCGGCAGGAGCACGTCCGCCGTGCCTTCCGTTCCGGAGGACGCGGAATAGAGGATCGCCATGTCGTCGTTCATATCCTCGGTGACCTGGAGGGGCAGACGCGCGAGCAGCGTATCGAGCGAATCGCCGACGCGAATGCCGCGCGGGCCCGTCTCGCCCGGCCCCAGCTGAAAGGACCCTTCTTGCATCAGGCGTTGCATTTGACCAGCGCTGAGGTCAGAGGGACCGAAGGGCGAGGACGAATCGTACGTCACCGCGGCCGGGGTTGCTTCGGGCTTTGCGGCGGGCGCAGCAGGCCGCCGCGAGAATAGTAAAATGACCAGGATCACCGCCAGCACCAAAATGCCCAGCAGCAGGGCAAAGATGAGCAAACGGCCGTTTCGACGGGCCGCATCTTGCCGCTCGTCGTGCCGCGTGTCGTTTTCGCCCCCGTCTTTCGCCTTTTCCGGCGCTCTTTCGGGGCGGCGTGTACGTCTTTCCATGGGATTACCTCCAATGCAGGCCCATTTATCGTATGGGTATAGGACCATTATACCATATTCTATGCTTGAATACCACCGGATCAGAATCGATGAACGCAAGAGAGGGGTTGTTCGCTGTGGACGCTATAAGATCGTTCCTCGCCGGCCATCAAGTGGCCGTGGGCATCGGCGCATGCGCGGCGCTCTTTATTCTGCTGGCGCTATGGTTGCTTTCGCGCAGGCAAACCCGCCTGATGGAAGCACGCCTCAAGTCGCTGTCCGAGGAGCTGAACGCCCGCTCGCTAGAGGAAGCCGAGCGCGCGCAGGCGCGGGATGAAAAGCAACGCGCGCAGCTCAAGGACAACGTGCGCGACGCAAGCGATGCCCTCGTGCGCATGATGGGGGAGATGGCGCGCACGCAGCAGGGCCAGCTCGACTCCTTCGGGGGCCAACTGCGCGCGGTCAGCCGCACGGAAGAAGAGCGTATGGAGCGCATGCAGCGCGCGGTAGGCGAAAAATTAGACGCCTACGAAGGCCAAATGGAACAGATCGCCAAGGTGCTCGACGACAAGCTGAGCGGCAATGAAGCGCGCATCGAGCGCGTGCGCGCGGCGCTGGAGGGCGGGCTCACGCTCATCCGCCAGGAGAACGAGCAGAAGCTCGAGCAGATGCGCCTGACGGTGGACGAGAAGCTCTCCGGCTCGCTGGACCGGCGGCTGGGCGAATCGTTCCGCCTGGTGAGCGACCGGCTGGAGCAGGTGACGCGCGGGCTTTCGGAGATGCAGACGCTTGCAAGCGGCGTAGGCGATCTGAAAAAGGTGTTGACCCACGTGAACGTCAGCGGCTCCTGGAGCGAGGTGCGCCTGGGCGCTTTGCTGGAGCAGATGCTCGCCCCCGAGCAGTATCAGGCGTCCGTCGTCGTGAAGCCGGACGGCGAGGCGGCTGTGGACTATGCGCTGGTGATGCCCGGAAGCGGCGGAGCGCCCGTCTATTTGCCGTTGGACGCAAGCTTTCCGCAGGAGGACTACACGCGCTTCGTAGAAGCTTCGGACAGCGGGGACAGCGGAGTGATCGAGGCGGCGCAGCGGGCGCTGGAGGCGTCGATCCGCCTGCATGCGCGCCGGATACACGACCGCTTTATCGCCCCGCCGTATACGACGGATTACGCGGTCATGTTCCTGCCGGCGGAGGGGCTGTACGCGCAGATTTTGCGCGCGGGCACGCTGTGCGATCAGCTGCAGAGCCAGTACCGCGTGGTCATCGCGGGGCCCACGACGCTGGCCGCGCTGCTCAATAGTCTGCAGATGGGCTTTCGAACGCTGCAGATCGAGCGCCAAAGCGCGCAGGTATGGAAGCTGCTCGGCGCGGTGAAGACGGAATTTACCCATTTCAGCGAGCTGCTCTCGCGCACGCAGCAAAAGCTGCGCCAGGCGTCCGACTCTATCGAGGATGCCGCGCGCAAGACGCGCACGATTCAGGAGCGGCTCGAGGACGTGCAGGAACTCCCCGGCGGTCAGGCGCGGCAGGTGCTGCCCTTTGAACGAAGCGAAGACGCTGACGACGGATGGAACTAAAACGGACGGAGGACGAGGAGGTACGGTATGGCTATCGAATACCGCTCGCTGCGCGCAGCGGAATTGGACGCGTGGTATGCGCTTTGTGGAAAGCTCTTTTCGATCGGCCCGGCTTATTTTCGCCGGCACTTTGAGATGGACCCCTGGGCCGATTTGGACGGCGTCTTCGTCGCGGTGGACGCGGGCAAGCTCGTGTCGAGCGTGCGCGTGTTTCGACGCTTTTTGATGCTGGAGGGCCGGCCTGTGCCGACAGGCGGCATCGGCGAGGTGTGTACGGAGCCGGAATACAGAGGGCAGGGCATATCGAACCGCTTGTTGGCGATGGCGATGGATTTCATGCGAGGGCGCGGCATGCAGCTGGGCGCGCTGTACGGCGTGCTCACGAGCCACTACGGCAGGCACGGCTTTGCGCCGGTCGGCACCTATCTTTGCCGCGTGCGCGCGGAGGATTTGCCCGGGGCCGCGCAGGACGCCTGCGTGCGCGCCTTTGCGCGCGGGGATCTGCCCGCAGCGCAGGGGCTGTACGATCTCTACGCCGGGCAATACCCGCTCAGCTTCTGGCGCGGAGAAAACGATTATTGGAAAAAATGGGTGCTCGCCGAGTGGAAGGACGCGTTCGTGATCGAGAGGGGCGGCCGTATCGCGGCCTATACGGACGTGGAAGCGGGAAAGGACGGGCTCTTCGTGCGCGATGCGGCATGCGTACCGGGCGAGGAGGAGGCGCTCTACGCGCTCGTCGGCGAAGCTGCGCGCGTGCGCGGTTGCGATACGGTCACGGGGCCTGAGCCCGTGTTCAAAGGCGTTGCCAGCCGGCGAGAAGGCGAGGGCGAAGGGCATCTGATGCTGTGCGTCCTTTCGCCGTTTGACGGCATTAAAGACGTGGCATCGCTCAAAGCGCGCCTGCATGGGCCCATCGTGCATTGGGCGACGGATGGATTTTAAAACGGCGCATATAGTTGAGGTAAGAAAGCGTAAAGGCGTGAAACGATGGAAATTTTAAAGGCGATTTTCCTGGGGCTGGTGGAGGGCGTTACCGAGTGGCTGCCGATATCGAGCACCGGCCACATGCTGCTCGTGGACGAGTTCGTGAAGCTGAGCGCGAGCGACGCGTTCAAGGAGATGTTTTTCGTCGTCATTCAGCTCGGCGCGATCCTGGCCGTCGTGCTGCTCTTCTTTCACAAGCTGTGGCCCTTTACGACCCGCCAAAACGGCTTTGTGAAGATGGACGTCCTGCACCTATGGTTTAAGGTGCTGGTGGCGAGCCTGCCTGCGGCGGTGATCGGCATTCCCTTTGACGATCAAATCGACGCGCTGTTCTATAACAACGTCTACGTCATCGCGGCGGCGCTGATCGGCTACGGCATCCTCTTTATCGTACTGGAAAACAGGAACGGCCGCGGCAAGCACCGCCGCCGTCTGGAGGATCTCGGGCAACTTTCGTATAAGCAGGCGATTCTCATCGGCGCATTTCAGGTGCTGGCGCTCGTGCCGGGCACGTCCCGCTCGGGATCGACCATTCTGGGCGCGATGGTGCTGGGGTTGGCGCGACCGGCTGCGGCGGAGTTTAGCTTTTACATGTCGATCCCCGCGATGTTCGGCGCGAGCCTGATCAAAATGCTCAAGTTCGGGTTTGAGTTCAGCGCAGCGGAAGCCCAGATCCTGCTTGCGGGCACGCTTATGGCCTTCATCGTATCCGTATTTGCCATCAAATTCTTGATGGCGTTCGTCCAGAAACACGACTTTAAGGTGTTCGGCTGGTATCGCATCGCGCTGGGCGTTCTGGTCGTCGTGTACTTTACGCTGGTGCGTTAAAGAAAGAGGTTGGGATTTGGGGAGGCGCCGTCGGGCGTTTCCCTTTTTCTATCTGCATCCAACCTCCCTGCGCGGCATAGGCTGTACGGGGGTGAGAGCTGTGAGAGGCGCAAAAGAGAGGGCTATCAAGACCATGCGCAGCGCCGGGATTCCGGAGGAGGTCGTGCTGGGGACGCCTAAGGTGACGCTTTCGGGGATGAGCCACATGACGCTGGAAAACCACCAGGGGATCATCGAATGCGGCGACGACACGGTACGCGTACGCACGAGCGAGGGCGTGCTCTGTATCAAGGGCAAAGGGCTGACGCTCGCCCAGCTGCGCGCCAGCGTCATGATCGTCGAGGGCGACATCGAACAGCTCTTTTACCAAAGGTAGGAGGGACAGACGTGAAAGATGGAATCGGCTTTCTGCGCGTTTTGGTGCAGGGGCTTTCGCTTGAAAAGTTGCTCGCGCGCGCGCTCGACCAGGAGATCGAGCTGAAGGACGTAACGCGTCAATCGCCCAAGGCGATGACGCTTTCCGTCGCGGCGCGCGATTTTGATAAATTGAAGGAGCTTTGCGACCGCGTAGGTTGGAAGGCGGAGGTCGTCGGCGTCAGCGCGAGCGGGCGGGCTTATCGGCTGCTGCGCCGGCGCGCGATGCTCACGGTCGCCGCCGCGATTTTTCTGCTCGGTGTCTGGGCGGTGAACCTGTGCATATGGCGCATCGACGTGCGGGCCGACGCAGCCCTTATACAGGATGTCTACGCGCTGCTGACGCAAAGCGACGTGGGCGTCGGAAGCTTGAAGGCGCGCATACGGCCGCAGGCGCTGCGCACGCGGCTCGCGCGCGAGCTGGACGGCGCATCCTGGGTGGACGTACGATTACAGGGCGTATCGCTGATCGTGGAGTGTATCAGCGCGCGCGAGCCCGTGCCGGAAGAATACGGCGGTAGCGACGGCGATATCGTCGCCGCGCGCGACGGCGTGATCACGCAGCTGCTCGTCTCGGCGGGCACAGCGCAGGTGCGCATCGGCGATGCGGTACGGCGCGGGCAGGTGATCGTCGCGGGCGAAGAGCGCACGAAGGGCGGGGAGACGAAGCGCGTGGCGGCGCACGCCCAGGCGTTTGCGCGCGTATGGTACGAGGGCCGCGCAACGATGCCCGCCTATGAGGTGACGAGCACGCCGACGGGCGATGAGGTATGCGTAAGCACCCTGCGCACGCCGTTTTACAGCCATTCCTGGCCGGAGGCGCCCCGCTACGCGGCGTATGACCGCAGCGTTACGCTGCAGCCCGTCGTGGGCGTGTTTTTGCCCGTGACGCTCGTGCGCGAGCGCTATATCGAGGTGAGCCTTTCCAAAGCCCCGCGTGAGGAGGAGCAGGTGCAGCGGGAGGCGCAGACGGCGGCGGAACAAATTGCGATGGAAAACGTGCCAATTGACGCGCAGATTGTTGACAAATGGGTAGATTATAGTATGATAGAAGATGAGATGCTGTGCGCAACGGTGGTGATCGAGGCGATCGAGCCCATCGGCGTGGCGTCTGAGGGGACGGCGCAAAGCCTCCCCGAGAATGGAGGATCTCAATAATTGTCCGATAAGAACCTGACGATGTCCGTGCAGGGCGCCGAGCACTGCATGGCGCTGCTGGGCACGAACGATCAAAACGTCCGCGTGCTCGGGCAGCAGACGAACACGACCGTCGCCCTGAGAGGGACAGATCTGACGATTTCTGGAAACGAAAAGGACGTAGCCTGCGCGGAGGCGGTCGTCCGGCAGATGCTGACGCTGATGCGAAGAGGAGAGAGCGTGGACAGCGCCACCATCCGCTATGCGGTATCCCTGTATCGCGCGGGCGAGTTGGACCGCTTAGACGAACTGCTCAGCGACGTCGTCGCCGTCAACCACCGCGGGCGCCCCGTGAAATGCAAGACGCTCGGCCAGCGGGAATACGTCGCGGCGATCCGTAAAAACGCGCTGACGTTCGGCGTCGGCCCCGCGGGCACGGGGAAGACCTACCTGGCGATGGCGGCTGCGGTTGTCGCGCTGAAAAACAAGGAAGTAGAGCGCATCGTGCTCACGCGCCCTGCCGTGGAGGCGGGGGAAAAGCTGGGCTTTTTGCCCGGCGACCTGACGCAAAAGGTCGACCCGTATCTGCGTCCCCTATACGACGCGTTGTTCGACCTGATGGGGCCGGAGAGCTACCAGCGCCTGGCGGATCGGGGGGTCATCGAGGTCGCGCCCCTCGCCTACATGCGCGGTCGCACCCTTTCCGACTCGTTTATCATCCTGGATGAGGCGCAAAATACCACATCCGAGCAAATGAAGATGTTTCTCACGCGCATGGGCTTTCGTTCGCGCATGGTGATCACGGGCGACCTAACCCAGGTGGACCTGCCGCGCGGGCGCAGATCAGGCCTGGACGAGGCACTGTATGTGCTGCAGGGCGTTTCAGACATCGGGGTGGTGCGGTTGACACACCTCGACGTCGTACGCCATGAGCTCGTGCAGTCCATCGTGCTCGCGTACGAACGCCATGCCCAGCGTGAAAAGGAGGGTATGCATGACACAGAAGGAAAAGAAGCCCAGGCGGGGCTTTCGGGATCTCGTCCGTAACCGCAAGGCGGCCTCCGTGCTGCTCTTTGCGCTCGCCTATGCCATCGTGATCACGCTGTGCATGACGAGCATCACGCCCGAGCGCTTCGCGCTGAGCGTAGGCGACATCGCCAAAAAGACGATTACCGCCAGCAAGGACGTCGTGGACGAGGTGACCACGCAGCAGCGACGCGACGCAGCGGCGGCGCAGGCAGCGCCCGTCTATTACAAGGACGAGGGCGTCAAAGAGATCGTCCTTGCCGATTTTGAAAAGGCGTTCGAGGAATTTAGCGCCGTGCAGGCATTGGGCGCGTCGGTGATCGCGCAGCGCGAGGCATCGGGGGAGGACGCCGAGTTTACACAGGCGGATTATGACGAGGCCCGCGCGCTGCTCACGATGGTGAGCCTGAGCAACTATCAGCTCAACACGCTCATGAGCGCGAGCGCAGACGACCTCAAGAACCTATACCAGAGCTTGGCCTCCGCTACGCGCACGACGCTCATCGGCACCGTGCCCGAGGGATTTGAAAACGATGCGATCAACAACATTCAGCAGTTGATCGCCTACAACACAAGCTCCGCGCTGTGGTGGAACGTGGCCAAACCGTTATTGAGCACGGTGCTGCAGCCCAATATGAAGATCGATCAGGAGGCCACCGAGCAAAACCGACAAAAGGCGGTCGAGTCGGTGGAACCCGTCGTATACAAGCAGGGCGAGAACATCGTGCGCCAGGGCGAGCGGGTGACGAGCGCGCAGGTTTCGCTGCTGCAGTCGCTCGGCCTGCTGGAGGGCGAAAGCTTCGACGCGCAGCTTTACATCGGCGCCGGGGCGCTATTGCTGCTGCTGCTGCTCGTCATGGCGGCTGCGCTGCGCATGTTTGCGCCGGGGCTGATCGGCAATACGAAGCAAGAGCTGCTGCTGCTCATCATCGGCGTCTTGACGCTGGGCCTGTGCGTGCTGGTGATGCGCTTCAACATTTACGTCCTTCCCATCGCGCTGGGCGCGCTGATGTGCGCGAGCCTGATCGGCACCGCGCCCGCTTACATCCTGAACCTGACGCTTTCGGGTATCACGGCGGTGCTGACGCTCAAGCTGAGCGGCACGGTGCCCACGCAGGTACTTTCCACCGCGCTGACGGGCATCATCGGCGGCACGGTCGGCATCTTTACGCTGCGCCGGCGCGCTACGCGCGTGGGCCTGCTGCTGACGGGTCTGGCTGTGGGTGCGACCAACCTGGGCGCGGTGCTATGCGTAGGCGTGCTGACGAACAACGACGTCGGCCCGGTGCTCAACGGGGCGCTCTATTCGACGCTCGGCGGCTTCGTCGCGGCGGTGCTTTGCGTGGGGATTCAGCCCCTGCTCGAGACCGCGTTTAACCTGACGACGCCCTCCAAGCTCCTGGAGCTTTCCAACCCCAACCAGCCGCTGCTGCGCCGGCTGATGATCGAGACGCCGGGCACCTACCATCATTCGGTGATCGTCGCCAACATCGCGGAGGCCGCGGCTGAGGCCATCGGCGCCAACGCGCTGCTGGTGCGCGTCGGCGCATACTACCACGACATCGGAAAGCTCAAACGGCCGAATTACTTTAAAGAAAACCAGATGGGCGAAAATCCGCACGATTATACGGAGCCGCGGGTCTCGGCGGAGATCCTCATCGCGCACGTGCGCGACGGCGTGGCGCTGGGGCAGAAGAACCATCTGCCGCCCGCCATTCTGGATCTCATCCGCCAGCACCACGGCGACACGCCGGTGCTCTACTTCTACCACAAGGCGCTCAAGCAAGAGACAGTGGAGCCGGACATCGCGGATTTCCGCTACGACGGCCCCAAGCCGCAGACGCGCGAAGCCGCGGTGCTCATGCTCGCGGATACCGTAGAGGCGGCGGTGCGCTCCATGCCGGACCCCACCCCCGACAGCATCGCCCAGATGATCCGCAAGCTCGTGCGCGGCAAGGTGGACGACGGACAGATGGACGAATCCCCGCTCACGTTCCACGATATCGAACGCGTGTGCACGGCGTTTTCACAGGTGCTCAACGGCGTATTCCACGAGCGGATCGAATACCCGGATGTAAACCTGCATCCGGAAAAAAACGAGGGCGTGCCCGCTGAAATCGCGCCTTACGTGCAGGCGGAAGAGGACGCTGTCCGCGAGGGCCAGCGTGCGCAGGAGCAGCCGCAGATGGCGCCCGATGCGCAGGGGAAGGCGGAAAAGCCCGATGAGACTTGAGATAGAAGGCGTCTGCCCCGACGTGGATGCGTCGCTACTGTCGCTGGTGGCGCACTCGTGCGAGCGGGCAGAGGGGTTGACCGGACGCTACCAGGCCTTTGTGATGTTCGTGACGGATGCGCGCATCCGTGAGATCAACCGTGAAATGCGGGGAAAGGACGCCGCGACGGACGTCCTTTCCTTTCCCAGCTGCACCTACCCGCACGGGACAGCCCGGCAAAGCGAGGAACGGCTGCGCAGAGAGCTCGACCCGGATACCGGCTGCGCGCACCTGGGCGACATCGTCATCTCTTTGGAGCGGGCGCGCGCCCAGGCGGACGAATACGGGCACAGCGTGGCGCGGGAGATCGGGTATCTGCTGGCCCACGGGCTCTTTCACATCATGGGCTACGACCATATGACGGATTTGGACAAGCGCGCGATGCGCGCAAAGGAAGAAGAGGCGCTTACGATGGCAGGAATCATGCGAGAGGAAGACAAGGCGCTGCTGGAAGCGGCGCGGGCGATGACGGAGCGTTCATACGCCCCTTATTCGAAGTATGCGGTGGGCGCCGCGCTGCGCGCGCAGGATGGACGGATCTATACGGGCTGCAACGTGGAGTGCGCGTCCTACGGCATGACGGTATGCGCGGAGCGCACGGCCCTGTGCAAGGCCGTGAGCGACGGCGTACGGTCGTTTGAGGCCATTGCGATCGCCTCGAGCGGCTCCGCGCCGTATCCTTGCGGCGCTTGCCGCCAGATGCTCTACGAATTCGCGCCCGGCCTGCGGGTGCTGGTGACCTGGGACGGCGAGGTGCGCGACACGACGCTGCGCGCGCTGCTGCCTGAAGGGTTTGGCCCAGGTTCGCTGCCGGAGCAGGGGAGGGAAGCAGATGCCTGAACAAAAGAGACCGTTTCATTCGGGGTTTGTGGCGATCCTCGGCCGGCCAAACGTCGGCAAATCGACGCTTATGAACGCGATGATCGGCGAGAAGATCGCCATCGTCTCCAGCCGCCCGCAGACGACGCGCAACCGCATCATGGGCGTGGTGACGCACGACGATTGGCAGATCGTCTTTCTGGATACGCCCGGCCTGCATAAGCCGCGCACGCGTTTGGGCGAGTACATGGTAAGGGCGGCAAAGGACGCGACAGACGGCATCGACGCGCTGATCGTGATGGTAGACGCCAGCGAGGTAGGGCCGCACGACCGCGAAATCGTCGAGCAGATGCGAAGCGAACGGGCGCCTAAGGTGCTCGTCGTAGGCAAGATAGACCTGGTGACGGAAGACAAACTGATGAACGTGCTCGCCTCGTTTAACGATTGCGGGTACGACGCGGTCGTGCCGCTGAGCAGCAGGACGGGCAAAGGGCTGGAAGAGCTTTCGCGGGTGCTGCGCGGCTTCCTGCCCGAGGGGCCGCGCTATTTCCCCAGCGACATGGTGACCGATCAGCCCGAGCGCGTGCTGTGCGCGGAGATCATCCGCGAGAAGGCGCTGCGCAACCTGCGCGAGGAGGTGCCGCACGGCGTCGGGGTGGAGATGATGGCGATGACCCGCCTGTCGGACAGGCTGACCGAGATTCAGGCGACGATCTACTGCGAGCGCGCGTCGCACAAAGGGATCATCATCGGCAAGCAGGGATCCATGCTGCAGACCATCGGCTCGCAGGCCCGCGCGGACATCGAGCGGCTGCTGGGCACGCAGGTATCGCTCAAGCTATGGGTGAAGGTGCGGGAGGATTGGCGAAACCGCATGAGCGACCTGCGTACGCTGGGCTACGAATAAAATGGGCAATTTCACCACGAATGCGATCGTCGTGCGCCACGCGGATTACCGCGAGAACGACCGCATGCTTACGCTCTTTTCGCCCACGCTCGGGCGGGTTGAGGCGCTGTGCCGCGGCTGCCGCAGGCAGAAAAGTCCGTTGCTCGCAGCGTCTGAGATTCTATGCGCGGGCGAATACGTGCTCTATCAGAGGGGCGAGCGCAGCACCGTGGTCTCCTGCGCTGTGCAGGATAGCTTTTATCCGTTGCGCGCCGAATACGAACGGCTGACGCATGGACTTTACGTGACAGAGCTGTGCGAAGCGGCGATTCAGCCCGCGCAGGAGGCGGAGCGGCTTTTTTTGCTGCTGCTAAAGACATTGGCGCACCTGGCCTACGGCGAGGTGGCGCCAGAGCGGATCACGGCGGTCTTCCTGTGTGGTTACGCTTCGCTGCTGGGATACCGCCCAAGGTTGGGCGCGTGCCTGCGCTGCGGCGCGGCGCTGCCGGAGCCTGACCGGGATCCATATTTTGACCATGAGGCGGGCGGCGTACTGTGCGCAAGCTGCGCGCAAAAAAATCCGATACTGGAGACGGGGACGGCACAGCGCATCGCGCGCGAGACGCTGATTTTCCTGCAAGGGACGATGAAGCTGGGCCTTGGCGTGCTGGATACGCCAATACCCATGCCGGAAAAGACGCTCATGCTGCTTCGGCGTTACGTGGAAATGCGCGTGGAAAAGACGATTCGTTCGGCAAAGCTGCTTTGACTATGGCTTCTTGTGGCGCTCATGGTTTTCGCTATGGCGGGCGCGGCGGAGACGGTGAGCTTAAAGGATGACTTTTACGAGGCCGTAAACGCCGATTGGATGGCCGAGGCCGTCATTGCGGCGGATAAACCCATGGCCGGCGGCTTTATAGACCTGTCGGATGATATCGAGGCGACGCTTATGGCGGACTTTGACGCCATGCTGCGCGGCGAAAAAGAGCCGGGAAATGAAGAGCTCGCAAGCTTTATCTCGTTTTACCGTCTGGCGGCGGATTTTGGAGCCCGCGATGCGGCCGGGGCCGAGCCACTGATGCCGTATGTGGAACGGGTGGAAAGCCTTGAAAGCCTGGCGGACCTTTCCGCAGTGTGGTCGCGATGGGATATGGACGGCATGCCCTCGCCGTTTACGGCGATCGTCATGGCAGACATGGGCGACGCATCGATGAACGCCCTGTACATGATGGCCCCCGGCCTTTTCCTGACGGATAAATCGTATTACGAGGACGAGGCCGTGAAAGGCATGCTCCAGGGCGCCTACGGGCAGATGTCCGCTAATCTGCTCGTGTTGGCGGGCAAGACCGAGGAAGAGGCGGCGGAGATCGTCGCAAAGGCGCTTTCGTTTGACGAGCACATCGCGCCCTATACCCGCAGCGCGGAGGAGGCCAGCGATTACACCCGGATGTACAATCCCGTAAAGCTGGCGGAGCTGGATGCGCAGGTCGCCGCATTTGACCTGACGGCCGCCTTTCAGGAGATTCTGGGCGAGACGCCGGAGACGGTCATCGTGACGGACCCGAACTACTTTGCCGCGTTTAACGAGGTCGTGAATGATGCGCGCTTCGAGGAGCTGAAGAGCTGGATGCTGGTGCAGACGGTCAATAGCATCGCTCCCTACCTCAGCGATGCGTTCCGCGTGGAATCGGGCAGCTTTGGCCGCATGCTTTCCGGCATTGCTGAGGCTACGCCCAAGGAGAAGAGCGCATATTATCTGGCCAGCGTAATGTTCGGCGAGGTCGTGGGCATCTACTACGGCGAAACCTACTTCGGCGAGCAGGCGCGCGGGGACGTGGCCGAAATGGTGCGGGCGATTGTCGAAACCTATAAAAAGAGGCTTTCCGCCAATGATTGGCTGAGCGACGCTACGCGTGCGACAGCTATCCGCAAATTGGAAAAGATGACGATTAACGTGGGGTATCCGGACGAAGCGCTCTCCCTGTATCGCCAGATGCGCACCGTATCCGCCGCGGATGGCGGGGACCTGGTCTCCAACGCGATGGCGTTCACGCGCCTTTCAAAGGAGGACAACTACAGCAAGTGGAACCAGCCGGCCGACCGCGGTCTGTGGCCGCTGAGCGCGGATACGGTCAACGCCATGTATTACCCGCTGGACAACAGCATCAACTTTCCTGCGGCGATCCTGCAGGCGCCGTTTTATAGCCAGGAGCAGCATGCCTCCGCGAACTACGGCGGCATCGGCGCGGTTATCGCGCATGAGATCTCTCATGCCTTTGACCCCAACGGCTCCAAGTTCGATGAGCTCGGATCGCTCGCCGACTGGTGGACGGAAGCGGACTACGCCAGGTTCAACGAGCTGTCATTGGCCATGGTCGGGGAGTTTGACGGCCTCGCCTATGCGGGCGGCACGGTCAACGGGGCCCTCACCGTCGCGGAGAACGTCGCTGACGCGGGCGGGCTGGCTTGCGCGCTGGAGGCCGCGAAGCTGGAGCAGGACGTTGATCTCAACGCCTTCTTTACCAATTGGGCCGTTATTTGGCGGCAGAAGGCGACCCCGGCATACGAATCGTTGCTGCTTACGATCGACGTGCACGCCCCGTCGAAGCTGCGCGCCAACATCCAGCTGCAGAACATGGATGATTTCTTTACCACATTCGATATCAAGGTGGGCGACGGCATGTACCGCGCGCCCGAGGACCGGGTGACAATCTGGTAAGCCTGTAAATTTAGCCCAAATGACGTAAAAAGAGCTGCCGCATCCACGCCTATTTGAGCGTGGGTGCGGCAGCTCGATCTATATTAAATTACTTGCCGCTCATCTGGCGTTCCTGCTGCTCGATCATCTTTTTGACCATGTAGCCGCCGATGTAGCCCGCCTGGCGAGAGGGCAGATCGCCGTTATAGCCCTGCTTGAGGTTGATGCCCAGCTCGTTGGCGATCTCGTACTTCATCGTGTTCAGGGCCTGCTTGGCCTCCGGCACGACGGTACGGTTGGAGTTGGAAGAGTTGCTGTTCGAGCTGGAGCCCGCGCCCGCGCCCACGTTGGGCATGTTCTGCGTGTTGGTATTGTTATACATCGTTCTTTTCCTCCACTTTTTTGTTCATACTACCGTTTAGCGTCCCGCCATCTGACGTTCCGCCTGCTCGATCAGGCGCTTTACCATGTAGCCGCCGACGTAGCCGTTCTCACGCGAGGTCAGGTCGCCGTTGTAGCCCTGCTTCAGGCTCACACCCAGCTCACGAGCGATCTCAAACTTCATGTTGTTGAGAGCTTCGCGCGCTTCCGGTACGTTGACCCGATTCGAGGATCCGCTATTGCTTGCCATGCTGTTTTCACCTCCCGTTTGATTTCAAAGCTATTGTGAGCCCAAAGCGCCTTTCGCAAACTAACAATAATGCACAGGAGTGCGTTGGATAGGCTTCCATAAAAAGCAAGATCACGCGATTCGAGCCGGTATGGAAGAATGCCTGATTGATTTGCGGAGGAGCCTTGCTTTTTCATACGCCGCCGTCTTATAATGAAGACGGCTTGCGCATCCCTTGACAAACGCGCAAAAGATGATATAATGGATTAGCGCATTAACGTGATAAAGTGGAGGGCGTATGAACCGACTTGGCAAACAAATCCCCGAGGGGATGCAGGATACGCTTCCGGGCGAGTGCCGGCAAAAGCACAATGTAGAAGAGGCGCTGCGCGCGCTGTTTGAAAAGAGCGGCTTTGCCGAGGTGCAGACGCCGGCGCTCGAATACGGCGACGTGTTCCGGGGCGTCGTCGGCGGCATCGCGCCGGAGCGGATGTACAAGACGTTCGACCGCAGCGGGCACATCCTCGCCGTCAGGCCGGACAACACCACCCCGGTGATGCGGCTAGCGGCCACGCGGATGGCGGGAGCGCCGCTGCCGCTGCGGCTATGCTACGTGCAGGACGTGCTCGAATACCCGGCGCGGCCCGGCCCGCGTTTTTCGCAGGCTACGCAGGCTGGCGTAGAGCTGATGGGCGAGCCGTCGGCGGAGGCGGACGCAGAGGTCATCGCGTTGGCCGTACGCGCGTTGCTGGGCGCGGGCCTGCGCTCGTTTCAAATCGATATCGGTCAGGTGGGTTTCTTCAAAGGGCTGATGGAGGAGGCAGGCCTGGCCGAAGCGGAGATCGAGCAGTTGCGCGGCTATGTGGAGGAGAAGAACATGCTCGCCATCGAGCTGATGCTGGGCGCAAAGCCGGTCAGCCAGGAGGTCAAGCGGCGCATCATGCGCCTGCCGCAGCTTTACGGCGGCCCCGAGGTGCTGGATGCGGCGCAGGCCATGTCGAACGCGCCGCTTTGCCTAAGCGCAGTGCAAAACCTACGGGAGGTGCTTACAATCCTCGGCGATTACGGCCTCCTGCAATATATCTCCATCGATCTGGGCATGGTGCACGCCATCGACTACTATACGGGCATGCTGCTCAGAGGGATCACCTCGCAGCTGGGGCAGCCGCTGCTCTCCGGCGGGCGGTACGACCAGCTCGCCTCCGGCTTTTCGCAGCCGATGCCAGCCGTCGGCTTTGCCCTGAACATCAAGCAGCTGCTCATCGCCCTGGAACGCCAGGGCGCCCCGTTTGAGGCGCCGGTGAGCGACGTGCTGCTCGCCTTCCAAGCCGGCGCGCGCGCGCAGGCGCTACTGCTGGCCACGCAGCTGCGGGGCGAGGGCCGGGCGGTCGAGCTGTGTTACGGTCCGGACGAGGCGGCCTTGGCGGATCTGGCGAAAAGAAAGGGCGCGCGGCGCGCCATTTACGTGGACGCGCGCGGCGCGCACGACGCAACGGACGAGGGGGCGACAGCATGGAGGTAGTGACCATCGCGCTGGCAAAGGGCCGGTTGGCGGATAGGACGATGGAGCTGCTCGAGGCGATCGGCATCGATTGCGCACAGGTGCGCAGCCCGGGGCGCAGGCTTGTATTTGAAGAGCCGACTGGACGCTTCCGGTTTATTCTGGTCAAGCCCAGCGACGTGCCGACCTACGTGGACCACGGCGTGGCGGACATCGGCGTGGCGGGGAAGGATACGCTGATGGAGGAAAACCGCCCGCTGTACGAGCTGCTCGACCTGGGCTTTGGCAAATGCAAGCTATGCATCGCGGGCTTTCCGGAGGGTAAGCGCCGCGCGGTGACGGACGCCAATTTCCGCGTGGCGACCAAATACCCCAATATCGCGCGCGAATACTACGGCGCGCGCGGCCAAACGATCGAAATCATCAAGCTAAACGGCTCGGTAGAGCTCGGCCCGTTGGTAGGCCTTTCGGACGTCATTTTGGACGTCGTGGAAAGCGGCGGCACGCTGCGCGCCAACGGCCTGGTCATCCAAGAGACGGTGGTAGAAAACGTCAGCGCGCGCATGGTCGTCAACTGCGTGTCGCTCAAGACAAAGGGCGAACGCATTCGCTGGCTGATCGACGCCTTGGCGGCGCAGCTCGCACGGACAAAGGACGAGGAGGCGGAGGCATGATCCCCATTTTAAAATTCGAAGACAAGCAAGCGCTGAAGGAACGGCTACTCTCGCGCTCGCAGCTGACGGACGAGGAGATCACCCGGCGGGTGAAGGAGATCGTGCAGGGCGTGCGCGCGCGCGGCGACGAGGCGCTCTTCGAATATACGCAGCGCTTCGATAAGGCGCGGCTGGATGCGGCGAGCGTTCGTGTGACGGCGGACGAAATACGCAAAGCCTACGACGCGGCGGATCAGGCGTGGGTCGACACGATGCGCGAGGCGGCGAAGCGGATCACTGCCTTTCACGAGAAGCAAAGACAGCGCACCTGGCTCGACTTTGACGGCGGCATCGCCCTGGGACAGATGGTGAGGCCGCTGGAGCGCGTAGGCGTCTACGTGCCGGGCGGTACGGCTGCCTATCCCTCCAGCGTGCTGATGAACGTGCTGCCCGCGCGCGTGGCGGGGGTGGGGGAGATCATCATGGTGACGCCGCCGAACGCGGACGGGAACGTATCCTATCCGCTGACGCTGGTGGCGGCCGACATCGCGGGGGTGGACGCGATCTTCAAGGTGGGCGGCGCGCAGGCGATCGCGGCGCTGGCCTTCGGCACTAAGAGCGTGCCGCGGGTGGACAAGATCGTCGGCCCGGGCAACATTTACGTCGCCAACGCCAAGCGCGAGGTGTTCGGCCACTGCGGCATCGACATGGTCGCCGGGCCCTCCGAGGTGCTGGTCATCGCGGACGACAGCGCGAACCCGGCCTACGTGGCGGCGGACATGCTCTCGCAAGCCGAGCACGATCCGTTGGCCGCGGCAATCGTCGTGACCGATTCGGCGGATATGGCATCCCGCGTAGCCTGCGAGATCGAGCGTCAGGCGGCGGCGCTGCCCCGGCAAGAGATCGTGGATCAGTCGCTCGCGCGTTTCGGCACGATCGTGGCCTGCCAAAGCCTCCATGAGGCGGCGGAGATCGCCAACCTCGTCGCCCCGGAGCATTTGGAGCTCTCGGTCGCACAGCCCTTTGAGCTGCTAGGCGAGATCCGCAACGCCGGCGCCGTGTTCCTCGGCCATTACGCCCCGGAGCCGCTGGGCGATTACTATGCAGGACCGAACCATGTGCTGCCCACATCGGGCACGGCGCGCTTCTTCTCGCCCTTGAACGTCGAGGATTTTACCAAGAAATCATCCCTGGTGTACTACAACCGCGAGTCGCTTGCGGCGGTGGCGGACGACGTCATCCGCCTGGCGCGCGCGGAGGGGCTGGACGCGCACGCGAACGCCGTGGCTGTCCGGTTCGGAAAGTGAGGACGAAATGCGGCAGGCGACGGTCAAACGAAAGACGGGAGAGACGGATATTTGTCTAAACCTGAATGTAGATGGCGAAGGGAAGGCGGACGTGCGCTGCGGCGTGGGTTTTTTTGAGCACATGCTCGCGGCGCTATGCCGGTTCGGTCTTCTGGATCTGACGCTTTCCTGCGTGGGCGACTTGCACGTGGACGCGCACCATACGATCGAGGATATCGGCATCTGCATGGGGCAGGCCATCTCTCAAGCGCTGGGCGACAAGCGGGGCATCGCGCGCCTGGGGCATGCCTGCGTGCCCATGGACGAGGCCCTGGCCTTTGTGGCGATCGACATCTCGGGCAGGCCCTTCCTCGTCTTTGACGCGGGGTTCGACGCCCCCATGTTGGGGACGATGGATGCGCAGCTGGTTCGGGAGTTTTTCCGCGCGCTGGCGGTCGGCGCGGGCATCACGCTGCACATGCGCGTGCCCTATGGACAAAACGATCATCATAAGGCGGAGGCGCTTTATAAAGCCTTCGGGCGGGCGCTGAGGGATGCGGCATCCATCGATCCACGCGTGACGGATATCCCGTCGACCAAAGGCGTATTATGAGGGGGAGCGTATGATCATTTATCCGGCCATCGACATGAAGGGCGGGCGCTGCGTACGGCTGCTGCAAGGGCGCGCGCAGGACGTCACGGATTACGGCGACCCCTGCGAGACGGCGATGCGGTGGGGCAAGGCCGGGGCCAAGTGGGTTCACCTGGTCGACCTGGACGGCGCCTTTTCTGGGCAGGGGCGCAATCGCGAGTGCATCGTCCGCATCGCCAGGCAGCAGCTGATCCCCGTGCAGTTGGGCGGCGGCATTCGCACGATGGCGGACATAGAGGACAGGATCGAGCGCTGCAACGTCTCGCGCGTCATCCTGGGTACCGCGGCGGTGGAGGACCCGCGCCTGGTCGAGCAGGCTTGCCGGGCGTATCCCGGACGCATCGCCGTGGGGATCGACGCGCGGGGCGGCTTCGTCGCCGTACGCGGCTGGGTAGAGCAGTCCAATCTCTCGGCGCTGGAGCTGGCGCTTCGCGTGCGCGACGCGGGCGTGCAGACGGTAATCTATACCGACATCGCGCGCGACGGCATGATGCAGGGGCCCAGCGTCGCATCGACGGCGCAACTGGTAAAAGAGAGTGGCCTGCAGGTCATCGGATCGGGCGGCGTGAGCAGCCTTGCGGACATTCAAGCCCTACGGCGGGCGGGGTGCGCGGGCGTGATTACGGGCAAGGCGTTGTACACCGGCGCGTTTACGCTGGAAGAGGCGCTGAAACTGGGGGAGGAATGATCGATGGATTTGAACGCAATTCGGTTTGACGAACGCGGATTGGTCCCCGCGGTAGTGCAGGACGCGCGGACGGGGGCGGTATTGATGCTCGCTTACATGAACGCGCAGTCGCTTGAGCTGACGCTGGAGACCGGCTACGCGACGTACTATAGCCGTAGCCGCCAGGCGCTTTGGAAGAAGGGCGAGACGAGCGGGCACGTGCAGCGCGTGCGGGAGATCGCATACGACTGCGACGGCGATGCACTGCTGCTGAAGGTGGAGCAGACGGGCCCTGCCTGCCATACGGGCGCGTACAGCTGCTTTCACCATCCGCTGCTTGGCGATGAAGAGCAGGCGGACGCCGGGGTACTACAGGCGGTCTACGACGTAGTGCTCGACCGCATGCAAAACCCCAAGGAGGGCAGCTACACGAACTACCTGCTCGACAAGGGCGTGGAGAAGATCGCCAAGAAGGTGGGCGAGGAGGCCACGGAAACGGTCATCGCCGCGATCAAGGATAGCCGAACCGAAATTTGTTACGAGGCGTCGGACCTGCTTTACCACCTGCTGGTGCTGCTGGCGCAAAAGGGCATCGCGCTGGAGGAGGTATGGTCGGAGCTCGCAGCCAGACGCTAGAACGGCTCCCAGCCGGGATCGTTTTCCGGCTGGGAGGAATACGAAATTTGTTGGTTGAAAGTTTGCAAAAACAGATTGACAAGCGGCGCAATATCGTGTATTATATAACACGTCGCCGCGAGCGATGTAAACGAAGCGCTCGATACGCGGTATCCCCACTTCGGGAGCATAGCTCAGCTGGGAGAGCATCTGCCTTACAAGCAGAGGGTCACAGGTTCGAGCCCTGTTGTTCCCACCATTTTATGGCGCGGTAGTTCAGTTGGTTAGAATGCCAGCCTGTCAC
>JAEYAR010000049.1 GCA_023404715.1 Bacillota bacterium | reverse complement strand
TGTGTCCTATGTCCGAAAATAAGGTTCTTAGCTACTCGACGACCAATCGCGATGGTTACCGGGAGTATAAAAGCAAGTCATACATTTGTAAGGACTGTCCCCGCCGAAGCCTGTGTACCATGAACAATGACTGTACCAAGCTGGTGACGCGCCATATATGGGCTGACTACATAGAACGAGCGGAAGACGTACGGCATTCACCGCTGGGCAAAGAAACCTACGCTTTGCGAAGTCGGACCATTGAGCGTGTTTTTGCAGATGCAAAAGATAAGCATGCGATGCGATACACGCCCTACCGCGGCCTAACCCGGGTGAGCAACTAGGTCAGGCTTAAGTTTGCTGCCATGAATCTCAAAAAGCTGGCAATATGGAAGTGGAAACCTGCTGACTTTTTGCTGCTTTTCCCCTTTTCCCCATCTGCCTTTCTATTTTACTGCCGGAATGCTTTTCATACAAAAACAACCCGCTTTTCGCTGCTTGAATAGCGGGTTGTTTGACAGTCTGAGCCGAAAGCAAATTGCTTTCGGCTTTCTCTATGTGCTTGGCTTTTGGCCGCAAAACCCCTATAATGGTTTTGCGGCCAAAACTAGGAGGTGAAAAATTGACCGAGAAAAACAAGGGCGGTAGACCAACAGACGAGCCGAAACCGCACAGGTTATCAACACGAGTTTCGGATGAAACACTTCAAATTTTAGATGATTACTGTAAGAAAAGAAAAATCAATCATCCAGAGGGAGTGCGTCAAGCGATTAACCGCCTGAAAGACGAAAAATGAGGAAGCGGCGTCCCGTCACCAAACAAGCCGCCGCTCCCTACGATGCACAACCGTTCAAAGAACAGAGCGCATAAATATTATACACTGTGCGTCCCATCCTTTCAAGCGGTTGTGAAAAGAAAGGGTTGTTGCTATGGAAACCGGGTATCAGACATTTGCACAAAACTTCCGTGACTGCTGTGCTGTATCCTGCACCCGCCTAGCGTATGAGCGTCAGCAAACAGATTCCGATTATGCGGATAGAGCGCAGGAATGTGATGCACTTTATAAATTGATAGAGGAGAAGTTGGGCGCTGATTACAAACTGATAAACAAGTTTGATGCTGCAAAAAATCACGTATTTGCTTTTGATGATGTGTTTATCTATCAACAGGGCTTTCAAGATTGTGTGCATTTACTTCGCTGGATTGGACTTCTATAAAAAATGGGCGCTGACGGATACAGTCAGCGTCCACTTTGTTTAGTGCGCCCGGCATGGGCGATAACTAGGGGGTGAAAGACCCCTGAGGACTTGGTAGTAGGAACCTCTAGCTAAAGGCAAGGGTGTCCATCGTGAGGTAGAATCTGAAGGAAGCCGGAGGCAAAGTCCCGAGCTGACGAATAGAAACTTCATATCAAAGGCTGACATGGGGCGGACGAGCTTGCTAAACAAAGCGAAGTCCAATACTACCCGAACCCCACACAGTAAATGAAGCGGCTGCATGGGATGAAAGTTATCGTTCTTACCCGGGGAGGTCTCGCGGACGTGGAAGAAGGAGCATTCCGAAACACGGAGTAAAGCTTGCCGTGAGAAGTCAGCCGAAGCCATAGTACCGGAAAAAAAGCCGGGAAGGGCTGAACAATCGTAAGTCCAGAGTACAAGCCGGAAGGAGGCCAATGCGATGAAAGCAGAATACCGAAAGGGCTGCTCGCAAAGAGATAGCGTGGAACGCGAAGGGTTTGCGAGAGCGCGGAGCATTGACACTCGGGAGGGAATGGAAACGGACGGTGTAGGAGGCCTGCTAGGAAGCATTCTGTGCAGGGAAAACCTGAACAGAGCTTACAAACGGGTCAAGAGCAACAAGGGAGCGGCTGGTGTCGATGGAATGACCGTAGAACAAGCCCTGCCCTGGCTCAAGGAACACAGGGATGAATTGCTTCAAAGCCTGGAGGATGGGACATACAAGCCATTGCCGGTGAGACGTAAGGAAATCCCGAAACCAGATGGAAACGGCGTAAGAAAGCTTGGAATACCAACGGTGATAGACCGTATGCTCCAACAAGCGATTGCGCAGGTCATCGAACCACTATTTGATGCACAGTTCTGTGAAACAAGCTATGCCTATCGTCCGCAACGAAGAGCAAGCTGGGCAATGAACAAGATTGTCAGCTATGCAAATCAAGGATATACGCAGGTAGTGCAGTTGGACTTGAGCCAATACTTCGATACGCTCAATCACGACTTGCTGCTTGGCTTGTTACGCAGACGCATCAAGGATGAGCGGGTCATTAAGCTGGTAAAGAAATATCTCAAAAGCGGCGTTATGGAAAATGGCATTGTCACCGCAACGGAAGAAGGTTCGCCGCAGGGCGGTCCATTGTCGCCATTGCTGGCGAACATCTACCTGGACGTTTTCGATAAGGAAATGGAACGAAGAAACGTCCGCTTCGTAAGATATGCGGATGATATTGTTGCATTCGCCAAGAGCAAGAGAGCGGCTATGCGATTGCTGGAAAGCAGTCGGGCGTACCTTAAAAAGAAATTGCTGCTCAAGGTAAACATGGATAAAAGCTACACAACAACCGTGTATTCTAAGAAATTCAAATTTCTGGGCTTTGCGTTGGGAAAGAATCAGGATGGTATCCATATTCGGGTTCATCCTAAAGCTTTGCGTAAATGCAAACAGAAGTTGAAGGTACTAACTCGCCGCAATCGCGGACGAAGCGTCCGCGTCATCATGGAACAGGTTAAGGTCTATATTCGAGGCTGGTTGGGATATTTCTACATTGCAAAGATGAAACGCTTGCTCACACAATGGGAAGAATGGCTTCGCCGAAGACTACGCATGTACATCTGGAAGCAATGGAAGAAACCAAGAACGAAAGTGAAAGCCCTATGCAAGTTAGGTATACCGCCCGACAAAGCATATGAATGGGGCAACACTCGGCTTGGGTACTGGCGTATTGCCAGAAGTCCGATATTGCAATGTTCCATTACAAACGAAAGACTCGTAGCTGCGGGATATTACGATATATCCGCACAATACGAGCGCTTGCGTAAACTACACTTATGCGGTTGAACCGCCGTGTACCGAACGGTACGCACGGTGGTGTGTGAGGTCGGCTAGGGCGTTAAGCCCTAGCCTCCTACTCGATTCATTAAATACATTTATGGTGTTGGTATTTAAATGAATATTTCCCTCCACAAATGTGCTGCTCTGGTATGCGGATTACTTTGATGTATCACTGGATTATATCTATAGGCGCACGGATAATTCGCAGGGAAAACTATACGGGTATAAGCCCAAGATTGAACAGACCGACCCGGAAATGGCGAAGTTTGAGGAGATGTGCTTTGACCCAAAATCACCGATGAATGACCGACTAAAAAAGACATTGCTTGACCTATTGGGGGAGGTGAAACCTTGAATTTAGTCATCTATGCTCGCTATTCCAGCCATAGCCAGACCGAGCAATCCATTGAGGGGCAGCTTCAAACTTGCTATGAGTACGCCAAAATAACGGCCACACCATTGTGGGCGTATACATAGACCGGAAGTAGAGCGGCACAACGGACAGCCGGGTTGAGTTTCAAAGGATGATTACCGACAGCGACAAGCATACCTTTGAGGGCGTTCTTGTCTATCAGCTTGACCGTTTTGCCCGTAACCGCTATGATAGTGCCATCAACAAGGCGAAGCTGAAAAAGAACGGTGTGCGTGTCCTCTCCGCAAGAGAAGATATCAGCGAGGATGCCAGTGGAATCTTAGTTGAGGGTGTTTTGGAAAGTATGGCGGAATACTACTCCGCCGAGCTATCCCAAAAGATGCGCCGGGGAATGAACATTAATGCGGAAAAGTGTTTGAGCAATGGCAGTAACCCCGGCTTGGGTTATCGGATTGACGAGGAACGGCGATTCCACGTTGACCCGGAAACTGGAGAGTAGCGGAAATGTAACAGATGAGGTGATCCACCAATGAGAACCAAGAGCTGGAAGAGAATCAGCATTCGGATAACTTTACCACCCACGATGCGGACAGCTTTAGGATGCTTTAGCATCCATTTGAACCCACCGGCTTCAGCCGATGGTGGTTCAGTTGCCTATTTACTGTGACATGAATCGAAACGTCAAATGGGGAGATGACGAAGTGGATATCGAAATAAAGAAACTAACACCTGACCTGGCGGAGGCCTATGCACGCTTTTTTGATACGACGACGCACGACGACCGCACGGATAAAGCGGCGCTGCCTTGCTACTGTGTGACATGGCGCGGGGACGATTCGTATCGCGGCGATGGCGACCACTGGTATGCCACGCGTGAAGAAAGAAGGAAGCGCGCCATTTCGTTTATTAAGGAAGGCAGTTTGCAGGGCTATTTGGCTTACCGCGGCGATGAGATTGTAGGATGGTGCAACGCAAATGCGAGCTGTCAGCTTTGTCTAAGCTACCTGCGCTCCTTTTGGCCGATCGACGCGTTTCGCCCGGATATCCATGTCAAATCCGAATTTTGCTTTATGATCGCGCCGGAGGTACAAAGGATGGGCGTGGCCACGAAGCTGCTGGAACGCGTCTGCCAGGATGCTGCACGCGAAGGGTTTCAATTCGTCGAGGCATATGCATACAGGGATTTCGCCGCCGAGCCCTTTGACTTTCGAGGGCCGATGGCGATGTATGAAAAGTGCGGGTTTAGCATACACGCGGAGCGTGAGGGGAAAGTGGTTATGCGAAAGGCGATGAATCAAGATGTTTGAAGAAAGCATCGAAAACCATATCAGAGAATGCCTGGTTGGCGACGCGCAAAAGCATGCTTCGGATTTCGTAGCCTATTTGAGATCGCAAGGGATGCTGTTTGAGCGCGGTGCCGGTTATTGGGTGGACAAGCGCTACTGGATGATCGGAACGCAAGGGAAATACGTATGTTTTATGCTGATAAATGGACAGGGCGCGCTGCGCCATCCGGACGAACCCGAGGGATGGATCGTCTGGTCTGACGACAGCGGCGAAGACTGGTTCGCAAACGCCCCTCTTGACGAGCGCATGAAGGAAACCGCATGGAAGCATCTCGACTTTTGCGGGCATTGCGGCGGCGTCTGCGATGGCGGAACGCGCAGGACCGTCTTCGGGGAGGTCCAAATCTGCCGCACTGCGTTTCGATTTGACAATCCCGTCGCCGAAGAGATCGCATGCATGAAAGAGCTGGCGAGGCTAAGCGCCTTCAACATTGCCCAGGAGGCAGCGCAAGCAATAAAGGGCTTTCAATAACGGCGAAGGAGACCTTCATGTCGGAAAACCAACTATACCTATTGGCTTTAGCGTTTGTGACTTTGGGCCTTATTGCCCTTCTTCCCTCTGTTCTTCATGGGTTTTTGAAAAGGCGTAAGCTCAAAAAGAAAGTCACGAGACTGGCAAACAAAGCTGCGGAGATGACTCCGCGCGCATTTTTTCAGATGAGAAACGAATGTTTGAGCGGGAAAGATGGTTCCGGATTAGCGGCGCGGCGCAATTTCCCCGGCGTCTATATCCTCTTAAATAAAACAAAGCGTATGTATTATGTGGGCCAAGGCGCGCAGGTCTTGAACCGCGTCAACGACCATTTTACAGGACGGGGGAACGGAGATGTCTACGCGGACTATAAATACGGCGATGAATTTACCATTCGCATCATTGCCTTGAAGGACAGCGGGTTTTCCTCGCTCAACGAGCTGGAGCGAAACGCGATATGGACCTATCAGGCATACGAAAAGGGTTACAACAAGACAAAGGGCAATAGATGAGTGTGCGTTTTAATCGTTCAAATGTTCATTCCGCCGCGCGCGCCGCGCTGTCGCAGAGCCACGCGCAGGCGAGGGGGAGCACGTCCTCATCCACCTTGAACAACCCGTGGTGGTGGGCGTAGCTGCAGCCCTTTTCCGGGGCGCCCATACCGACCTGCACGTAACAGCTGGGGGCGATACGGCGGTATTCGGCGAAGTCGTCGCCCAGCATCGAGGGAACCTGCGGCAAGATGCGCTCCGGCGGGACGAGCGCGGCCGCCGCGTCGTTTGCCAGGCCGCACAGGCGCGCGTCGTTTACGACGATGCCGGTGACCTCGTTGATCTCGATCTCGGCGGTGCAGCCGTGCGCGGCGGCGACGTCCGTGACGATGCGGCGGAAGACTTCCAGCAGCGTGCTATGCACGTCGTCGTCAAAGGCGCGCAGCGTGCCCTCCAGCACGGCGTCCTGCGCGATGATGTTGCAGCGCGTGCCCGCGTGAAAGGAGCCGACCGTGACCACCACGCTATGCATGGGCGAGATGAAGCGCGAGGCGATGTGCTGCAGCGACTGCACGACCGCCGCGCCCGCGGCCACCGCGTCTATGCACAGCTCCGGCGTGGCACCGTGGCCGCCCTTGCCGTGGATCGTGACCTTGAACATATCCGGCCCTGCGCACACGCCGCCCGGCGTCGCGTGCAGCGTGCCCGTGGGGTAAAGGCTCCACACGTGCAGGCCGAAGAAAGCGTCTACGTCGTCGACGAGGCCGGTGCGGATGACCTCGTGCGCGCCGCGCTCACCCTCCTCCGCGGGCTGGAAGATGACCTTATAGACGCCCGCGAGCTGCGCGCGGTTCGCACAAAGCAGCCTGGCGACGTATACGCCCACCGTCGTATGCGCATCGTGGCCGCAGCCGTGCATAAGCCCCGGGCGCTCGGAGCGGTAGGGCAGGTCCGTCAGCTCCTGCAACTGCAGGGCGTCCGTATCGAAGCGCAGCCCCACGGTCTTGCCGGGGCGTGCGCCGCGTATGACGGCGATGGTGATGTTATCCGCCGGGCAAAGAAGCTCGATGCCGTCCACGGCGAGCGCCTCGCGCACGCGCGCGTTGGTGCGCACCTCCTCGTGCGAAGGCTCGGGATGACGGTGTAAATCCTCAAAGAGCGCTTTCATATCTTCAAAATGTGTCTCAGCCTGCGCGAGCCAGTCCATATAATCCCTGCTTTCGATGTTGGAATGGGGCGACGCGCCCGTTCGCTGTGTATTCTTCGTCATGGCGCGTCAAAATCCTGTAAATTTTACGATCGTTTTGCCGCTGCATTGAAATTTCATTCACTTTATAGTATAATAATCCGAAACGACGTAAAAAAATGGGGTTATACGCATGATCGAATTACGCCAGGTCTGCAAGACGTTTGAGACCGGCGCACGCGAGGAAAACGTGCACGCCGTGCGCGATGCGTCGCTGACCATCGGGGACGGCGAGATCTTCGGCATCATCGGCTTCAGCGGCGCGGGCAAGTCCACGCTGGTGCGCTGCATCAACCTGCTGGAGCGGCCGACGTCCGGCCAGGTCATCATCGACGGCCAGGATCTGACGAAATACACCGAAAAGGAACTGCGCGCGGCACGCAAAAAGATCGGCATGATCTTTCAGCACTTCAACCTGATGAAATCGCGCACGGTCTTCCAAAATGTCGCCTATCCGCTGCGGGGGGCCAAGCTGACGGGCGCGGAAAAGCGCGAAAAGGTGCTGAAGCTGCTGAAGATTGTCGGCCTGACGGACAAGGAGAAAGCGTATCCCGCCCAGCTCTCCGGCGGACAGAAGCAGCGCGTAGCCATCGCCCGCGCGCTGGCCAACGACCCGAGCGTGCTGCTATGCGACGAAGCGACGAGCGCGCTCGACCCGCAGACCACGCAGGACATCCTAAAGCTTTTGCGCGAGCTGAACCGGACGCTGGGGCTTACCATCGTGCTCATCACGCACGAGATGGCCGTCGTCAAGGAGGTTTGCACGCGCGTGGCCGTGATGGAGGACGGGCGCGTGGTCGAGGAGGGCGGCATTTACGACGTGTTCGCCAACCCGCAAAAGCCCATCACCCGCCGCTTCATCCGCACGACGACGAACATCGCGCACATGGAGGAGCTGGTGAGCTCGGACCCGGACGCGTTGGGTCTCGTGGCGGGGGATATCGTCGTGCGCTACGACTGCTCGGGCGACAGCACGGGCCAGGCCGTCGTCTCGCGCCTGTCGCGTGCGTACGGGGTGGACATCAGCATCATCTTCGGCAACGTAGAGATGCTGCTGGGCACGCCGTTCGGCACGATGATCGTCGTATTCCGCGGAGAGCCGGGCGCGGTCGCCGCCGCGCTGGAAGCGTTCGGCAAGGCCGCAAGCCGTGTGGAGGTGCTTCGCCGTGTATGAGTTTTTGCAGGGCATCATGCCCAATGTCGTCAAGACGTTTCCCGAGATGAACAAGGCGCTCTTTCAGACGCTGGAGATGGTCGGCATCAGCGCGCTGTTCAGCGCGGCCTTCGGCGTCCTCTTCGGCGTGGTGCTCGTGGTGTCCGCGCCTGGCGGCATCATGGAAAACCGCTTTGTCCACTCCTTGCTGGATAAGGTGATCAACGTCTTTCGTTCCATCCCCTTCGTCATCCTCATCGCGCTGCTGCTGCCGCTCACCCGCATCGTCATGGGTACGTCCATCGGGACGAAGGGCGCGATCTTCCCGCTGGTGATCGGCACCATCCCGTTCTTTTCGCGCCAGATTCACAGCGCGCTGTGCGAGGTGGACAAGGGCGTGGTCGAGGCGGCGCAGGCCATGGGCTCGGGGCCGTGGGAGATTGTCTTTCGCGTGTACCTGCGCGAAGGGCTGGGCGGCATGATCCGGGGCGCGACGATTACCATCATCAACCTGATCGCCCTGTCGGCGATGGCGGGCTGCGTGGGCGGCGGCGGGCTGGGCGACTATGCCATCCGCTACGGCTTTCAGCGCTTTCAGACGGACGTGACGATCGCGACGGTCATCGTGCTGCTCGTCCTGGTCACGCTGATTCAGTCCGTGGGCAATTTGCTTACCCGGCGGCTGCAATAAAAGGGGCGGCTATGCCGTCTTGTTAGCAAACGCAGGTCCTGCGCAAAGCGCATTCCTGATAAACCCCCAATCGAGAAGGAGGAAACATGATGAAGCGGATTTTTACGGCTTTGCTCGCGCTCACCCTTTGCTTTACCACGGCGGCCTGCCTGGCTGAGGACGTGGTGAAGGTCAAGGTCGGCGTCGTGGGCGAGAACAACGAACAGTGGGAGCAGGTCATCATCCCGGCGCTGAAGGAAGAGGGCATCGAGATCGAGCTGGTGAAATTCTCCGATTACATTATCCCTAACGAGGCGCTCGCCAGCGGCGACGTGGACCTCAACGCCTTTCAGCACTATAACTTCATGAACAACTGGTCCAAGGAACACGGCGTGGAGCTGGTGGCCGTATGCGATACGCTGATCGCACCGCTGTGCATCTACTCTGAGAAGTATACCGCGCTGGATGACCTCAAGGAAGGCGACGGCGTGGCGATCATGAACGACGTCGTCAACGAAGCGCGCGCGCTGCGCATGCTCGAGGCCGCGGGCCTGATCAAGCTTGAAGAGGGGATTACCGAGCTGGCGACCGTCGCCGACATCGCCGAGAATCCGCTGAACCTCGCGTTCAACGAGATGGAGGCCGCGCTGACTGCCTCCGCGATGAGCGATCCCTCCATCGCGATCGCCTTCCTCAACGGCACGCACGCCAAGGATGCAGGCCTGAGCAACGACCAGGCGCTGTATATGGAGGAGTACGACCCGAATAACCCCGACATGCACGGCATCGTCAACGTCATCGCCGCGCGCGCGGACCGCGCCGAAGAGCCGGTCTTTAAGCGCATTGCGGAGGTATACCAGTCCGACGCGGTGCGCGAGCTGTTCGACACCGTGTATAAGGGCGTCTACATCCCGGCCTGGGAATGAACCGCGAACGTTTGAAAAGAACCTATATCCCAAACGGCATGGCTTCGGCTGCGCCGTTTTTTCTCGCATCAAAGTAAAAACCCTCCACTATAACACCAAGCTTTGAGGCCATGTTATGCTATCTCGTCAGGAGGTGAACGAGCATGAGGACCTATCGGACGGCGGAGGTTGCCGAATGGGTCGGCGTCCACCCGAACACGGTGCGCTTATACGAGCAATGGGGGTTGATACCAAGGCCCGAGCGCGACCGCAACCGATACCGCGTATATACCCAGGCGCACCTCGCCCAGTTGCGGCTCGTCCGCCTCGCCTTGCAGGTGGAGGTCATGCAGCGCGGGCTGCGCAAGATGATCCTGGAGGTGGTCAAGACCTCGGCGGCGGGGGCGTATGACCGGGCGATGGCCCTGACAGACGGCTATTTGCTGCGCGTGCGCAGAGAGCGCCAGAACGCGGAGGAGGCCATCGAGATCGTGCGGCGGCTTTGGAACGGCGGCCCGGCGCAAGGCGGCTTAAAGCTCAAACGAAAGGAAGCGTCGGCATATCTGGACGTATCGATGGATACGCTGCGCAATTGGGAGATGAACGGATTGCTGACGGTCAAACGCAGAGAAAACGGATACCGCGTCTATACGGACGAGGACATCCGCCGGCTCAAGATCATCCGCGCCCTGCGCTGCGCGAATTACTCGCTCGAAGCGATATTGCGGCTGCTCGCGGCGTTATCCGCCGACCCGAACGCCGATATCCGCACGGCGCTCAACACGCCGAGGGCGGACGAGGACATCATCTCCGTATGCGACGCGCTGATCCTCTCCCTGCAGGCGGCGGAGCGAAACGCCCTGCAAATGAAAGAGAAGCTGCGCAATATGGAAAAGGGGATCTATTCGTTTTAAATCGCGAGCCTCCACTTATCCACCAGCCTTTAGGTCGGTGATATGCTTATGGCATCAATGCGAGGAGGATTGGCGATGGAATACGTGATCGAGGCGCGGCGGCTTACCAAATGCTACGGGCCGCTTTGCGCGGTGGACAACCTGGAACTGACCGTAGAGCAGGGCGCCGTATTCGGGCTGCTGGGCGCCAACGGCGCGGGCAAGAGCACGACGCTCGAGTGCCTGCTGGGGACGAAACGTCCTGACGCCGGGCAGGTCCGCATCCTGGGAATGGACCCGCGGACGGAACGAAAGCAACTGTTTGAACAGGTGGGCGTGCAGTTTCAAGAGGCAAACTATCAGGAGAAGATCACCGTCAAGGAGCTGTGCGAGGTGACCGCGTCGCTCTATCGGATGACCGCGGACTTCCGCGCTTTGCTCGCGCAGTTTGGCATCGCGGAGAAATCCGGTAGCCCTGTCAAGGATCTGTCGGGCGGCGAGCGGCAGCGCCTGTTCATCGTGCTCGCGCTGATTCCCGCCCCCAAGCTCGTCTTTCTGGACGAGCTGACGACCGGGCTGGATGCGCGTGCGCGGCGGGACGTCTGGAAGATCCTCTCCGGGCTCAAGGCGCAGGGGCTGTCGATCCTGCTGACGTCGCATTTTATGGACGAGGTCGAGGCGCTTTGCGACCGCATCTGCATCCTGCGTCGCGGGCAGACCGTCTTTAGCGGCACCGTGCGAGAGGCGGTCGCAGGAAGCCCGTTTAATCGATTGGAGGACGCGTACCTTTGGTACACAGAGGAAGGGGATTGCCATGAAAAGCTTTCGCACGATGCTTAAAACGGAGCTGAAGCTCTCGCTGCGCGGAATGGACATGTTCATCTTCGCCATCTGTATGCCGCTCGCCGTAATGACCTTAATCGGAGTGCTGTACGGCGACAAGCCGGCCTTTCCCGGCGCGGATTTTACGTTTTTAGACCAGTCCTTTGGGGCGCTGACCTCCATATCGATCTGCGCCGGCGGCGTGATGGGCTTGCCGCTGGTCGTCTCAGATTACCGAAGCCGCCACATCTTAAAACGCTTTCGGGTGACGCCTATCAGCCCCGCCGTGATTTTGCTGGTACAGGTCGTAATCTACACGCTCTATGCCGTGGCGTCGCTGCTGCTGCTCTATATCGTCGGCAAGATATGCTTTGGCCTGCGAGTCCACGGATCTGCGCTGTCATTCCTGGGCGGGTATTTGCTGGTCATGCTCTCCATGTTTAGCGTAGGCATGATGGTGGGCGGCATTGCCCCTGACGTCAAGATGGCGGGCGTCATCGCGAGCCTGCTCTACTTCCCGATGCTCATCTTTTCCGGCGCGACGCTGCCCTATGAAGCGATGCCGGCAGCACTACAGAGGTTGGCCGATATCTTGCCGCTTACACAGGGAATCAAGCTGCTCAAGGCCGCCTCTTTGGGTCTGCCGATCACAGATGTGCTTTTGCCCGTGGCGATGATGACCGTATTGGCGGCCGTATGCACAACGGTAGCGTTGAAGCATTTTCGTTGGGAATGACGCGACGGCCTGAACCGCCCAGGAACCGGATGCTTACGGAGGATTTGCCCATTCCAACCTGAATAAACGTGCACGGCGCTCTTGAGATAATCAAGAGCGCTTGGTATAATAGAAGGAATTATACGAGCCGATACATGACAGGCGCTTCCAATGATACAGGCAAGGAATGGGTGGACATGCATTTAAAAAAGCACGGACCGATTGAGCATAAGGGGACGCTTGCGCTGACGACAGCGCTGACGGCGATCGCCATTGTGGCGGCCCTGCTATGCTTTGCAATGGTGGAGCGCGGAGATGATGTGATGGTGGGGCAGACCCGCCGCTATCTGGCGGAGGTGTCGGAGCAAGTCTCCGGCCGCATTCGCCTGCGCATGACCGCTAACGTGACCACGATGGAGGCGATTAGCGAAAACCTGTCTTTGTTTGCCGGGCCGGCCGGCGTCGAAGAGGAATACATCGCCTGCGCGGCGCAGCGCTATCCCTTTCATGGCTTGGGTGTGGCGGATGCGTCCGGGCAGCTCATGCTTGAAGACGGCGGTCGAGTCGACCTGAGCGGCTATTCGGCGTTTCAGGAGGCGCTGAGCGGTACGCCGGCGATCGGGGACTCGCTGTGCGCCTGCCCCGAAGGGGACGCCTGTATCTTTTATGCGGCGCCCTATGCGCAGGGTGGGGCTTCGGCGGGCGCGCTCGTCGCCTGGGTGAAGCCAGAGGTGATGGAAGCGCGGCTGCTGGGCATTGAAACCTTTGGGGGAAAAGGGTTTTCGCATATCATCGATCTGGAAGGTAATTTTATCCTGCGCTCGAGCAATAGCAACGCCATTCTTACGGAGGATAACTTCTTCGAGAGCCTGAAAGAACGCGGCGAATTTGCTGCGGGCGATTCGATCGATGCGATGCGCGCCGCCATGCGCGAAGGGCGCAGCGGCTACCTCGAATACACATTTGACGGCGCTGTGCACGAGACGATGAACTACGTCCCCATCAACGATGGAAGCTGGTTTTTGCTCTGCGTCGTCCCGACGGCGGTGTATGCGGACCAGATGCACAGCTTTATGGGATTTTCGGTGTTGGCCAGCTTTATCATCGCGGCGCTGTTCCTGCTGCTCATCGCCTGCACACTGTATACCTACAGCCGAAAGAACCGCGAGATCACGCGGATTGCCTACGAGGACCCGGTGACCGGCGGCTTTACGGCGGCGCGCTTTGCGCTCGCGCTGGGCGAGAAACGGCGGCAGTTCAGGCCCTATGCGTTCATCTCGGCGGACCTGCGCAAGTTTAAACTGGTCAACGACTTCTTTGGCAGCGTAGAGGGCGACCGTGTGCTGCGCTATGTGCACAATACGATCGTGCAGGCCTTGGGCGCGGGCGAGTTCGCATCGCGCATTTCGTCGGATCGTTTCGACATCGTGCTTTCTACGACCGACGAAAAAGAAATCGAACGTCGGCTGGTGGATATTTCGGAAGCGATTAACGCCTATAACGATCTGCTGCCGGCCCCCTATTACCTGCCGGTGGACTATGGCATTTACATCGTAGAGGACCCCAAACTAGACGTCGTAACCATACGCGACCGCGCGAACACCGCGCGCAAAAAGAACAAGACGGCGAACGTGCACGAGCTGTGCAAATGCATGTTTTACAACGATATGGAACGTCTTCGGCTGCAGCGCGAAAAGGAAATGGAGAACGGCATGGAGCAAGCGCTGCGAAACGGGGAGTTTGTCGTTCATCTGCAGCCGAAGGTTTCCTTGGAGGACGGCAAAACGGTGGGCGCGGAGGCGCTCGTGCGCTGGCAGGACCCCGAACGCGGGCTGATCCCGCCGTCGGACTTTATTCCCTTTTTCGAGAGAAACGGTTTTATCCGCGAGTTGGACATGTACGTTTTTGAAGAGGTATGCAAGGTGCTGCGCCGCTGGATAGACGAGGGGCGGGAGCCTGTGCCGGTTTCTGTCAACATGTCGCAGGCGCACCTGCGCGAGCAAGATTTTCTGGCGAAATACAAGGCGATACAGGAGCGATACGGCATCCCGACGCATCTGCTGGAGATCGAACTGACGGAGACGCTCGTGTTTGAAAATCTAGAATACCTCAAGCAGGTCGTCGCACAAATCCATGCCATGGGCTTCTTGTGCTCCCTGGACGACTTTGGGAGCGGCTATTCCTCGCTGAACGTCCTCAAGGAGGTCTCGGTGGATACGCTCAAGCTCGATCGCGCGTTCTTTTCCAAAGAAGACGACCAGCGCGGCGAGCAGGTGGTGGAATCCGTCGTCGGACTCGGCCAGAAGCTGGGGATGACGATCGTATCGGAGGGCGTGGAGACCATCCCGCAGGTTGAATTTCTGCGCAGCATCCACTGCGACGCCGTACAGGGGTATGTGTTCTCCAAGCCGGTGAGCATTCAGGAGTTTGAATACCTCACATTCGGACGCAAGAAAGCATAAAAACCGCCCGCCGTCTTTGCCCATTGGCAAAGACGGCGGGCGGCATCGTAGGTTAGGCGCTGATACGGGTCCGTGCAGACGGCGGCCTTTGGCGGATATACCGCACGACAAAGACCGCTAAGGCGGCGGCGCGCCATAGGAGAACGCCGGCGTTCAACGTAAAGAGGGCCTTCTCGTTTGCGCCGAGCAGGGTATAAAACTGAACGCCCAGCAAAGGCAGGAGGCTGTTGGACAGCAGGATGACGAGCGTGTAGAGGCTTACGAGAAAGGAGCGGCCTCGCTCGGGAACGACCGAAAGCAGCATCTGGATCACGCACAGACCGATGCAGCTTTGCGGCGCGGAGAAAAATGCCGCCAGCAACGTGAAGACGATGGGGCGGGATGCAAGCGGCAGATTCAGGCACAGGCATACGGTAAACGGGCACAGGACGAGCCCGGCGATGCCGAACAGGAACGAAAACCCGACCCCGCGCCGTTGGTTGAGCCGCACAAATATGCCGATTGTGAGCAGCTGCCCTACGCATGCGAGGGCGTTGAGCACGCTCATATGCAGCTCCGTCATGCCGCAGTACTGCGTCTGGGCGATGTACCACATGCTCCAGTCGATATGCCAGCTCAAATAGAAGAAGAGGATGCAAAAAAAGAAGGAGCGGAAGGGGTGGCTGCGGCAGGCGAGAGAGACCGCTGCCTTCGCGTCGGAAAAAGTGAAGGACTGCGATGCGCCGGGGCGCTCTTTGACGGGCATTCGCCTAAGGATCGCTGCGGCCAGCAGCATCGCCGCGCCGCACGTGTAATAGAAGGCGCGCAGGACCTGTAGCTTCTCATCGCCGGCGCTGCAGACGGACATCGCCGCCCCGCAAAGAAGGGGCGTACACGTGCCGATGAAGAACATGAAGCGGTTGCGAAAGGCGTACACGCCGTTGCGGTCGCGCCCGTCGGCGATGACATCGCCGAAGAACGTCTGCCATTGGGCGTTGTACACCGCGAGCAGGCCGCTCGTCGCCGCGAGGAAGACGAAGAAAAACGCCATACGGGCGCTGCCCATCGCGGGGGCAGAGCCGTAAAATAAGTACATCACGCCCATGAGGGCGAGGGTAAAGACGGGCAGCGTGCGCGGGGAGCGCAGACGCTCGCCGATGAGGCCGCTTGGCAGCAGCAACAGCACGGCCGTCAGATTGGCAACGGTTTGCACCAGGCCGATCTGCACGTCGCTGGCGCCCATGTTCGTCGCATATAGGTTATTGCCAAAGCCGTTGATCGAGCTGATATACTGGATGAGAACCCCCTCTAGCGCGAAGAGGAGCATGATACGGCCCTTTGATGACGACAGCAGCGGGTGGCGTTTCAGCGCGGTCCAAATGTGCTGCATGCGGGATACCTCGCCCCATATGATATTTGCCCCTATTGTATCATATTTTTGCCGCCCGGCAAGGGGAAAAGCAAGAAAAATTTATATGGATTTAAAGCATTTGATGCGGTGATGTGGGAATAAACGGAATCAGGTTAGATTCCTTGGAAAACGGGTTTCGGTTTTATACAACAT
>JAEYAR010000005.1 GCA_023404715.1 Bacillota bacterium | reverse complement strand
GGAGCCGACCTCGTCGAGCTTGAGCAGCGTTTTGATTTTGGGGTCGATCATGTGCAGCGCCTCCCATTATAAATCAAATTTATAATCGATCAAAAAACTATAATTTGATTTTAGCATTTTACAGCCCTATAATCAAGAGCAATCGATTTAGCCGCTTTGCCTTTGCGCAAAGAAATTGCCGCCCGCTGCGGGCGGGAAAGACCCGAAGGGAGACGATCGCTCATGTCCATGCTTGCGCTGCAGCTTAACGATACAGCCCGTGTGATTCTATGCCTCGCGACGACGCTGTTAGCCGCCTTTGCCATCAGTCGGATTACAAAGCTCATGCACCTACCCAACGTGACGGGCTATATCCTCGCGGGCATCTTTATCGGACCGTACTGCCTGAATCTCGTGGACAGCGCGATGGTCGGCTCGATGAGCTTCATTACGGACGTCGCGCTGGCGTTTATCGCCTTTGGCACGGGGCGCTATTTCAAATGGTCCTCCCTCAAACGCAGCGGGCGCAAGATCTTCTTTCTTACGGCGATGGAGGCTTTGGTTGCGGCGCTGCTTGTGACGCTCGTCATGCTGTATGTCTTTCATCTGCCGCTGGCGTTCTCGCTGTTGCTGGGCGCAATCGCCTCGGCGACCGCGCCTGCCTCTACGCTTATGACCATCCGCCAGTACAAGGCGAAAGGGCACTTCGTGGATACGCTGCTGCAGGTCGTCGCGCTGGACGATGCGGTTTCCCTGCTCGCCTTCAGCGTCTGCGCGGCGATCGCCCAGATGTCCGAAAGCACATCGGGTTCCATGCTGACCACGGTCGTACTGCCTATCGTCTATAACGTGGTGGCCATCGGCTTAGGTATCGGCCTCGCGCTATTGCTCAAGGCGTTGCTGCGCCACGTGCACTCCTCTTATAACCGCCTGCTGCTCGTCGTGATTATGCTGCTGGAGCTCTCCGGCATCTGCTCGGCGGTCAATATCTCGCCGCTGCTCTCCTGTATGGTGCTGGGCGCGGTGCACGCCAACATCTCCAAGGGCGAGACGCTGTTTAAAAAGGTGGATCGCTTTACGCCGCCCATCCTAACGATTTTCTTCGTCGTCTCCGGCATGCGCCTCAACGTGCCCGCCTTAGCCACAGCCGGGGTGATCGGCATCGCTTATTTCTTCGTGCGCATCGCGGGCAAGTTCCTGGGCGCGAGCCTGGGCGCGACGATCATCCACGACACGCCGGAGGTCCGTAAGTACCTGGGGCTGGCCCTGATCCCCAACGCGGGCGTTTCCATCGGCTTGGCTGCGCTGGGCGAGCGCATCCTTTCGCCGGAGATGGGCGCGCTGCTCTCCACCGTCATCCTCTCCTCGGCGGTACTCTATGAGCTGGTAGGCCCCGCGTGCGCGAAGCTGGCCCTCTACCGCGCGCACGTGCTCACGCCCGGGCAGCTCAAGGCCGGTCCGCAGGAAGCTGTAACGGCCCATGACGAGCGCCACGAGCACCACGGACACGAGCAGCACGAGATATTCTGTAAAGGCGAGAAGGCGAGCGCCCTCGCCGGCGGCGCATGCTTTGCCTTTCGCAAGGATCGCACGCTCAAATAGCACGTCATACAAAGAGAGAAGGCCCCCCGCAGCCGCGGTTGGGCCTTTATTCTGTCTTAGATGAAGCTTAAACGCCCAGCATGCGCACGCGCAGCATGCCGTCGATCTCCTCCAGCGTTTTCAAAAGCGCCTCGCTCCCCTGCGGAACGCCATCCAGATCCAGCACTGTATAAGCCATGGCGCCGCGCGAGCGGTTCACCAGGTCCGATATGTTCAGGCGCTGTGCGGACACCGCCGCTGTGATCGCGCCGAGCATGTTGGGGATATTGCGGTGGATGGCGCAAATGCGCGGCTTGCTTACAGGCGAAAGGGCCACGTCGGGCAGATTGACGCTGTTCTCTATGGCCCCGCACTCGAGGTAAGCGCGCGTCTGGCGCGCGGCCATGGCCGCACAGTTGTCCTCCGACTCGGGGGTGGAGGCGCCCAGATGCGGGATGCACAGCACGTTTTGCGCGCAGAGCATCTCGTCGGTGGGGAAATCCGTCACGTAACGGGCCACCGTTCCCGCCGCGATAGCGCCTAGCATCGCCGCGCTGTCGACGAGGCCGGCGCGCGAAAAGTTGAGCACGCGCAGGCCGGGCCTTGCCTTGGACAGCGCGTCCGCGCCGATCATGCCGCGGGTCTTGTCCGTCAGCGGCACGTGCAGCGTAATGAAATCGCAGCTTGCCAGCAGGTCGTCCAGCGAACCCGCGCGCGCGATGCTGCGCGAGAGCGACCAGGCATGCTCGACCGTGATCGACGGATCGAAGCCCACCACGCGCATGCCCAGCGCCGCCGCCGCGTTGGCGACCCGCAGGCCGATGGCGCCCAGGCCGACGACGCCCAGGCGCTTGCCGGCGATTTCGGGCCCTACGAACTGGCCCTTCCCCTTTTCGACCAGCTTCTCGACCGCCGCGCCCTGCCCCTTGAGCGTCTTGGCCCATTCGACGCCGTCCGTGACGCCGCGGCAGGCGAGCAGCAGGCCCGCGATGACCAGTTCGCATACGGCGTTGGCGTTGGCGCCGGGCGTATTGAACACGCAAATGCCCGCCTCGGAGCACCTTTCGATCGGGATGTTGTTGACGCCTGCGCCCGCCCGCGCGATCGAGAGCAGCGAGACCGGCAGCTCCATGTCGTGCATCGCCGCGCTGCGCACGAGGATGGCGTCTGGCGCATGCTCCTGCGCGGAGACGGCGTAGTTCGCGTCGAGCTCCCCGAAGACGACGTCCGAGATCGCGTTGAGCGTCTGAATTTTATACATGCCGTTTCCCCCCTTAAGCGTTCTTCGCCTCAAACTGCTTCATGAAGTCCACCAGCGCCTGCACGCCCTCAACCGGCATCGCGTTGTAGATGCTCGCGCGCATGCCGCCTACCGTGCGGTGTCCCTTGAGGTTTACGAGCCCCGCGGCGGCCGCCTCCCTGACGAAGAGCGCGTCCTTGTCCGCGTCGCCCGTCACGAAAGTCACGTTCATACGCGAGCGGAACGCCTTTTGTGCGGTGGGTTTGAAAAGCCGGCTCTCATCGAGATAGTCGTAGAGCAACTTTGCCTTTTCGATATTGATCCGCTCGATGGCCTTTACGCCCCCCAGGGAGAGTAGCCATTCAAAGCCCAGCTTGGCCGCGTAGATAGCGAACGTGTTGGGCGTGTTGTACATGGAGTTTGCCTCCGCCTCTACCTGCCAATCGAGCAGCTTGGGGCAAAGCGGATGCGCGCAGCCGAGCAGGTCGTCGCGCACGATCAGCACGCACAGGCCCGCCGGGCCGATATTCTTCTGCGCGCCCGCGTAGATGACGCCGAACTTCGATACGTCGTAGACCTCCGACAGGATGTTGGAGGACATGTCAGCCACCAGCGGTACGGACTTTACGTCCGGCAGTTCCACATAGCGCGTGCCGTAAATCGTGTTGTTGGTCGTGATGTGCACGTAGTCCGCGTCCGGCGATACGTCGGCCTTTGGCACGTACACGTAGTTGTCCGCGCGCGAGGAGCCCGCGATGCGCACCGCTCCATAGCGCTTCGCCTCCTCGGCCGCGAGGTGCGCAAAGTTACCGCTGTCCACGTAATCGGCCTTGCCTGTCTTCATCAGGTTGAGCGGCACCGCCGAGAATTGCTGCGTCGCGCCCCCCTGGAGGAAGAGCACCTTATAGTTATCCGGAATGTCCATGAGCTTTTTGAGGAGCGCTACGGCCTCGTCAAAAATCTCCGTGTACATTTTTGATCGATGACTCATCTCCATCACGGACATGCCCGTTGAGCCGTAACACAGCAGATCTTTTTGCATCTGCTCGAGGACGGGAAGGGCGAGCATGGAAGGACCGGGCGAATAGTTGTAAACGCGTTTCATGAATATAGCCCCCTCTTTCTGATGGAAATAAGAATATTATGAACGCTTTAGCATAGAAAAGCAAGGGGTTTGGCAAAAAAAAGACAAGTTTGGGCATTCAAGACGCAATCAAAAGGGGCCCTGAAAAGGCCCCTCTGGCGCTAGCGTCATTCCCCCGGCGCGAGGATTCCACGCCTCTGAAGTTCGCCAAAGGCGATGTCGAGCGTGCGCTCGTCCGGCGCGGTGATGGTGTGCAGGTGCAGCCCGTCGGTGAGCACCGAGAGGGGGGACGCCTCCTGCCAGCCGGGGTTTTCGACAAAATCATCTACCTGACGGCGGCTTCGCAGCATCAGCATGGCGCGGAACTCGCCATACACCGGGTGAGCGACGACGATATCTTCCACCGTCGCGCCCGCGTCGACGATGGCGTACAGCTCCTCACGCATGCGCTCAAAGCCCGTATGGATGCAGGCGGCCACGCGGGCGCAGTTTGAGAGCGGGGCGCTGGGCAGGATGTATCCTTCCGGCGTGGCGAGAATCGGGTGCCCTTTGGCGCGCAGCAGCGCCACATCCTGCACGATCACCTGACGGCTGACCGAAAGCTCCTTCGCCAAGGCCCCGCCTTTCACGGGCCTGGGGGTGCGTTCAATGCGCGAAAGAATCTCCGCGCGCCGCTGCATAGCGTCCATACGCTCCGACCTCCCGGCGTCTTCCTATTCGACTGGGCAAGCCCGCCGCTTACCCGCCTATCTGTTCTCATTATAGCACGAATTGTCAAGCAAGCCTTGCCCCTTGGGGGCGAATCGACTATAATGGAGAAAACATAAAAATCCATCGAAAGCATAGGAGGGGTACGATGCTCAGCGATATCGAAATTGCGCGCGCATGTCCAATGCAGCCCGTCGCATCCATCGCCAAGACCGCAGGGATCGACGAGGAGACGCTTGAATTGTACGGCCGTTATAAGGCGAAGGTCGATTACAAGGCGCTTATGGACCGTCCCATGGACGGAAAGCTCGTGCTGGTGACGGCGATCAACCCCACGCCCGCGGGCGAAGGCAAGACGACGGTTTCCATCGGTTTGGCCGACGCGCTGCGCCGCTGCGGCAAGCATACGATGCTCGCGCTGCGCGAGCCCTCCCTCGGGCCGGTCTTCGGCATCAAGGGCGGCGCGGCGGGCGGCGGCTATGCGCAGGTCGTTCCGATGGAGGACATCAACCTGCACTTTACCGGCGACCTGCATGCGATCACCGCGGCGAACAACCTGCTCGCCGCGATGGTGGATAACCACATCTCCCAGGGCAACGCGCTGGGCATCGACCCGCGCCGCATCACCTGGAAGCGTTGTATGGACATGAACGACCGCCAGCTGCGCCAGATCACGGACGGCTTGGGCGGGCGGATGAACGGCATGCCGCGCGAGGACGGGTTTGACATCACGACCGCCTCGGAGATCATGGCGGTGCTCTGCCTTTCCAGCGACATCGCGGACCTCAAGGCGCGCCTCGCGCGCATCGTCGTGGGCCGTACGTTCGCGGACGAGCCCGTCACCGCAGGGCAGCTCAAGGCGCAGGGCGCGATGGCCGCGCTGCTGCGCGACGCGATGCGCCCCAACCTCGTGCAGACGCTGGAGGGAACGCCCGCGCTCGTGCACGGCGGCCCGTTCGCCAATATCGCGCACGGCTGCAACAGCATCGTCGCCACGCAGACGGCGCTACGTCTGGCGGACTACGTGGTCACCGAGGCCGGCTTCGGCGCGGATCTGGGCGCGGAAAAGTTTATCGATATCAAGTGCCGCAAGGCGGGGCTGAAGCCCTCGTGCATCGTGCTGGTGGCGACCATCCGTGCGCTCAAGAGCCACGGCGGCGTCGCCAAGGCGGATCTCTCCCAGGAAAATCTGCCCGCGCTGGAGAAGGGTCTGGCAAACCTCACGCGCCACCTGCAAAACATCCGGGGCGTCTGGGGCGTGGAGCCCGTCGTCGCGCTCAACCGCTTCACGAGCGATACCGAGGCCGAAATCGCGCTCGTGCGCGAGGCCGCCGCGAAGCTGGGCGCGAACGTAGCGCTGTGCGAGGTGTGGGCCAAGGGCGGCGAGGGCGGCCTGGCGGTGGCCGAACAGGTCATCGCGAGCTGCGAGAAGGCCGATCTTTCAAAGTTCTCGCTCACCTACGCGGACGACCTGCCGCTCGCGAAGAAGATCGAGGCCGTCGCCGCGAAGATCTACGGCGCCAAGGACGTCTCCATCGCCCCCGCCGCGCTGAAAATGCTGCGCTCCTTTGAGGAGGGCGGTTACGGCCGCCTGCCCGTCTGCATCGCCAAGACGCAGTACTCCTTCTCGGACGACCCCAAGAAGCTGGGCGCGCCGGAGGGCTTTACCCTGACGATCCGCCAGGTCAAGCTCAGCGCCGGCGCGGGCTTCGTCGTCGCGCTCGCCGGCGACATCATGACGATGCCGGGCCTGCCGCGCGTGCCCGCCGCCGAGAACATCGACGTGGACGCGGACGGCAACATCACGGGCCTGTTCTGAGCGGGGGATACGGGGGCCCTTAAGGATTTACGCTATCACAAGGAGGTTAAAATCCATTGTATAATACGCTTGAAATGCATATCCTGGAGATCCTATCCGACGACGCGCGGGTGAGCGCCGATCAGATCGCCGTGATGACCGGGTATGACTTGGAAGAGGTCCGCCGCGCGGTCAAGCGGCTGGAGGACGACCGCGTGCTGGTCAAGTACCCGGCGATGATCAACTGGGAGCGCACCGACAAGGAGATGGTGCAGGCCGTCATCGAGGTGCGCGTGCAGCCCCAGCGCGACCGCGGCTTCGACGCCATCGCCGCGCGCATCTATCAGTTCGAGGAGGTCACCAGCCTCTACCTCATGAGCGGGGCGTACGACCTGATGGTCATGGTCGAGGCGCCCACGCTCAAGCAGCTCGCCTCCTTCGTCTCCAGCAAGCTATCCACGCTGGAGACCGTCACCGGCACGGCGACCCATTTCATGCTCAAGACCTATAAATACGGCGGCGTCATCTTCGAAGGGGATCTCGCCGACAGGCGTCTGGCGGTGAGCCCGTGATGGATTATGAGCGCATCGTCAACCCGCGCGTGCAGGCCGTGCCGCCCAGCGGCATCCGCGCCTTCTTCGACATCGTGTCGGAGATGCCGGAGGCCATCTCCCTGGGCGTGGGCGAGCCGGACTTCGTCACCCCCTGGCATATCCGCGACGCGGCCATCACGTCGATCGAGGACGGCCTCACGCAGTATACGTCCAACTGGGGCCGCATCCAGCTGCGCCGCCTGATCGCCGAATATTTAAAACGCCGCTGTCACGTAGCGTACGATCCCGCGAGTGAGATCCTCGTCACCGTCGGCGCGAGCGAGGGCATCGACCTGTGCCTGCGCGCGCTATGCGCACCGGGCGACGAGGTGCTCATCCCCGAGCCCTCGTATGTATCCTACGCGCCGGGGGTTACGTTCGCGGGCGGTGAGCCGCGCCCGATCGTGACGAAATTCGAGGACGAATTCCGCCTGACGCCCGAGGCGCTGCGCGCGGCCATTACCCCGCGCACCAAGGCGCTGATCCTGCCCTATCCGAACAACCCCACCGGCTCCATCCTGCGCCGCGAGGATCTGGAGGCGCTGGCGGAGGTGCTGCGGGATACCGACATCGTGGTGCTCGCGGACGAGATCTACTCCGAGCTCACCTATGGCGCTCTGGGGCACGTCAGCTTCCCCTCGATCCCCGGCATGTGGGAGCGCACGGTGCTGCTCAACGGCTTTTCCAAGGCCTTTGCCATGACCGGCTGGCGCGTGGGCTATGCCTGCGGGCCCAAGGACCTGATCGCCCTCATGTGCAAGATTCACCAGTTTACGATCATGTGCGCTTCCACCCAAGGCCAGATTGCGGCCGAGGAGGCGCTCTCGAAGGGCCTTCAAAACGACTTTGAGGACGTAAGCGCCATGGTGCGCAGCTACGATCGCCGCCGCCGGCTGATGGTCGACGCGTTTCAAAAGATGGGCCTTCCCTGCTTTGAGCCGCTGGGCGCGTTCTACGTGTTCCCCTCGATCGAGCGCACAGGCCTTTCTAGCCTGGCCTTTTGCCAGCAGCTGCTCAGCGCGGAGAAGGTGGCTTGCGTGCCGGGCACGGCGTTCGGCGCGTGCGGCGAGGGGCATATCCGCTGCTGCTACGCCACCGCGTTGGATAAGCTGACCGAGGCGCTGGGGCGCATAGAACGCTTCATCAAGTCGCTTTAATCGCTGAACGCACGGCGGGATGAGGAATGTATGGATAAGCGGGAATCGATTTTATCGGAGGCCATGAAGCTCTTTACGGAAAAGGGTTACTATGGGCTGGGCCTCTCCGAGCTACTTCAAAGGTGCGGCATCCCCAAGGGCAGCTTTTATTACTACTTCCCGGACGGGAAGATCCAATTGCTCCAGGAGACCCTGACCTATAGCTACCGCCGGATGGAGCGGGGCATCGAGCAAAACATACTGATCGAGCCTACGGCGCTCGCCTCCTTTGAAAAGATGGCCGACCACCTGGCGGGCAGCGTCGCGGCCAAGCGCTCCATGTCCTCCCTCTTTCTTTCAATGATCTCCATCGAGGCGGTTTATCTGGACGAGCGCATCCACGAAACCTGTAAGCAGCTCTACCGGCAATGGCAGCAGATGTACGCGCACCACCTGATTGGGTTCGGGTTTACGCAGGAGGAAAGCGTCGCCAAGGCACAGGCGATTTTCGCGCTGATCCACGGCAGCATGATCTCATCCTGGATCAAGCAGGACCCGTCCGACCTGTTGCTGGCGAAGGAATCGTTAAAGCAGATCATCGGAAATCGATAGGTTCAAAAAAGGGCTCAAGCGCGGTAATGCGCTTGAGCCCTTTTGAGCAGCGTAGAAAGCTTATTCGCCGATGGCGGCGGAGACGGCGTTGCCCGCATTGTAGCCGGAGGCGATGGCCCAGCCGAACAGCGTGGCGCCCATGTAGACGTCGCCCTCCAGGCCGCCTACGACCTCACCGGCCGCGTACAGGCCGGGGATCGGAGCCTGCGCGGTATTCAGCACCTGCATGCTGTCGTTGATGTGCAGGCCGCCCAGGGATGCGTAGTAACGGATATGCATCTGCAGGGCGTAGTAGGGCCCTTCTTCGCTTTGAGCGACCTCGATCTTGCGGCCGAAAGCGTCCGTCTCGCCCTTGGCGGCGACCTCATTGAAGGCGGCAGCAGAAGCGGTCACGGCGTCGGCGGAGACGCCCAGCTTTTCAGCCAGCGCTTCCAGCGTATCGGCGGTCTTCATCACCGGCTGGCCGGCGTAGTCGTCCTTGAGCCACTCTTCCACGTTTTCCATGGAATAGATGTTCGATCCGGTCATGCCGGCGTTGAATCCGTCGAACGCGGACTGGTCCATGATCAGGTACTGGGCGGTGTTCTGCTTCATGGCCTGCATCAGATCCCAGGCGTTGCCGCTCTCGTTGAAGAAGCGCTCGCCGTCCTGGTTGACCATAAATCCGCCGGCCGCGTAGGCCTTCGAGACGCCGGGGTTGCAGTACTGGCCCAGACCGCTGGGAAGGATCATCGAATTGGGCTGCGTGTTGATCAGCTCCATGGAGAGCAGGTCGGCGTCCAACCCCTTGACCATGGCGATGGCGTCGCCCTCCGCGCCGGCATGTCCGGCGTAGACGAACGCCTTGTACTCGTCGGGCACCAGCTCATCGTTCGCGCCGTAACCGCCGGTCGCGAGGATGACCGCCTTGGCGTCGATGGTGTAATCCTTGCCGTTGCCCTGGGCCTTTACGCCGGTGACGGCGCCGTCGGTCACGATCAGCTCGGTGGCGGGGGTGTTCACGAGCAGCGTGCCGCCCGCGGCCGTAAAGGTGTCGGCCAGGCTCTTGCATACGCCCGCGCCGCGGCCCACGCCGGAGTAGGAACGGCTGGGGTTGCCGCTGCGCTGATAGGGCACAGCCGCGCCGTCCTCGGCGACCAGCCAGTCAAACGCCTGGCCGATCGTGTTCGCGAACAGCTCGACGGTCGCCCGGTCGTTCTTTTCATGGCCGTTCTTCATCATGTCCTCGACCAGCTTTTCGGGAGAATCCTCGTAGCCGTCCTCCTTCTGCCAGGTAGAGCCGGTCGCCATGGTGCCGGAGCCCGCCATGGCGCTAGCGCCGCCGATGACGCCGGTCTTTTCGAGCAGGATGACGGAGTGCCCCTTTTGCACGAGGGCGAGCGCGGCGGAGAGGCCCGCGGCCCCGGCGCCCGCGACGACGGCGTCCGCCTCCAGCGTGACGGCCTCCAGATCGCCGGCCTGCACGGCGGCGGTCATCTTCTCCATGTCCGCTCCGGCCTGGGTCAGGGCGTCCTGCATGGCCGCCTTGAACGCCTCAGACGTCACGGTGGCGCCCGAGACAGAATCGACCCCGATCGTCTGATGCGCGAGCACCGCGTCTACCAGCACGGGCAGCGCGGCCGTGCCGATGCCCTCCGTCTCGGTCTGCTCGACGACCACGATATCCGTGATCTTCTCGGCGTCGACCGTAACGTCCAGCTTAATCTCTCCGTGGAAGCCCTGCGAAGCCGCGGAGTACGTCCCGGGGGTCATCCCCTCCGCCGTGACGCTTCCCACGCTCGTCAATAGCATCAGAGAAGCCAGCAGCGATGCGACAAACTTTTTCATGTTCCTTACCTCCTCATAGTAGTCGACCGTCTAGTATAATAGCATGACGCATCCGGTTTGTCAAATATAAAACGCAGCGCCTCCCGGCGTCCCTGAATTACTGTACATCCTGTGGTTCCGCCGCTTTGTCAGCGTCCAGCAGCAACTGATACATTCGGATAGCGATCATGTCGGCCCGTTCTGTGAGCCCCTCGTCCATCAGCATTTTCATGACTTTTCGGTTCATCGCAATGCTCGTCACGCGAATGCCGCAGACGATGTCCAGCATATCAGGGTGTGTCTCTGCCCACGCGAAGAACCTGTCTGTTTTTTCTGAGGTCATTTTTTTACTCCTCCCGTTATTTGCAATTGTAGCATTGCAATTATATCTCGTTTTTTTGCTAAAATCAAGACATGAATGAAATTTTAGCATTGCAAAATCGAGATGGAGGATTTGCAGATGGATCAGTGGCTTTATCAGGATTTTACCATTGGAAGTGCTCTTCAAAAAATACGAAAGCAGGCACAGATGACGCAGGAAGAAGTCTCAAAGGCTTTGCAGGTGAAGGGCATCGACGTATCTCGCGCCATGTACTCACAAATGGAAACGGGTTCGTATGGAATACGAATTAGCGTCCTCGTTGCGCTCAAGCAAATCTTTGATGTGGAATATGCCGACTTTTTTGTGGATTTACCCTAATTATAGGAATGGAGGGCGAACGTGATCGCTATTTCGTCATCTCGGTATTGACGAACGCACATTATTTTAATATAAGATAATGTGTGAATGAAACTGAGATGACTACACCGCAGCTTATTTCAGGCGCTGGCTCCACCGGTAGATGTACTGTAAGGAAGGCATGTCCGAGCGCTACGCCAAGGCGTTGGCAGAGGACAACGAGCACGACGAGTGGGGGTATTACCTCGACTGATTGCCCAAAAGCTGGGGCGGGGGGGGGGGGGGGGGGCGGGGGGGGGGGCGGGGGCG